>NZ_JBQFRV010000012.1:0-154352 GCF_056537565.1 Ruegeria sp. C8
GGCTGGGATGGTGTTGGAGTAGAGGTTGCACATGGCCCCAAAGGCTACGCACAAGACCAGAGTTGGACAAGGTTGTGCGTTTTGGCGTCTTGCTGCCAATTGAACCGCCAACATACGTTCGATTGCATCTTTGGGGCGTAGGTCAGCAATAATCGACATCATGAAGTCGCGCTCGTCATTGCCTTGTGGCCCGTCCCCCGCTTCCCACTTGCCCAGTACCTTCAAGCTTTGCTGAGTAAGCGCGGCAGCCAGATTGTCGTCATCCGTGCCGAATATCTGTTCAGTGCCCCTTCGCTATGGGACACAACCTGACCCTCGCTTTGAGAGCCGCGAAACGCTACCCCAACTTTCGGCAGGTCTTTGATATTTACAGCCTTGTCTTCTGCCTCTGTCAGAGGTCTGCCGATTTTGTCTTCATCATTGTCCGTCATTGCTCTTGCCTCATTCGTAGGATTGTTGGTGTGGAAGGTGTCCGTTTCCCCCAGACCCCCTGGAAGATTAAGGATGTCTTAAATATTGCGACGGGAGACCTGCTGAAATCGGGTGTTTTCGTCGCAAATATTGATACGGCCCGTCGCATTTATTGCGTCGCCTCCGTTTTTATCGTCGCAAATTCTACGACGGTCTCGTCGCAGTTTTTGAGACAGGGTTTTGTTTTTCCGCGTTTGCCGGTTGGGTTGTGAATCGGGGCTTTGACGACTGCGAAATCTGAGCCCTTTACTGGTTCCGGGATTTTCCCAGTGGCGGCCCTGCGCCATACAGTGGCGACGCTACAGCCAAGAATGGCTTCGGTATCCCTCACTGATAGCAGGCGGTCTCCTGCGGCTGCGGTCATTTTCAACACCTGACGGTTGTTTGTGATGTGTTGAAGCTGCGTTAAAATTGTGGGCGGAAATAGAATGGGGAGAAAAAGTACGCACCCGAAATTAGGGGTTTATTGCGCCTCATCAATGTAGCTTTTCTTGGGCATCGGAGAACGCACAGGGCGTGCAGGCGCTAAGAAACAGGGTGGCACGCGCCACGGGTGCCATTTCGTTTGTGGGTCAAGCACCGCTTCAAGGTGGTCTTGGTAGATCCTCGCATAACCCATGAACTCTGCCAAACCGCCCAGTGTCGACCCGGCTGCCAAAAAAGTCTCTGGAAATTGCAGTCTGGCAGCCCAAAAGTGAGCACCGTTTTTGTATTTGTAAAAGTGCTTTCGTACATCTCGCTCAGATAGTGGGAGCCCGGCTCCAAACTGCTCATCGGCGTCTCCAGCAAATGCCACTGTGCTGGCGATAGCTCTAGTAAGGCTGACTTTTTTATCCATCGAATGAAGCTCGGCAATGAACAAAGTGACGTAGCCGGAAAGGTCACCTCTGTTTAGTCGGCGTGCATACCTATTCAATATAGACTGCGTGATTTCTGATTGGTCCCTGTTTGGGGCGTTCAACTTGGCCTCACTCTCGGCCTGAATTATTTGGCGAAACTGGCTCGCTTCTGTTTCATCCTCTGGACAGTTCATCAACGCCAATAACGTAAGCCCAGGGTTATTCACGTAGGCACCGTTATCGTCGAAAACGGGCAAGTATCTATTTTCCAAGCAAAATATCCCATTCAGTAACTAGTTCCGCCCACTGGTCTAGTGCAACGGAGCGTTCGGCTAGCAATTCAGCCTGATTGTATACACGAGCAACCGCGCTGGCCTTTGACGCTGTCGCTGCGTGGTTGAGGACGCGATCCACTACGGACTCAGATACACTGCGCTTTGCCATGTGCGTTGCAAAAGCTGTCCTGATATCATGAAATCGCCAGTGTTCGAACTCTTTGTCTAGATGCATGTCCAGCCGACTTTTAGCCTTGCTCCCACCGGATACGGGCGTTCGTCCCGTCGTGCTGAAAAGGAAGTCTTCTTCTGCGTCTTCCAACTTTTCCAGTCGTTTCAAAGCGTGTTCAATTTCGATCAACGCTGGGGGTGAAAGGTGTGTGATATGCGCGCGGTCATTCTTTTCATCGGCTATGGCTTTTTTGAAGCGGATGCGTTTTAGATCCAGTTCGCTCTTACGTAGTCCAGTGACCGAACTGCGGCGTTGAACAGTTAGCAAGAGCAGCCGCAGCAACGGCCCCCACAGGTCACCGAGTTCGAAAGACTTCGACCAGATTTCCCGAACTTCTTCGAGAGACAACACACGCTCTCGTACACGTTCCTTCGTGGCGCGCTCCAATCGGTCGCCCACATCCTCTTCGATGTACTCCCGTCGCCAAGCCCAACGCGTGAAGTGCTTAAGAGCGGCCCTGATGCGGTTCGCCATAAACAGTTTGCCTTCCTTGGCCTTGTCATCAATTGGCTTTTGGAGGCTGGCGCGGGTCAGGTCACCAACCGGATGCTCAAGGTGCTTTGAAAGTGCGTCCAGTAGCTGGCGTTTTCGCTCATCTCCTGATTTCAGGCTAGAGAGGTGCAACTCAGCATATGTATCCAGCACATTCCGGACCGTTTGTATGCTCGCTGCAGCTTTCTGTTCTTCCCGCCGTGCGTTCTCCGCATCCAAGACGCGGTCAAACCCTCGGACAGCTTCAGCCTCAATATCGAGCGCGAGCCTGCGGGCCTCTGCCAGTCCAATTGGACCTGTCTCACGATTCCCTGCGGCATTCCAAGTACAGTAGACACCAAGGGTGTGCTTCCGCTTCGCGCCGCCCTTTACGCGCTTTTCGTACATCCAGACCGCCCGACCAGACGAGTAAACCCTTAGTCTCAGTCCGGCGCGCTTCTTATCCGATATCTCAAGCCGACCTGCCTCCGGCGCTTCCAGCCTCTTTAGATAAGGTTCGTTTAGCTCAAGCTTCACCGAAAACATCTCTGGGGGACTTGTAGGGGACAAAATCCGCTAGATTGCATGACACAATGTGAGACTATTTTAGACGCCCTATGACCCGGGGGACAATAGTATACGTTTATATTTTACTGGTGTTTAAGTATGTGACCGCGCCAGTGTGATACGACATGACACGAAGTGCGGTTTCACGTCAAATTCTAGGTATCTCTGACCTTTAATCAGTGGGTCTCAGGTTTGAATCCTGCACGGCTCACCACTTTTTTCAGTGTCATTAACGCATAAGAGTGCGTTTTGAACGCATATATGTGTTTCTGCAAGGTTATGAGTTTCGCCTGCACACATATGGTTAAATAGTCGATAGTTCTGGAATTTCATTCATATTATCAGTTAGTTAACCGCATTTCGTTTGGAGCGGGTCAAAAATTGCACTCTTATGCGTTACTGACATTCAGAGAGATCGAAGGAATGGATAAGAGTGCTTTTCGCTAATGGTGGGAGACTTGTATCCAAGCGAAACACTTGTGCGTCAATGCCAGGTTTTTGTGGATCGGTTTTGATTCCGCCAAAACGGGAAGCGCTTGAGGTAGAGGTGCCGGTCAGTGATACCACCTTTGGTTGCTTGTGAAATTTCCATTAATATTCAAGCGTGTTCAATGGCGACTTTCGAGTGGATTTCCGCTTGCGCGATTCGAAAAAATTGGCAGATTCAGCAATATTTGCTATCCTTTGGCTAAAGGGCGTTAGAAACCCGGGGGCAAAAATCGAGCAGAAATCCGGAAATTCCTCACAGGTGGTGTGGGTAAAAATACCTGAACATCTCAACGGCACCCGACGCGGGTTGTTCTTCTTGTGGGCCGAGGTCGAGCGTGCTCAAGTGAAGGCCAAGGCCGCGCCACCGCCCTCTGAGTCGCGTCAGCCCGAGTCGAACAAGATATTCGGTTGGGTTGATGAGTTTATCTTCTATGAACGCGACAGGGCGGAGCAGCCAGATCAGCGCGCCGAGGCCCCGTCGGGCCGTCACAGTTTCTCGAAGAACAGGATGACCTCGCCTATACGGACGCCAAAACGCGAAACATAGGCGCGGTTCAGCAGACGGTCCTCTTCCAGAAGCCACATCCAGTCGTCAAAATTGACCCGCATAGTGCCCTCTTTGATTGGCAGGTCGATCTTGTATTTCCAGTTGAAGGTATCGCCGCGCTCGATCCCTTCGGCCACACCAAGAACACCCGGAGCCGTGCCGGTCCAGGTGTCTTCGCCGGTTTTAGTCAGGGTCCAGACACGTTGTTCGGTTGCGCCGTCATCGTAGACGAAATCCTCGACCAGGGTCAGGGTTTCTCCGTCCCATGTGCCGTCAATCTCAACCGTGAAACGGCGCGGCACGTTGCCCAGAATGTCCTGGAACTGACCATAAGCCACGGTTTTGCCTTCGAAGAACTCTTCGAGGTTCAGATGCCGGTCGGACAGAAAGCTTTTGGGCACCCGCGGTTTAGCCGAGCAGGCCGCGAGCAGCGTCAGGCTGGTGATTGCGACCAGTGAGATCAGAAAACGAAGCCGGGTCATTGTAGCGGCCTGTTTTCAGCGTCCGCATCATACCCGTTTGCTCCGGGTACATGCGCGGTCTGCACCTCGGGAGCGGGTCGCATAGTTGCCACCAGTTCCGCCACCTTGAGGCCGAATTTGCGCATCTCTGAGCGGTTCATGATCGCTCCGTTTTCGGTCAGATACATCCAGTCGGTGACGTCGAGCGTGTGCCCTCCGGCGTCTTCGGGCAGGATGATCCGGTAGGACAGCTTGACGGTCGAGCCCGAAATCACGCCCTTGCCTTCACCGACGATATCGTCCGCTGTGGCTGTGAACGTGTTGCCGGTGCCCAGTGTCAGATACCACTTTCGGGTCATCTGCTTGCCGTTGGAATAGGTGAACCACTCGGCCAGAGTGCCCGTGTTTCCATCCCATTCACCGACCATGCGCGCGACAAAGCTGTTCGACATCTTGCCATTGGGGCCGTAGATCAGCCCCTCGGACAGGATATCTCCGTTCAGGTGTTTGGTCAGGGAAAACTCCGGCCCCGTTCCCGAATAGTCAGCCGGAGATTGTGAGCGAAAGCTCAGGAACCGTCTTTTGACCGCCACGATAACGAGGATGGCGAGCAAAATCACAACAATCGTATTCATTTGGCTGGGACCTCCGTAGGCAGGGTTAAGACCATCCCAAATGCGCCCAGCTTCAGGATGCAGGGCAGCAGGGCATAGGCGAATGTGAGTGTGTTTAGAGCCTGTGCCGAGTTGGCTTGACCGGGTGAAAAGCCGCTGCGTTCCAGCAGGGGCAGGGTGAAAAAGGCAGCGAGCGCGAGGCCCAGCTTGCCAGCGAAAGACCAGATGCCAAACGCGGCGGAGGCATTCAGCCCCGCGCGTGTCAGCACCACGGAAAACATGGCGGGCAGGATCACGATATCCGCCCCTGCGGCTGCGCCGGAGGCTAGGCAGATCAGGGCAAAGATGGTCAGCTCTCCGGCTGAGAGGGTGGCCGCGCCGATGAAGGAAGCGATGCCCAGCGGCATGGCGATCATCAGCGTCTGTTTCGGGCCGATCCGATTGCTGAGTCGCGCCCAGAGGGGCACGCTGGCCCCAGCGCTGAGGAAGAACAGGATCAGCAATGGGCCAGCCATTCCGGAAAGTTGCAGTTTGTCCTCGACAAAGAACAGAAACAGCGTGGCGGTCAGGGCTACCGGCAGGCTGTTGATCAGCGCCAGAACCAACAGGCGGAGGGCGCCGGATTGTCCGAGCGCGGTGAATGAGATGCCCTCGCCCGTGATTGGCGTACGACGCCACATTGGTATGGTTACGATCAGAGTTAGGAGCGCAAGCGCACCCAAAAACAGACCAAAGGCGGGGTAGCCCTGTCCCTGTGCGCCGAAGGCAACGAACAGAGCCGGGGCACTGGCGGCCAGAACGACTCCGGTCAGTTGCCCGCCTTCGCGGAAGGCGGCGAGGCGCATCAGCTCTTGCGGGTCGGCCTGTTTGGCCAAAGTTGCACTGCGCCCGTAAAGCAGGATGGTGCCTAGGCTGTAGGCCGAAAACAGAAGCACGAGGATGGCGACCAGCGCGCCAACGCTTGCCCCATCCGGCAGGCCGAACAGCAGCGGAAACCCGACCGCCAGCCCCAGCGCCGCCAGAGCTGCAAACAGCAGCTGCGCGCCCGGCCAGCGGTCGATGGCCCAGCCGATCAGCGGGTCTTGCACCAGATCGACCAGCCGGATCACCAGCAGCACGGTTCCGATCACCCCAAGGCCAATGCCCAAATTCACCGCCGCAAAACGCGGCAGGTGAATATAGAGCGGGATACCCGCCGCAGCGAGCATCAGCGCATAGAGGCTGACCCGGGGATACAGCATCACTGCCCCTTCAATTGCCGTGTAAAACTGGCGGACCGAGTGTTGTCGCCAAGAAAAATCGACATGAACGATTTCTTGATGCCGGTGTTGGTTAGTGTGCAGGTTTGTGCACCATTGCGCCAAAACCCAACTTTGTTAGGTCCTTCAGATATGGCCAGATAGCTGTCACCTTTGCTGACTGCCTGAAAACAGGTCTCTAGCTGGGCTTTTGTCGGCGCGGGATTGCCTTGCCTTGCCATCTCATCCAGCGTCGACTCTACAAGAGCCTTTTGTGCGAGGTTTTTTCGATAAGTCAGTTGCAACCCGAAATCCTCGGTCCAATTGAATGCCGCTCCAGCGGGCGTGAATAGCTTGGCGTCATAGACAGGCAGGCCCAAGAACCTAAATGTCGAGCTGCCCAAAAGCTTGGGATCGCTCAGTTCGCTGGACAGAGGCGATGCCACTGCCTCACCTGACGAAAGCAAGGCGAGAGACAGCAGTGCTGCGCGGAAAGTAGGTCTATTCGGCGGCCACATGGATGGCCGGATCTTTTTCAAGAATGCCATTGTCAGCTCCGGTTATGTGCGGGGCGCCGCGCAAGCGGTCGACGACATGCATCGCGCTGGCGATCCCGTCTTCGTGGAACCCGTGCCGGTTATAAGCTCCGGCGTACCAGGTGTGATTTTGTCCCTGCATGTCGCGAATTTGCCCCTGCGCTTTCAGCGCGGCTTTATCGAAAACCGGGTGGGCAAACTCGACTTGGTCATAAATCTTGTCCTCGGCAATTTGCGAAGACGCGTTCAACGATACAAAGAGCGGATCGCTGTCCGGGATGTTCTGCAAGCGGTTCATCCAATAGGTCACGCCGACATCCCCGGCTTGCGAGCGATAGGTCCAGCTGGACCAGCAGGCGCGCCGCTTTGGCATCTGGCTTTCGTCACAATGCAGGATCGCGTGATTGGGCTGATAGCGGATCGCGCCAAGGGCCGCGGCCTCATCCGCCGTGGCATTGTCGCCCAGAATGGCCAGCGACTGGTCCGAGTGGGTCGCAAGGATGATCTCGTCAAACTGATCGGCGTGGCCCTGGCTTGTAACCGTTACGCCGGTCTCATTCCGCTGTACGTTATCTACCGGAGCTGCAAGACGGATGTCGCATCCGCGCGACCGCAGCGCGGCATCTATCCGGCGCACATACTCGATACTGCCACCTTTGACCGTGTACCACTGATGCTGGTTGGCGCGCCCGCTGGCCAGCAGAGCATGGTTGCGGAAGAACTGCACCAGCGAGCGGGCTGGGAACTGATCCACAAACTCAACCGGCGTGGACCAGATCGCGCCACACATCGGCATGAGGTAGTTGTGGCGGAACCAATGACCCAGACGCATCTGGTCCACCAGTTCTCCGATGGTTGTGTCATCATCCTTCGCCGCATCCGGGGCTTCCTTGCTGAAGCGCAGGATGTCCGAAATCATCTTGTAGTAAGACGGACGCAGCAGGTTGCGTTTCTGAGCTGTCAGAGTGCGCAGCGTGTTCAGACCGTATTCAATGCGGCCATTGTCGATGGTCGCGCCAAAGCTCATCTCGCTTTTCTCGACGGGGACGTTCAGCTCATCAAACAGCTTGGTCAGGTGGGGGTAGGTCGCGTAGTTAAAGACGATAAAGCCAGTATCGACCGGTTGGTCTCCGTTCTTGCCCGCCATTACCGTTCGGGCATGCCCACCAAGGCGCGGTTCGGCCTCGTAAACGGTAATATTGTGCTGTTCTGAAAGGTAGTAGGCTGCGGAAAGTCCTGAAATGCCTGCACCTATGACTGCGATTTTCTTGCGCTCGCCTCGCGTTTCGTCGAACATGTGATCCCCTTAAGTGCGACATTTATCTAGGGATACGTAGCAGGTTCTGACGCGGATCAATCAGGTTAGATTATATTTCCCAACGCACTATATTGTGTCTTCGTGGCAAAATTCACTCAGCTGGGGATGATCCGACCGGTTGGCTTGGTCGTAAAATATACATGATAGCTGAAGCAGAACCGAAACCGCGCATGGGGCGTTGTTTCATGGTTCCACGATAGGGCAGGCATGACCGGTTTCGAAGGAAAGACGTATTGGATTGTAGGCGCGAGCGAAGGGCTCGGGCGCGCTTTGGCGCAAGCGCTCAGCGAGCGCGGTGCGCGGCTTGTCCTGTCGGCGCGCAATGCGGATCGGCTGGCCGAGATTTGCGCAACCCTTCCCAATGCGCGTGCAGTGCCTTTTGACGTGACCGATCTTGAGGCCGTGCGCCGCGCCGTGGCTGAAGTCGGAGAGGTCGATGGTCTTGTCTACAACGCCGGAGCCTATGAGCCGATGCGCACCGGTGATTGGGATACCGAGGCGGTATTGTCGATGACCGACGTAAACTACACCGGTGCCCTTCGGGTGTTGGGTGAGACCGTGCCGGTTTTCGTCAGCGCCGGACGCGGGGATATCACTCTGATCGGCTCTCTGTCCGGCTATCGTGGTTTGCCTGCAGCGGTGGGCTATGCGGCCAGCAAGGCAGCACTGGTCTCGCTGGCCGAGACCATGCGGTTTGATCTGGCGGGTACGGGCGTGACGGTTCGGATCGTCAATCCTGGCTTTATCAAAACCCGCCTGACCGAGAAGAACAATTTCAAGATGCCCATGCTGATGTCGGCCGAAGACGCGGCAGAGCGTGTGGTCAAAGCAATGTCGCGCCGCCGGTTCCGCACCGATTTTCCGGCCCCGTTTTCCTGGGTGATCCGGTTGCTGAACTATCTGCCGGATATCCTGATTTATCGTGGAAAATAGACCCTAATTTGGGTTTTTAGCCAAATTGCCCCTGGCAGAACCAGCCTGCAGACATGGTGCCGCCGTGGCCATAAAACAGCCAGAGCCTCTCGCCCTGTTCGGTCACCACAACCCAGTAATCGCGCACGCCGCTGCGCCAGTTGGGGTCATCCAGCCACCATTCCGGCGCGATCCGTTCCGGGCCGGTGGCTTGTGCCAATTGCCAATCACGCCCGCGCCAGCGAAAGGCGGAGGGCACATCCGGGGTTTCCGGGGCCATTACCGGCTCGGGCTGCCACATCTGCAGGGGGCGCGGGCGTGGCGGCGCAGGCCAGTCTCGCGCCGGTTCGGACCATGCTGCCGCTAGCACCTGCGCGGTTTTCTCGGGGATATGCGATGCCGCGGGGTGACGCCTTGTAATGACCTCTAGCCCCACCCGTGCGCCCAACTTGGCCATAAGGTCTTCGACGGCGGTGTTGCCCTCAAGCCGGTTGCGTGCCACACGGCGGGCCTCGGCATGACCGGCAATGGTGCGGGCGTGGATGGGTTCGGTCTGCACTGCCTCAAGCCGCAGCATGTCAATGCCATAACCCGCGTCGATCTTGTCGATTTTCATCTCTAACAACGGGCGAATGCGGTGTTTGTCATGAGTTGGCCGGGCCAGCCCAACTTCGATGACCTCGGCCGCCTGATCGGCACGATGAGCCTCAAGCCGCAGGGTCCGGACGCCGCGGCCCTTTTCTTCCAGCTTGGAACAGAGCGTCGGCAGAACCCGGTCGATGGCGGCCATCACATCCTCGACCAACCCAATCGGGTTTGGTAGAGTCATCCGCACCGCGAAGTGATGCGGCGGACGAGCCGGAGAAACTGGCTCGGGCGCGCTACCCATCGCCTGATCCAGCCGCAAAACCAGCCCCCGCCCGAACCTGCGGGCAAGGGAGGCGCGCGGTTGCCCCAGCAGATCCCCGATCCTCCGCAGGCCCAGACGGTTCAACTGCGCGACCACCTGATCCTCCAGCCGCAGCGCCGCGATGGGCAGCGGGCTGAGCGCGCTGTAGGATTGCCCCGGCGCGGCGATCCGCGCCCCGCCGCCCAAGGTCACCACCTGCGGCGCGGCCCCGCCCTTGGTCCAGTGTCGTCGCTTGCTGGCCCGGGCGCGGGTTGCGCGGGCCTCTTGGCTGATGGCGTCGCCGTTGCGGTCTGATATGGCCTCTTGCCCGGCATAGCGCGCCAGCGCCCAGGCCGCGCCCAATGTGTCGGCAATGCCCATCTGCACGCTCAGACCCATATCGGCGCAGTCGACCTCCAACACGCGCAGCAAGGCCTCTTCCCCGCCAAACAGATGCGCGCAGCCCGAGAGGTCAACGATCAGCCCGTCCGGAGCCTCTTCGGCGACCCAAGGGCTGAACTTGCCTGCCCAGCGGCGCAACGCGGTCAGGAACGCGGCCTCGGCCGGGGCATTGCGGTGCCGCGTGATCAGAGACGCACACATGGCATGGGCATCGCGCACCGGCTGACCCACCTGCAGCCCAGCGGCCTGAGCCTCAGCGTTCAGTGAAGTGATCACCTGCATGTTCGACTGCTCGGCCACCACGGCCAAAGGTCCGACATGCAGCCCCCGCGCGGCGCGGATCAGCCGTTCAGCCCCCAGACGGGGAAACCAGAGTGAAAGTATTCGGCGTTTTGGCATCGGCAGACATCAAAATGTTCCCATTTTGTTCTTATCCGAGAATCAGTGCCGGAGTCCACGCTTACCCGCAGGTCAGGCGCTGAATGATGCCCGCACCGTTCACAAAGACATTCAGCCGGTCGATGCGGTAGTCTTGTGTCGCAATGTCATTGGGTCCTAACACCCGCGCGCGCTCGGGCAGGCTGGCCTGAATGGTAGAAACCGGCTGGCCGATGGAATCCGCAAACGGATCGCCTTTGCAGAAGGCCAGATCGACAGGCGCAGCCTCGGGCGCAAGGTCTGCTCCTTCCAAGGTCGAGGTTTCGGCGCAGGCGGCCAGAAGGATCAGGATCGGGATAAATCGGTGCATTGGCGTTCCCCAGTATGACAATGTCGTTTCTGCAATATCAAATGTTTAGCCAATCTGCCATGAAAGTGCAGTTGAAAACACCCTGCATTTGACGCAGGGTCGGGTCAAACAAGACTGGGAGACAAGCACCATGCGCACCCGTGCAGCCGTCGCCGTTCAGGCTGGCAAACCTTTGGAAGTGATGGAGGTGAACCTCGAAGGCCCCAAGGCGGGCGAGGTTTTGGTCGAAGTGAAGGCCACCGGCATCTGCCATACCGATGAATTCACCCTATCCGGCGCAGATCCCGAAGGCCTTTTCCCGGCCATTCTGGGCCACGAAGGCGCAGGCGTTGTGGTCGAGGTCGGTCCGGGCGTCACCAGCCTGAAGCCGGGCGACCATGTAATCCCGCTCTACACACCCGAATGTCGGGAGTGTGAATACTGCCTGCATCCAAAGACCAACCTGTGTCAAGCAATCCGTGAGACTCAAGGCAAGGGCCTGATGCCCGATGGCACCTCGCGCTTCTCGACCTTGGACGGCGATCCGATCCTGCACTACATGGGCTGCTCGACCTTCGCCAACCACACTGTCCTGCCTGAGATCGCGCTGGCCAAAGTGCGTGAGGACGCACCTTTCGACAAGATCTGCTACATCGGCTGTGGCGTTACCACCGGCATCGGCGCTGTGATCAATACCGCCAAGGTGGAAATCGGCAGCCGCGCCATCGTGTTCGGTCTGGGTGGTATCGGCCTGAACGTGATCCAGGGCCTGCGCCTTGCCGGAGCCGACCAGATCGTCGGTGTCGACCTGAACCCATCAAAGGTCGAAATGGCCACCAAGTTCGGGATGACCGATTTCGTTAACCCGAAAGAGGTCGAAGGCGATCTGGTGCCCTATCTGGTCAACCTGACCAAAGGCGGAGCAGACTATACGTTCGACGCGACTGGCAACGTCGGCGTGATGCGCGACGCACTGGAATCAGCGCATAAGGGCTGGGGTGAGTCGATCATCATCGGCGTGGCACCTGCGGGGGCTGAGATCTCGACCCGTCCGTTCCAGCTGGTCACGGGCCGTTCCTGGCGCGGCACCGCCTTTGGCGGCGCGCGGGGCCGGACCGATGTGCCGAAGATCGTCGATTGGTACATGGAAGGCAAAATCGAGATCGACCCGATGATCACCCATACCATGGGTCTGGACGACATCAACCATGGGTTCGACCTGATGCACAAAGGCGAGAGCATCCGCTCGGTGGTTGTCTACTAAGGCTCTAAACCAGTTGAATTCGCCAAAGCGGCGCGCTGTCTGGCGCGCCGTTTTTCATTCGCCGGGTCGCGATGCGCCCGTATCTGACCTTGGTGATCGCACGCGCAGAACCGGCGTGTTAGCCGAGGTGGTGTTCGACCGGCTTTCGCGCCAAACGACGAAGATGCCCGAGGCGATGATGACGCTTGCGCCGACCGCGACCCAGCCGTCCGGGTGTTCGCCAAAGAAGATCATGCCGAACAAGGTGGCCCAGATGATCTGGCTGTACTGGCTGGGGGCCACAACGCCCGCTGGCGCGGCACGATAGGCCAGGATGATCAGATGTTGCGCGATCACCGAGAACACGCCGACCAGCGCCATCATCGCCAGATGTAGGAGCGATGGCGGTTGATAGACTGCCGGTTGCATCAAGCTCATGACCACGATGGCCAGCAGCATCGGGTAGAGGATCAGCACGGCCGAGCGTTCCTCATTCCCGATCTTGCGCACCAAGACAGAGCCTAACGCGCTGCAAAACGCGGCTGTCAGGGCGGCCATGTGGCCAAGGGTGATATCCGTTGCGCCAGGGCGCAGGACGATCAGAACGCCGATCAAGCCGACGCCGACCGCGGCCCAACGCTGGACACGCACGACTTCTCCTAGAATCGGAATCGACAGGACTGTGACGAACAGGGGGAAGGCAAACAGCAGCGAATAGACCTCGGCCAGAGGCAGGACCGAAAAGGCATAGAAAGCGCAGACCATGGATGTGACCATCAGCGCCGACCGGAGCAGGACCAGCCATGGGTGGTGTGGCAGGAAATTCCCGGTCGTGCGGTCTGTCAGGATCGTCACCGCCATAGGCACAAAGGAAAACAGCGTGGCGAAGAAGATGATCTGCATCACCGAGTAGGTCCCGCCCAGCACTTTGATCAGCGCGTCATGGCTGGCAAAAACCGCGAATCCCAGAAACGCGAAACCAAGTCCCCGGAGGGTGGTGTTTTGAGTGCTCATGATCTGGCCTCAGGTGATGTCGGTGTGGTGGCTTTAAGCCGGCGCAGCCAAATGGGCTGTCTTTTCCCTGAGTAGACGCATTTTCCCGGACCGCATAGCCCCTATTTTACCGCTAACACAGCAAGGCCGTCATGTTGTGAGATCAACGCAGGATCGGCGGCGCGTCCTTGGGCTGTCGGGCGGATTGCACGCCCGCCTTCATCCCCACACCGATCCGTCGGGCCAGCGCGACCCAGGGGGTGGCTGTTTTCTGAGGTAGGGTTTGGGTGGCGACCTCCTCGAACAGGTCCAGCCAATGAGCGAACATCTCGGGCTGCACGTCGGGTCTTTCGCTATGTACACGTTGCGGATTGCCGTTGTAGCTGCGCTCATAAAGGATGGCGTTGCGCCAGAAGGCGGCGATCTTGTCCTCATGCGCGGGCCAGTCATGGACGTGCTTGTTGAACACCGGCCCCAGAACAGCATCCTCGCGCACGCGGGCATAGAAGGCACGGACCTGCGCGTTGATCTGGTCCGGCGTCGCAGGAAAGCGCGGGGGCAAGGTGGGTCTGGTCATGGTGGTCTCGGGTTTCGACTCTAGCCCGGGACATATCCGGGGTGCAGGTCAGGCAACAGGTGTGGTTTTGTCGCGCGGCTCGGGCGTCAGCAGGTGCCGGATCAGGGCCACCGGGTGCGCCTTCAGGCTGAGGCGTGTGGCGACGTAATCCTCAACCACCTGTTCGCCCAATGTCATCTGCGGCAGGTAGGCTTCGGGTTCATCCAGCGTCTCGCCCTCCAGATCCTGTGAAAACAGCGGCAGAGGCTTCGCGGTCGCAATCGCCTTGGCCTGCCACAGAGCCTCGCGCCGGGTCAGATCGCAGGCGGCGAAAGCATCGGCCTCTGCCAGACGTTCGATTACCGACGGGCCCAGCCCCGCGCGGCGCCAGACGTCATCCACTTGGGTGTAGCCGTTGCCCCGTGCGGCGGTCAGCCAACTGGCGTCCTCCTCGCTGAGGCCCTTGATCTGGCGGAACCCCAGCCGCAGGGCCAGCCCACCATGGCCGTCAGGTTCCATCACATTGTCCCAGAAACTGGCATTGATGCAGACCGGGCGCACCTGAACGCCGTGTTCGCGGGCATCCCGCACGATCTGGGCAGGGGCATAGAAGCCCATCGGTTGCGAGTTCAGCAGCGCGCAGGCGAAAATCCCCGGATGGTGGCATTTGATCCAGGCCGAGGCATAGACCAGCAACGCAAAACTGGCCGCGTGGCTTTCGGGAAAGCCATAAGACCCGAACCCTTCGATCTGTGAAAAACAGCGTTCCGCGAAATCCTGCTCGTACCCGTTGCGCTTCATCCCGCGTAAGAACAGCGCGCGGAACTCGCTGACATTGCCATGTTTCTTGAAGGTCGCCAGTGAGCGTCGCAGCCGGTCCGCCTGTTCTGGGGTGAACCCCGCGCCGACAATGGCGATCTGCATCGCCTGCTCCTGAAACAGCGGCACGCCCAGTGTTTTGCCCAGCACATCCCCCAATGCGTCCGAGGGGAAGCTGACCTCCTCCTCGCCATTTCGCCGCCGAATATAAGGATGCACCATGTCGCCCTGAATCGGGCCGGGGCGGATGATGGCGACCTCGATCACCAGATCGTAGAAATTGCGCGGCCGCATCCGGGGAAGGAAGTTCATCTGCGCCCGGCTTTCCACCTGAAACACCCCAATAGAGTCTGCTTTGCACAGCATATCGTAGACCTCGGGGTCCTCGGGCGGCAGGGTGGCGAGGGTATAGCCGGTCTGGTGATGCTGCCCGATTAGGTCGAACGCCTTGCGGATACAGGTGAGCATCCCGAGGCTGAGGACATCGACTTTCAGGATACCCAAGGAGTCGATATCGTCCTTGTCCCAGCAGATGACCGTGCGCCCCTCCATCGTGGCGTTCTCGATTGGGACAAGTTCGTCCAGCCGCCCCTCGGTGATGATGAAGCCACCCACGTGTTGTGACAGATGGCGGGGGAAGCCGTCGATCTCATAGACCAACATTAGAGTCTGTTTTAGCCGTCGATCTTCAGGGTCGAGACCGATTTCGCGCATCCGATGCGCCTCAAGCCCTTTGGTCGAGAAAAAGCCCCAGAGCTGTGAGGACAGGGCCGAGATCGTGTCCTCGGTCAGACCCATGGCGCGGCCGACCTCACGAATGGCACGCTTGCCGCGATAGTGAACGACCGTGGCGCAGAGGCCCGCGCGTTCGCGGCCATAGCGGTCATAGATATGCTGGATCACCTCCTCGCGGCGCTCGTGTTCGAAATCGACGTCGATATCGGGCGGCTCGTCGCGGGCCTCGGAGACGAAGCGCTCAAAGACCATCGTGCCCATCTCGGGGCTGACCTCGGTGATGCCGAGGCAGAAGCAGACCACCGAATTGGCCGCTGAGCCGCGCCCCTGACACAGGATATCGCGCGAGCGGGCGAAGTGGACGATATCGCGGACGGTGAGGAAATAGGGTTCATATTTCAGCTTGCCGATCAGCCTCAGCTCATGGGCCAGCATCTTTTTGGCCTTCTCGGATGCGCCTGCCGGATAGCGCCATTTCAACCCCTCATGCGCCAGGCGGTGCAGGCGTTGGGTCGGGGTTTCCTGTTCGCTAACTTCGTTGGGGTATTCATAACGCAGCTCATCCAGCGAGAAGGTGAGCTGCTCGCTGAGGTCATGGGCGCGGGTGACGGCCCCCTCGTGACCTTTGAAGATCCGCAACATCTCTCCCTCGGAGCGCAACCGCTGTTCGCCATTGGCCAGCGCGTCGCGGCCCAGCTCATCCACCTTGCGGCGTAGGCGGATGGCGGTCAGCACATCGGCCAACTTGCGACGCGCGCCGTGGTGGATCATCGGCGCGGCACTGGCGAGGGTGGGGATATCGAGTTGCTTTGATTCAGTCTCTAACAAAGAGAAATGTGTACTATCTGCGCCATCATACCGAGGGTGCATCAGCAGATGCATCCGCCCACCAAAGCGGCGCGTCAGCTGTTGCGCCTGTGTCCGCCACGCGCTCGCGCCGCCCTTTGACCGGTCTGCTTGTGGCCAGAGCAGCAGGTGGAGGCCGTCGGAAAACTCCAGCAGGTCAGACAGGTGCAAGATGCAATCGCCTTTTTCCGCACGCAGGCGACCTTTGGACAGGATGCGGCACAGGTTTCCCCAGCCTTGCCGGTTCAGGGGCAGAGCGGTGACGGTTGGCGCGTCGGTGAAGATCAGCCGCGCTGCCGGGATCAGGCGCGGCACCGCGTGGATCGGGTACGAGGGTGGTTTGGGGATGTGATCGGGGCAGGGCGGGCCTAGGCGCGTGTTCTGCGCCTCCCACTCCAGCCGTTCGCGCACCTTACGGGCGATCTCGCGGGCTTGGGTGTGGGCACGGACGATCCCGGCGACCGAGTTGTCGTCGGCAATCGCGATGGCGGGCAGGCCCAGGGTCACGGCACGCTCCATATACTCCTCGGGGTGAGATGCCCCGGTGAGGAAGGTGAAGTTTGACGTGATCGACAGCTCGGCATACATGGCGAGTCACTATTATATTCACGTTTTGTTCTTTTTCGAGTCCTTTGCGCAGGAACCGGGTCGCTTGCGGCTGATCAGGAGGGCATGGTTTGGGAAAAAAGGAGACCCGAAATGTTCAAGATCACCGCACTTCCCACTGACGAAGTTCGCGCCCTGCAGGCGGGCGGGCCAGATGCCTACGGCGCCACGCCAGAGCGGGCTGTTTCCACCGGCGCAGGCAATCCCTGTCGCCATTGCTTGCAGAACATCCCAGAGGGGCAGGACATGCTGATTTTGGCGCATAGACCCTTTTTAGAGCCACATCCTTATGCAGAAACCGGACCGATCTTCCTGTGTGCCAAACCATGCAACCGCTACGAAGGCGATGAATTGCCTGAGATACTGAAGTCTTCCCCCGACTACCTGATCAAGGGCTATGGTGAGGATGATCGGATCGTCTACGGCACGGGTGCCATCACGCCAACGGACCAGATGGGCGCCAAAATCGCTGATATCTTTGCTCGATCGGACATCGCTTATATTCACGTCCGATCAGCGCGGAACAATTGCTATCAGGCGCGGATCGACCGGGCCTAGAGCTTGACCCGGTGCATGCCCCGGCGCGGCTGATCCTGATCATCGGCCGGGGTGTCATCCGCGCGCGAAGAGGTCAGCGCAAGGAACACATCTTCGAGGTCTGCTTCTTCAGTTCGGACGTCGCGGATGCGGATATTGGCGGCACGAACCGACTCCAGAACCTGTTCGGCGCTGGTCTGGGCGCTGCGATACTGCAGCACAAGGCTGCCATCGTCGCGCAGAGTGGCCTCGACACCATCCGTCATGGGCAAATCGGTGACGGGGCTGTCAGGTGCGATCACCATCGTCCGGCTGTCCATGCGACCCAGTAGGTTGGCCGTGCTGTCCTGGGTGATCTTTTCACCGTGATTGATGATGGCGATCTCGTCGCACATCTCTTGCGCTTCTTCCAGGTAATGCGTGGTGAGGATGATGGTCATGCCTTGCTCGTTCAGCTTGCGCACATTGGCCCAGAGCATCTGGCGAAGCTCGATATCCACGCCTGCCGTCGGCTCGTCCAGCACAAGGATCTTGGGGTGATGCACCAGCGCCTTGGCCAGCAGCAGCCGACGCCGCATCCCGCCGGACAGTGTGCGGGCATAGGCCTCGGCCTTGTCGCTTAGGCCCACCAGTTCCAGAATCTCATCACTACGGCGTTCGGCCTTGGGCACACCATAGAGACCAGCCTGAACCTCCAACGCGCCTCGAGGGGTGAAAAAGGGGTCGAGGTTCAACTCTTGCGGCATGACACCGATGGCTGCGCGGGACGAGCGTGGGTTCTTGTCCTGATCATATCCCCAGATCGAAACATGGCCCGAGGATTTCACCACCAACCCGGCAAGGATGTTGATCAGGGTCGACTTCCCCGCCCCGTTGGGGCCCAGCAAGCCAAAAACCGACCCGCGTGGCACGGTCAGGTCAACGCCCTTCAAAGCGTGTTTCTCGGGCTGGCCTTTGCCGCTGCGATAGGTCTTGCGCAGCCCTTCGATCCTGATTGCCGCATCGCTCATGTGGCTCTTGCCCCCGGTTTACTCATCGCTCATAAACGCACCTAATGCATGCCCGCGAGGCCGACAACCAGTGAAGGATCGCCAGCCGTGACAATCGAAGCGCCGGAAACGAAGATCGTGGAAACTTCTCGTGTTGCCTGTGATGGCGGCGAAGGCGCGTTGGGACACCCGAGGGTGTGGCTGCAGATTCCAGAGGACACGGGCTGGGTCGAATGTCCTTATTGTGATTGTAAATATGTGCTGGCGGATGGACATTCACAAAACTGACGCATAACTGTTACATCAACGGCGGCCGTGGTTGATTTGGCTTTTCATGGCCGGTACAGCCATTTGTCTACGGTATGAAACGGAACCCAAATGCTCTTTCCAGCGCGGCCTTTACAGCTGTCAGAACAGGATCTTTTGGCACGTGGTGGTCAAAGAAACGTATATGCGTGCCCAGGTCGGCCAGAGCTGCTGATCAAAATCACCAGACCGCGTAAACGCCCTATTCGGTCGTACACCAAGCGGCTGATCCAGCAGGTGTTTCCCGATGCAAAATATCGTAACGCCCTCAAAGAGATGGAATGCGAGTTGAAGGCGGCCTTGAAAAGCGGCTCTGACATAGCGAAACTACCTGTCGCGCGCGCATTCGGAATTGTTCAGACTGATGTCGGCCCGGGCATTATTGTAGAGCGGATTCAGTCTGAGGATGGGCAACTTGCTCCGCAGCTGTCATCGGTGTGCAAACAGGGCCAGTTGACGGACGACGTTCTGAGCGAACTCAACAGTTTTGTGCATCGGTTGTTTCAGCTTCAGATCGTAGGGCGCGACATCCACCCGGAAAACATTGTCTACGGGCTGCGCAATCAAACCAGAATATTTGTTCTAATTGACGGGTACGGAGAGCGCAATCTGGTTCCTTTGCGCACGCTGAGCCGTCGTTTGAACAACCGTTCGCTTAGCAAGCAGATGCAGTATATCGCTGATCGCACGGGGCTGCACTGGGACAAGTCGCAGCGGGTCTTCCGCACTACATGACAGCCCCGATAAATGGGGCGCTGCAGCGGGTGCGGTCTTTTCCATGATTATCATGGCACAAAACGATCCCTAAGAGCTCCTTACCCGCCCTCTGCCCAAATCTTGCCGCGATTGTGGTGGTACTAAGGTGGTGCAGTCAGCATAGGTGAGTGTGATGGCGGACATTTCTGCTACGGATACTGCCCGTCCGGTTTTCGGATGGATCGGGTTTTGTACGGCGTCGGTTGCGTTGTTTGCGGCGCTACTGGTGTTTTGGGCCGGACCGTTTGCGCCGCAGCAGTCCACCGGCGTGTCACTGGGGGAGCTGGCGGCCGAGCTTGGAAAATCCACCCTGCGTGCCGCTGCAGGTCTCGAGCAGCCCGAACCCGTCGCCCAAACCCGTGATCTGGACGATTTCCTGCAAATCGGTGTCGCCATGCTGGGCGGATTAGCCATTGTCGTCTCTGTTATTGGCATCTTGCGTCATGAACGGATGCGGCCTGCCATCGCCGGAGTGAGTATTGGCGTCGGCGCTATCCTGTTTCAGTTCTTCGCGATGACGTTTTTTGCTTTCCTAGGCGCGCTGGTCATCATGGCGCTGCTTCACAGTTTCTCGGATGTGTTTGGCGGCCTCTTTGGCGGTTAACTGACGTTCCTCACTGGTCAGTCGCGCGGCCCTGTGGCAGAACCGTCCCTGACCGACAGGGAGCACGCGCATGAGCAATTTCGGAAAAGGATGTCACCTGCATCTGATCGACGGATCGGCCTTTATTTTTCGGGCCTATCACGCGCTGCCTCCGCTGACGCGCAAGTCGGATGGTTTACCAATTGGCGCTGTGTCGGGCTTCTGCAACATGCTGCAGAAATATGCCGAAGGAAATGCCGGCCCCGATGCGCCGACCCATGTTGCGGTGATTTTCGACAAGGGCTCGCATACGTTCCGCAACGATCTCTATGACCTCTACAAAGCCAACCGCGAGGCGATGCCCGAGGATTTGCGGCCGCAGATGCCGCTGACCCGTGAGGCGACGAAGGCCTTCAACATCGCCTGCAAAGAGCTTGAGGGCTATGAGGCCGACGACATCATTGCCACGCTTGCCGTGCAGGCGCGCGAGGCTGGTGGGCGCGTGACCATCGTCAGCTCGGACAAGGACCTGATGCAGTTGGTCGGCGGCGGCGTTGAGATGCTGGACGCCATGAAGAACAAACGCATCGACACGGATGGCGTGTTCGAGAAATTTGGCGTCGGGCCAGATCGCGTGGTTGATGTGCAGGCGCTGGCCGGGGATAGCGTTGACAACGTGCCGGGGGCCCCTGGGATCGGCGTCAAGACGGCGGCCCTTTTGATCAACGAATATGGTGATCTGGAAACACTGCTGGACCGCGCGGAAGAGATCAAACAGCCCAAGCGCCGCCAGACGCTGATCGAAAAGCGTGATCAGATCGAGCTATCGAAGAAGTTGGTACAGCTGGATGAGAACACGCCGCTGGATTTCACCCTCGACGACCTAGAAGTACAGGACCCCGATCCCGATACCTTGCTGGGCTTTCTGGCGGAAATGGAGTTCCGCACCCTCACCAAACGGATTGCCGACAAACTAGGGGCCGAGGCCCCGGTTATCGCCGATGCGCCCGCGCCAATCGCGGAAGAGATTGTTGCTGAGGCGATCCCGTTTGACGCGTCGAAATACGAATGCGTTCGGGACGCAGGCGCTTTGCAGAAGTGGATTGATCAGGCCTATGAACGCGGCTGGGTTGCCGTAGACACCGAGACAACCGGGCTGAACGAAATGATCGCCGATCTAGTCGGCATTTCGCTTTGTATCGAAGCAGGGGAGGCCTGCTATATCCCGCTGACCCATAGAGATGGTTCAGCGGATGATCTATTCGGCTCGGATGCGCTGGCCAAGGGGCAGATGCCGCTGGATGAGGCTCTAAAACTGCTGAAACCGCTGTTCGAAGACCTCTCGATCCTCAAGATCGGGCAGAACATGAAGTACGATGCCAAGATCTTTGCGCGCTACGGAATCGAGGTGGCTCCGATCGATGACACGATGCTGATGTCCTACGCCATGCATGGCGGTGAGCATGGGCATGGGATGGATACATTGTCCGAGCGCTATCTGAGCCACACGCCGATCCCGATCAAACCGTTGCTGGGGTCGGGCAAATCGGCGATCACCTTCGACACGGTCGCGATTGATGAGGCCACGGCCTATGCAGCCGAGGATGCGGATATCACGCTGCGCCTGTGGCAGTTGTTCAAGCCGCAACTGCATCAGGTTCAGGTGACGACGGTTTATGAAACGCTCGAACGCCCGCTGGTGCCGGTTCTCAAAGAAATGGAGATGCACGGCATCAAGGTCGACCGCGATGTCCTCAGCCGGATGTCGAATGCCTTTGCGCAGAAAATGGCCGGTTTAGAGGCTGAAATTCACGAATTGGCCGGTGAGAACTTCAATGTCGGCTCCCCCGCGCAGTTGGGTGAAATTTTGTTCGACAAGATGGGCCTCGACGGTGGCAAGAAGGGGAAAACCGGGAAGTACTCGACCGGGGCCGATATTCTAGAGGACCTCGCGACCGAGCATGAATTGCCGCGCCGGGTGCTGGACTGGCGACAGCTGTCGAAGTTGAAGTCGACCTACACGGATGCGCTGCAGACCCATATCAATCCGGACACGGGCCGCGTGCATACGTCTTATTCGATCACCGGGGCGAACACGGGCCGCTTAGCCTCGACCGATCCGAACCTGCAGAACATTCCCGTCCGGACCGAGGAAGGCCGTCGCATTCGTGAGGCGTTCATCGCTGAGCCGGGCAATGTGATGGTGAGCCTCGACTACAGCCAGATCGAGTTGCGTATTCTGGCGCATATCGCTGAGATACCGGCCTTGAAACAGGCCTTTGCAGACGGGCTGGACATCCACGCTATGACGGCGTCCGAGATGTTTGATGTACCGTTGGATGAGATGACGCCGGATATCCGCCGTCAGGCCAAGGCGATCAACTTTGGTGTGATCTATGGCATCTCGGGCTTTGGCCTAGCGCGCAATCTGCGCATTCCGCGGGCCGAGGCGCAAGGGTTTATCGACCGCTATTTCGAGCGTTTCCCGGGTATTAGAGCCTATATGGACGACACGGTCGCCTTCGCCAAAGAGAATGGCTATGTGCAGACCTTGTTCGGACGAAAAATCCATACGCCTGAGATCAACGCCAAGGGGCCTCATGCCGGGTTCTCGCGCCGGGCGGCGATCAATGCTCCGATTCAGGGGACGGCGGCAGATGTGATCCGGCGCGCGATGGTGCGGATGCCTGAGGCGATCAAGGGGTTGCCGGCGAAAATGCTGCTGCAGGTCCACGACGAATTGCTGTTCGAAGTCGCCGAAGATGCGGTGGATGAGGTGATCGGCGTTGCGCGGGATGTGATGGAGGGCGCCTCGGACCCTGCCGTGAAGCTAGATGTGAAACTGGTTGTGGATGCCGGTCAGGGGGCGAACTGGGCCGAAGCGCATTAAAAGGCGCTGCTCATCAGGCCCGGCGGACCCTCTTCGCTGCGGGTCAGTCCTGCGGCCTGACCATGCGGTTGACGAACCGTTGCACACTGGGGCCAAACAGAAGGATTACGGTAAAGGCGATGGGCCAACAAAAGGCCCATGAGGCCATCCAATCGCTGAGGGTGGACGGGCCAAAGCCGATGGCTTTGACTGTTGCGATCCCGGTGACGATGCAGGACATTAGCCCCGACATGATCAGGCTGAACACGGCGCGGGCATAGCGGGCAGGGATCATGAGGCGGTTCCTTGATATCTACAGTACGACGGACGGTGTTAATTGCGGATCAGAGATCTGCATTGGCAAGAACTGCCTTATGCATCCAATCCAGGGATGAGCTCGTCAAAGCTGTTGAGGGAGTGTATTCTGCACTGACCCATCCTTCATAGCCAGAGACCTCCATCGCCTTGAACAGAGTCTGAAAATCCAGATCTCCGCTACCCGGTTCGGACCTGTGGGGTGCTGCGCCGATCTGGGCGTGGATGACGCGATTGTGAAAGCGATCCCAAATCTCCAACGGATCCGAGTGGATCATCTCTGAGTGAAAGCTGTCATATTGGAGGCCCAGATTGGGACGATCTACGCGGTCCAAAACCTCCGCGGCCAAATCGTAGTCGTTGAGGAAATAGCCGGGTTGGGACACGGGGTTCAAAGGTTCGATGGTAAAGGTTTGACCGGGGGCTGTATCGGCGGCCCATTGCAGGTTGCGAACAAAGCAATCCAGCGCCTCAGGCCCCGATGCATAGCCGGACATGATGTGGATCAGGCCGGGTTTGAGCACATCGGCATAGCGCAAGACGCGGCGGATATCGGATTGGAACCGCGCCTCACCGCCGGGAACGGCGGCATAGCCCGGCTCACCCCCGGTGTAGTTCGGGGGAGGCGCGTTGATCAGCACAAGCTCCAGCCCGTTGGCCAGAAGGGCACGGCTGGTCTCTTTCGCGGCCAACTCATAGGGGAACAGAATTTCAACGGCCTTGAAGCCCGCCTCGGCCGCGGCCTGGAACCGCTCCAGATACGGGAGTTCGGCAAAGAGCAGAGAAATATTGGCGGCGAATTTGGGCATGAGAGGCCTTTGGGTCGGTGATCCGCCCAAGCTTAGTCTCCACCGATTTTCGAGGAAAGGGATTGAAAACGACAGATTGTCGAAAATCGACAAGAAGGCAGGCCCAAGTCCAGAGATGTTTGGGCTAACACGGCGAATCATTTTTCTGCGCCGTTCCAACAGAAGGTCCGATCCCATGGCGATGAGCCCTGATCCTGTGCGCGGGAACACTCTTCCTATGTCCACTGGCCGCAGCTCGGCCTTGTCTGGAAACGGTTTGGCTGTGGCCTCCATGCTGACCTGGGCGGCGGGGTTTCCCGCGGCCGAAGTGTTGTTGCAGACCTGGCCTCCAGTCGCGCTTTTCGTGGCGCGGCTGGCGCTTGCCGTGGCGGTCATGGTGCCTTTGTGGTTTGTGATCGACGGGCCAAGCCGGGTTTTGCGCGCCCGGTGGGGTCATGCGATGCTTGTTGGAGGGACGCTCGGGGCCGGGATGTTCCTGATTATCGTGGCGCAGAAGCTGACAGATCCGGTGACGGTTGCCATCATTGCCTCCTGCGCGCCATTGTTTGCGACACTGATCGAACTGGCAACCGGGGCGCGGCGGTTGCGCTGGAATTTCGCGCTGGGCGTCTTGGTGTCGATCATTGGCGGTATGATCGCGACCAGTGCAGTGGCGCCCGCGCAATTGGGTTTGGGCGCGATCTGCGCCATCGCGTCCACCGGGTTGTTCTGCTGGGCGACCATGGCAACAGCGAGGGATTTCCCCGAGCTGAGTCAAACCGGGCGCAGCACCATCACCTTCTTCGGCGGCTTGGTTGTCGCTTTGCTGCTGTTCTTCGGGGCACGCCAAGTGGGTATGGATGTCATGCCAACGGCGCAGATTGATGTTCAACAGATCGGAATGCTTGGGATCTATGCCCTGGTGTCTATGGGCCTCAGCCAGGTTCTGTTTGTCGGATCCGTTGGGAAACTGGGCGTTGCTTTGGCTTCGTTCCACATCAATATCGCACCGTTCTACGTGATGCTGATCATGCTGGTGCTGGGGGAAGAGTGGAACTGGACCCGCGCTTTGGGCGCAGGTGTCGTTGCGGTGGCCGTCGTGCTGGCGCAGGATCGCAAAGTTGCAAAGCCGGCCTAGTCCGGCAGGTCTTCTGACTTGATCAACTGGAAGAAACGCTGTTCGGACCAAACTCCGAACCAGCCCTCGTGATGGGTACCCATCTCGACCAGCCGGTAAAAGCTCTTGCGGTCAATCCGGGCTTCAAGGCCATCACGGATCAGTATGTATGGAGAGGGTTCCTGGGTCTGCGGGTCCATGACAACGCGGATAGGATGATCTGGTCCGGCCACCGCGACATCGCCAACTTTGGTGGTGAAAGTCAGAGCCTGCGCCTGCCCCTCGCCCAAGGCATCGACGTCCACCGCGATGAACGGCGCATCCTCGACGGTGATTCCCACCTTCTCGACCGGGGTCACCAGATAGTATTTCCCGTCTTCCAGCTTAAGAATTGAGGAAAAAAGCTTCACAAGCTCGAAACGGGTGATGGGCGAGCCTAAATAACTCCAAGTGCCATCTTTGGCGATCCGGATGTCCAGATCACCGCAAAAAGGGGGATTCCAGAGGTGAACGGGGGGTAAACCCTTGGTTTTGGTCGCTTTGATCGAGGCCGCAAGACCGTCAGGGGAAGGTTTCACAGGTTTTTGTCCGCTCATTGCTTTTGCCATTTCCTCTCAGCGCGATAGACTTCATCTATAATAGTCCACGGAAGGGAAAGTCATGTCCGAACCTGCCGACCTCGTGTCCGAGATCGAAGCGTTGGAAAACAAGCTGCAAGAGGCAAAATCCTCGATCACTCGCCGCTTCATCGGGCAGGAGAGGGTCGTGGACCTGACCCTGACGGCGCTGCTGTGCGGGGGGCATGCCCTGCTGATCGGTTTGCCGGGTCTGGGAAAAACCCGACTGGTTGAAACGCTGTCGACCGTGATGGGCCTGCATGGCAACCGTATTCAATTTACGCCCGACCTGATGCCGGCCGATATTCTGGGATCCGAGGTTCTGGATACAGCCGATGACGGCACCCGCCATTTCCGGTTTATTTCGGGGCCGATCTTTTGTGAGCTGCTGATGGCGGATGAGATCAACCGCGCCAGCCCTCGGACGCAGTCGGCGTTGTTGCAGGCGATGCAGGAGCGCACGGTGACTGTAGCGG
This sequence comes from Ruegeria sp. C8, assembly GCF_056537565.1. NCBI lineage: Bacteria > Pseudomonadati > Pseudomonadota > Alphaproteobacteria > Rhodobacterales > Roseobacteraceae > Ruegeria > Ruegeria sp. C8. Next base: position 26,140 of record NZ_JBQFRV010000012.1, read on the forward strand.
GCGAAGACCGCGTGCTGGGTACACCGTTCCACGTTTTGGCAACACAGAACCCGATTGAGCAAGAGGGCACCTATCCGCTCCCCGAAGCTCAGCTGGACCGTTTCCTTGTGCAGATCGACGTAGAGTACCCCGATCGTCAGACCGAGCGGGATATCCTTCTGGCCACCACCGGTGTGGCCGAGGACGAGGCGCATCAGATCTTCAGCAAGGAAGATCTGTTGGCCGCTCAGGTCCTGTTGCGCCGGATGCCTGTGGGGGATTCGGTTGTGGAACTGATCCTCGATCTGGTCCGCGCCTTCCGCCCCGACGAGGCGGGCGTCTCGGATCGCGTCGCTGAAACCGTTGCTTGGGGTCCCGGTCCGCGTGCGGCGCAGGCGCTGATGATGACCGTGCGGGCGCGGGCGATGCTGCAGGGGCGCCTGGCCCCGAATGCCGAGGACGTTCTGGATATGGCGCGCCCGGTTCTCAGCCACCGGATGGCGTTGAACTTCGCGGCACGCGCGCGGGGCGACAGCCTTGCCGACCTGATCGATGGCACAGCGGCAGGCCTGATCCGCACTGAGGCTGCCGCGTGAATGCTGCGCTGACCCTTCGCCAACGTTCCGAGGCTGAGGCGTCCCGGCTGCCGCCTCTATTGGCGCGCGCCGAACATCTGGCAGGCACTGTTCTGTTGGGTGACCATGGCCGACGTCGATCCGGCATGGGGGATGACTTCTGGCAATATCGGCCCGCTCAGATCGGAGACAGCCGCCGGATGATCGACCATCGCCGCTCGGCTCGCGGGGATCAGCAATTCGTGCGCGAGCGCGAGTGGCAGATCGCGCAGTCGGTCATGCTGTGGGTCGATCAGGGGGCCTCGATGCGTTTTGCGTCGGACAAGGCGCTGCCCTCCAAGGTGGATCGCGCCAGGCTGTTGGGTCTGGCGACTGCGATCCTTCTGGTGCGCGGGGGCGAGCGCGTTGGCTTGACGGGTACAACCCTGCCGCCCCGACGCGGGAACGCACAGATCATTCGTTTGGCCGAGGCCTGGTCAGAGGACTCGGAGGTCGACTACGCGCCACCCGAACACCGGGCCATGATCCCGCACGCCCGTGCTGTGTTCATCTCGGACTTTCTTGGCCCAATGGATGAGGTCGAACTGGCCCTGACCAAAGCAGCAGATCGCGGCGTTCGGGGCGTTTTGTTGCAAGTCCTCGATCCGGGGGAAGAGACGTTTCCCTTCGCGGGCCGCACCATTTTTGAAAGCGTCGGCGGCACCATTCGGCATGAAACCCTGAAGGCCGGAGAGCTGCGCGACCGGTATCTGGATCGCCTTGCCGAGCGCAAGGATGCGCTGACGCATCTGTGCCGCGCGACCGGCTGGCAATTGGGTCTGCACCACACCGGAGAAAGCGCGCAATCGGCTCTATTATGGCTCTATCGTGCGCTGGACGGGGGTGTTCAATGACCGTTTTGGCGGGCATCGGCTTCACGGCGCCGTGGGTGTTGTTGGGGCTACTGACCCTTCCGATCCTGTGGCTGATCCTTCGCGCGGTCCCACCCGCGCCGATCCGTCGGATGTTCCCTGCGGTCACACTGTTGCTCGGCCTCAAAGACGATGAGAGCGTATCGGACCGGACACCCTGGTGGTTGCTTTTGCTGCGTATGCTGGCGGCGGCGGCGATCATCATCGGTTTGGCCGGTCCCGTGTTGAACCCGTCGCGCGATCAGACGGGCACTGGCCCCCTGATGCTGGTACTGGATGCAAGCTGGGCCGGGGCGACGCGCTGGTCGTCGACGTTGGACCAGATCGACGCGCAATTGACCGAAGCCGGACGCGCGGGCCGCCCAGTCTCGATCCTGCGCCTGACCGAGCCGGAGCCGCCCGTGTTCCAGGCGGCCGAGGCGTGGCGCAACCGTTTGCCGGGCCTTGTTCCGAACCCGTGGCAACCGACCGAGGATCAGGTTGATCAGGTCATCGCCGCACTGGATCAGGTCGAAGGTGGGTTTGATACGCATTGGTTCAGCGACCGCTTGGGCTATGAAAAACACCCAGAGTTAGTGTCTGAACTGCAGTCCCGAGGGCAAGTCACCGTCTACCGCTCGAACGCGGCGGCGCTGGCGCTTTTGCCTGCCGTTTATCAGGACGGCGTCATTCAATTGACCGCATTACGGGCCGAACCGGGCCCGGAGGAGAGCGTGACCGTTCTGGCGCAAGGCCGCGACCCTGCGGGCACGGCGCGGGTATTGCAATCGGCCGAGATGACGTTCGCAGCTGGCGAGACCCAGGCCCAGATTGACCTCGCCCTGCCGTCGGAGCTGCGTGCCCGGATCACACGGTTTGAGCTGCAGGGCCAGCGCTCGGCCGGGGCGGTGACACTGACCGATGACAGCCTGCGACGCCGCGAAGTTGCGCTGATTGCAGGAACCCTCAACCGCGAAGGGTTGGAGCTGTTGTCGCCGCTGCACTACCTGACGCAGGTTCTGATCCCGACCGCCGATTTTGTTGAGGGCGGCCTGCCCGAGGTTCTGCCAGCCAATCCCGATGTGATTGTTCTGTCGGACGTCGCCCAGATCTCGGGTCCGGAAGAGGTTGGCCTGATCGAATGGGTCGAACAGGGCGGCCTTCTGCTGCGATTTGCAGGGCCCCGCATGGCGGCGAGCGATCTGGGGCGCGATGAAGAGGATACGCTGCTGCCCGTTCGCCTGCGCAGCGGCGGGCGCACCGTTGGCGGCGCGATGAGCTGGGGGGAATCCAAGACACTGGCACCGTTCCCTGAGGACTCACCTTTCTATGGGTTGCCGATACCGAAGGACGTGACCGTATCCACTCAGGTCATGGCGCAACCAGACCCTAACTTGGCTGATCGCGTGATTGCGTCGCTGTCGGACGGTACACCTCTGGTCACGCGCAAGGCGCTGGGCTTGGGGCAGGTTGTCCTGTTCCACGTGACCGCAGATGCGGAATGGTCTAGCCTGCCGCTGTCTGGCCTGTTCGTGGAAATGCTGGACCGTCTGGCCGTTGCCTCGGCCGCGAAATCGCGTCAGGTCGCGCAATTGGAGGGCACCACGTGGGAGCCGGTCCAGATCATGGATGGGTTCGGCGCGTTGTCCGATGCCGGTACGCTGGCGGGTGTGGATGGGGTTGAGCTGGTGTCAGGACAGATTGGGCCCGACCTTCGTCCTGGCCTCTATGAAAGTGGGAAGCAAAAGCTGGCGCGGAATGTGCTGTCCGAGGAGACAACGCTCAGCCCTGTTGCATGGCCCGCAGATGTGCCGATCCGCGGGCAGGAGGTCTCAACCGAGACACCTCTCGGGGGAATACTGCTGAGCCTCGCATTGATTCTGCTGACCGTGGATGTAATCGCGTCTCTGGCCTTGTCGGGCCGTTTGGGTCTGGCAAAGGCGACAGCGGTTGCTATGGGGGCCGTGCTGCTGGTACCCGAGGCGCAGGCGCAGTCGCCCGATGAGACCGACTTTGCCCTCGCCGCGACCCATGAACTGGTTTTGGCGCACGTGCTGACCGGTGACAGCCAGGTGGACGACATCGCACAGGCTGGGTTACGGGGACTAGCCCAGACGTTGAACTACCGCACCTCGGTCGAACCCGCTGCACCGATTGGCGTCGATCTGGAACGGGACGAGCTGGCCTTTTTCCCGCTGCTCTACTGGCCCATCACGCAGGATCAGCCGCGCCCCTCGGATGAGGCCTATGCCAAGCTGAATGCCTATCTGCGCTCGGGCGGTATGATCCTGTTTGACACGCGCGATGCGGATATCGCGGGTTTCGGTGCCTCCGGCCCCAATGGGCGCAAGCTGCAGCAACTGGCGGCGCCACTTAATATCCCAGCATTAGAGCCGATTCCGAACGATCATGTGCTAACGCGGACCTTCTATCTTCTGCAGGATTTCCCCGGACGCTACGCCGGAACTGATGTCTGGGTCGAGGCCGCTCCGCTGGATGCCGAACAGATCGAAGGCATGCCCTTCCGCAACCTCAACGACAACGTGACGCCCGTGGTGATCGGTGGCAATGACTGGGCCGGGGCCTGGGCGGTGGATCGCAATGGGCAAGCCCTTCTGCCGGTCGGGCGTGGCTATGCGGGGGAGCGTCAGCGCGAGCTGGCCAATCGCTTTGGGGTCAATCTGGTGATGCATGTGCTGACCGGGAACTACAAATCCGATCAGGTCCATGTGCCTGCTCTGTTGGACAGGTTGGGACAATGACAGGAACCGTTATCTTTGATCCGCTGATCCCGTGGCCAATACTACTTGTGGTCGCCTCGATCGCCGTTGCAGGTGTGATCTTGGCGGTCTGGCGGGGATTGTCCGGATGGGCGTTGCGTGGGTTGGCCGTGTTGGTAGTGATCGCGGCACTTGCCGGTCCGGTCTATCAGGTCGAAGATCGCGCGCCGCTGACAGATATCGTTCTGATGATCGAGGATGAAAGCGCCAGCCAGACACTCTCGGACCGGGCCGATCAAACCGCCCAAGCGGCTGAGGTCTTGGCGGCCGAGATCGAGTCGCGTGACAATACCGAACTGCGCCGCATCCGCGTGGGCGACGGCGATGGCGACGAAGGCACGCAGGTGATGGCCGCTGTGAATGCGGCCCTGGCCGAGGAGCCGCGTGCGCGGGTGGCCGGTATACTTGTGGTCTCGGATGGGATCGTACATGACGTTGATCAAGCGCCCGACCTGCCCGCGCCGCTGCACCTTTTGCAGACCGGGCGTGAGAGCGACTGGGACCGCAGGCTCATCGTCCGCAATGCGCCTGCCTTTGCCATAATCGGTGAACCCGTAACCCTGACCCTGCGCGTCGAAGACAGCGGCGCGGCTCCGGGCGGGGCCACCAGCGCGCCGCTTGAGATCTCGGTTGATGGGGGCGAGCCGGAGGAATTCCGTATTCCAATCGGCGTGGATGTTGAACTGCCTATCTCACTGCCGCATGGGGGGCGGAATGTCATCCAGTTTACGGTCCCGGAGGCCGATGGTGAGCTGACAGACCGCAACAATACTGCATTGATCCAGATGAACGGCGTGCGCGACCGGCTGCGCGTCCTGCTGGTGTCGGGCGAGCCGCATCCCGGCGGACGCACCTGGCGCAACCTGCTGAAATCCGACAGCTCGGTCGATCTGGTGCATTTCACCATTCTGCGCCCGCCCGAGAAACAGGACGGCGTCCCGGTGGATGAATTGTCTCTGATCGCCTTCCCGACACGTGAGTTGTTTCTGGAGAAGATCAATGATTTCGACCTGATCATCTTTGATCGCTACAAACGCCGGGGCATCTTGCCTGCGATCTATCTGGATAACGTGGCCGATTATATCGACAACGGGGGCGCTGTGCTTATCGCCGCAGGCCCTGATTTCGCCACCGCAGACAGCATCTTCCGCTCGCCCCTTGCGGGTAGCCTGCCAGCGCAACCGACGGCACGGGTGATCGAAGAGCGCTACGTTCCCATGGTCAGTGATCTGGGGCATCGGCACCCTGTGACTACCAATCTGGGCGATTCCGAGGATTGGGGTGCATGGCTGCGTCAGATCGACGTGAATGAGCGCTCGGGCCAGGTGCTGATGACCGGCCTTGAGGACCGGCCGCTGTTGGTGTTGGACCGGGTCGGTGAGGGGCGGGTGGCCCTGTTGGCGTCAGACCACGCTTGGCTGTGGAGCCGTGGTTTTGAAGGCGGCGGGCCTCAGCTGGAACTGCTGCGACGACTGGCCCATTGGATGATGAAAGAGCCCGAGCTTGAGGAAGAAGCGCTTTGGGCCGAGGCTAACGGCCAGTCGATGCGCATTATTCGCCAGACCCTCGAGGAAGAGGTCGGACCGGTCACGATCACCCGGCCCAATGGTGAAACGCTTGAGATCATCCTTGAAGAGGTTTCGCCCGGACGGTTCGAGGCGCAGTATTTCGGACCCGAGATTGGCCTCTATCGTCTGCAGGAAGGTGATTTGATGGCGGTAATCGGCCTCGGCCCCGCGGCACCGAAAGAGTTCGAGCGTACGATCGCAACAGGGGAAGTGCTGGAACCTGTGATCGCCGCCATGCGCGGTGGCGTGATCCGGTTGGAAGAGGGTTTACCTTCAATCCGCAACGTCCGCGCTGGGCGTCCGGCGGCGGGGCGTGGCTGGATCGGTCTGACCCCGCGCGAGGCCTATGAGACGCGGGACGTTACTCAAGCCGGACTGCTGCCGCCATGGCTGGTTCTGCTGCTGGCCGGTGGGTTCTTACTGGGCGGATGGCTGCGCGAAGGGCGTCGCTAGATCGCTTCGGTTTAAACCTGCGATACGGATACCTTGCCACGCTTTAGTCGATCCGAACTGACACCCGATCCGACGCGCCACGGGCGTCTACCACCACGAGTGCGGAATACCCGCGACCCGGGTTCGGTATTTCGAACTCGCGATGCCGTTGCCCCGTCAACACCGGAACGCCATCCGCTAGAAGCGAAAACGGTCCAACCCCGCCACGCAGTTTGACGGTCACTGGGCCTCCACCCGTCTCTAACACAGAGTTATTGGGCGGAAAGATCAAGTCCGGGGCGCTTGGGTCATCGTCGAACGCTGCCCCTCGGGGCTGAAAGCGTTGCAAGGGTTGAGGCAGTTCAGCGGCCCCCACGATCAACGTTGAAGGGGGCGGTGGGCGCAATGGCGTGGCAGTCGGTTTCAAATGGCCGAAGGCTTCGAACAGCAGGGGTGCTGCCAGCTCTCCGCCGAAGGCACCGGGGACTGGAGTACCATCCGCGCGCCCCAGCCAGACGCCGATCACGTGCTGGCCGTCAAAGCCAATCGCCCAAGCATCCCGGTGCCCGTAAGACGTGCCGGTCTTATACGCCAAACCAAACGCGGCGGCCCCCGGAGGGGGGGCAAGACCGGCCAGAATATCGCTCACCTGCCATGCCGCGACATCTGACAGAACCCGAGGCGTCTCAGTGCGGTTCGCCAAGGCGTCATGGCGCAACGTTGGTCCTCGCCCACCTGCGGCCAGCGTGGCGTAGAGTTGCACCAGATCGTGCAAGCTCAGTCCAATGCCGCCTAATGAAACGGCAAGGCCCGGGGTGCTTCCGTTCAATTGTGGGGATGCGCCGGCTTGCTGTAGGGCGGCCATCACGCGCGCAGGCCCAAGCTCATCCGTCAGCCGCACAACCGGGATATTGAGCGATAGTTGCAGCGCGTCCCGCACCCGTACATCGCCGCGAAAGACGCCATCGAAGTTCCGCGGCGCGTAGCGGCCAAACATAACCGGGCTGTCGCTGATCAAAGTTTCGGGATGGGCCAGCCCCTGATCGAAGGCCAACCCATAGACCAGAGGTTTCAGCGTCGACCCCGGAGAGCGTAGCGCCCGTGTCATATCCACAAACCCTTGCCGCGCCTCCGCGTAGCCCGAAGAACCGACCGAGGCCAGAATCTCTCCGCTGTGGTGATCAGCCACGATCAACGCCCCCGAAATACGCGGTCCCGCTCGCGCCGCTGCCTGCGCCACCAGAGGTTCCAGCCGCTTCTGCAGCCCGGCATCCAGTGTCAGGTCCAAAGTCTCAGCTTCCGGGTTTTCACGCCGCGCTCGGTCTGTGAGGTGAGGGGCCAAGCGGGGAAATGCGCGCATCTGATCCGGGATATCTTCGGTCAGCGCGCTGTGCGTCTCGGACGCGGTCAGAACCCCGTAAGACAGCATCCGCTTCAGAACCCGATCTCGCGCGTCTCGGGCGGCCAAAGGGGCGCGGTCCGGGCGTCGAACCTCGGGCGACTGCGGGAGGGCAATCAGCAGGGCGGACTGCGCGGGGGTCAACCGCACCGGGTCTTTTCCAAACCACGCACGGCTACCTGCGCGGAGGCCTTCCAGATTGCCACCATAGGGCGCGTGAGTCAGGTAGAGGTTTAGAATCTGCTGCTTGCTCAGCCGTCCTTCCAGTGCCAATGAGACCCTAATTTGGCGAATCTTTCCGCTCCAGCGCCCGGTTGAGCCATCCTCGATCAGTCGCGCGACCTGCATGGTTAGGGTTGAGCCACCCGAAACAGTACGTCCGTTCCATAGGGCTTGCCCAGCCGCGCGGAGGAAAGCGAAGGGGTCGATGCCGGAATGCGACCAGAACCGTTTATCCTCATACCGGACCAGCATTTCGATGAACGCCGGGTCCACCGAGCCGGGGCGCATCCGCCAGATGCCATCTTCGACCGGGAAAGCCCGCAAAAGGGCTCCGTCCCGGTCCCTGACTTCGACAGAGGTTTCGGCCAGTACAGGTGGCAGGACGGTCGCGTCTACCCACGCATCCAACTGGTCCCGCGCAAAGGCGGTCAGGTAGAGCGCAGAGGCCAGTGCCAGCAATACCGGGGCGAACCCCTTGCGCCGATATGACGGGCGCAGGATCACTGCACCTCAACGCGCCCAGTATCCGTCCGCGCGCGATTTTGCGGGCGATACATATCCTCGACCGAGGCGGCTGGGTGGTGGAACGTACCGGGCGTGACGGCGCGCGCCACATAGGCCAGAGTCACCGTCTCGCCCCCGGACAGATCGACCGCCGCCAGGAAACGGTCTGCGCGGAACTCGGTATGGGTCGCGTCGGACAGGTCCAGCCAATCCAACGCGCGCACATCGCCTGATCGCAACAGGTTGGGGTTGTCGATCTCGATCCCCGCAGCCAGAGGGTCATCGATCATCAACCGCGCGCCGCCGCTCTCGAACGGTGTGACGGTTAGAACGGTTACAAAGCGGTCACTGGCGGTGAAGGTAGACGGGTCCAGAGGGTCGCCTTCAAGCGAGTAATAGGCTCTGTTTATGGCGTATCCGGTGCCTCCCGATTCGGGCGGAGCGGTTGGAATGCCCGTCACTGTCAGCGTGATATCGGTTGGGTTGGCTGCGGTAGCCGAGATGTTCAGGTCATCCGTAAACCCTGCCTCACGCACTTGAACGAAGGGGCCCGAGACCGGCGCGCCGTTCACCATCAACCCCGAGTCGGATGGGTCTGTTACAAGCGCATGCGCGGCCAACAAGGACCATGAAGCCTCCTGCGTCGACAAATGCGCGCGGCTTGAGGTGACACGCTGGATCAGCGCGTCGCGATCCACCGCCTGACTACCCGCATCGACGGCAAGGGTTAGCAGCCCGGCGGCATCCCGCAGGTCTGTGCCGTAGTCGACTCGCCACAGGTAGCGCTCCTGCGCGGGTCGGCGCTGCAGCAGCTGGGCCGCGCGGGCGAACATGGCATCGGCGCGGGTCTGATCTCCGTAGGACGCCAGCGCCGCCCCAAGTTGCGCGGCGGCCAATGGGGTGTCGAAAGCGTCCCCCTTGGTATCGGCATAGTATCGCAGGTCACCCATCGAGGCTGCGCCTTCGCGGGCCAGCACCATCAACGCATAGGCGATATCTTCACCGCCTTCGTCGAAATCCGGGGCATAGTTCACGCGGTTGCGCAGGTTATCCATGGCCTGCGCGAAGGCGCGGTCCGACACCGGGTGGCCTTGCGCTCGGGCGCGCGAGAGGAAGTCGGTGACATAGGCGTCCAACCAGAAATCTCCGCTCTCCGCCCGCCAGAGGCCAAACGCTCCGTTCGGAGCCTGCCGGGTCAGGATACTGCGGATCGAGTCGCTGATGCGTTGATCCACAATCGGGCCGTCACCCAGCCCCGACGCTTGCGCCACGGACGACAGGTACAGCAGCGGCAGCGCCTTGCTGGTGATCTGCTCAGTGCAGCCATAGGGGTAGCGGTTCAACTGATCCAGAAGGGCGGGCGTGTCGAACTTTGCCAAAGCGCCCGCAGACAGGATCGCCTTTGCGGTGCCGGGCTGGAAGCCATCGAACACGTCCTGGGTGAACAGGAAATTGTCGCCTGTACCCAGCGAAAACCGCCGTGTTTGAGCCACAATAGGGTCGTTTGCGCGTACCGGCATCCGGAGGGTTTGCGACAAGTCACGGCCATCCGGCGTCGTGATCGCCACGCTGATTTCCGGGTCTCCGACGGAAAGCGCGCGCAGCGGGATGTCGAACACCGCCTTACCGCCATCCTCCAGAACAAAGCTGGCGGGTGCTGTTCCCAACTCCAACCCGGTTGAGGTGGTCAGTCCCAGTCCCATCTCACCTGACGGGCCATCGGCGTGGACGACTTCAAGCAACATCCTGCTTTGGTCGCCTGGGGCCAGAAAACGGGGCAGGCTGGCTGTGACGACCACGGGGTCGCGCACGATCATCTCGGCCTCGGCCTGTCCTACGGCTGCCGCCGACCAGGCGACCGCCATCAGCCGTACGGTTCCGTTGAAGGCGGGCAGAGGGATGTCGACCTCGACCTCTCCGTTTGCATCCACCTGAACCGGGCCGCTGAAAACGGCCATCAGGTCTTGCGTAGGCGGAGGGGATTGCCTCTGCATCCCCGAATTGTCTCCACCAGATCGGATCGTGCCCATTGCACCGTTCATGCCGTCGATCAGGCGGCCATAGACGTCACGCAGGTCCACACCCAGACGGCGCTGGCCGAAATAGTAACCCTGCGGATCGGGGCTGTCGAAACCGGTCAGGTTCAGAATACCCACATCCACGGCGGCCAGCGTCAGCCAAACAGGCTCACCTTCGGGCGAATTTTCGACCCTAACAAAAGCTTTCTGCGTCGTTCTGGGAGAGGTCGCCTGCGGCACATCAATGCTCACATCCAACAGACGCCCGACAGGCTCAACCGTTGCGTGGGCGACGCCCATCGCCCGTGCCGGGTTCTGGCCGGCGGCGACATCCATGGGGCGGATCACGGTGGCGGTGACATAGGCTCCGGCACCCCAATCCTCGGTCACGTCGATCGGGATCACGGTTTCGCCCTCTGGCACGTCGACCATCTGGCGGTGGATCAGACGGTTCGAGAGGACCTCGATCTGCGCCACGCCTGCCATGCGCGGCACGATCCGCAGTTGCGCCGTCTCACCCGGGCGATAGCTGTCGCGGTCCAGCGACATCTCTAACCGGTCGGGCGAGGTGGAGGCGTCTGCCGCCTGGTACCAGCCCGCGCTGAACTCCACGGCGGTTTCCGCGTAAGCGCCATCGAGGCGTTCGACCACCAGTTCATACTGGCCCCAGTCGACCGGTTGCGACAGGTTCAGTGGGTCTGCACCTGTCTCAACCTCACCTGTGGCAATACGGGTACGTCGCGTGGTCGGCTCCCAATTCCAGTCGCCATAGAGCTGATACCATTGATAGTGGGTTTCCAGCCTGTTCAACGTCCAACGCAGGCGCATGGGCTCAGCGGTCAGGTCCGGGGACAGGCCGATGATTTGGAACGCGGCCTCGGTGCCCTCGGGGATCACATCCTCGAAAAGGGTGCGGATACCGATCATCGCCTGTGCGGATTGGACCGAAGCAGTTAGGCGGCGTTCGACAGGGCGGCCCGATCCGTCCGTCAGTCGGGTGATAACTTCGACCTCAAGAGGTTTTCCATTTGTCTCTAACACGGGGATTTCGATGGCAATTGAGGCCTGCCCAGAGGCATCCGTCTGCGCATCACCGAAATAGGTGCTTTTGGTTGAGGTCTCGGCGTCGTAGCGCCCAAACTGAAAAGTTTCAAAGCCCGGAACGGCGTCGGTTGGGCGGGCGATGACCTGACCATCAATGCTCAGATCCGACCCCGGCGCGCCGAAAAGATAGCGCGCGTCGATCTGCAAGGGCGGCGTATCGCCGGGGCGCAGAGGGGCGTCCGGCAGGCTGAGGTCAAAGTCGATGCGCTCGGGCAGGAAATCCTCGACCAGCACAGTTTGACGGGCCAGAGCGTCGGCTTTGGGGTCGGACTTGATCTCAATCTTCCACGTCCCGCGCGGCACATCCGGGGCGACGGGCAGGCTGAAGACATGGCCGCCCGCAACACCGCCATCCGAGACCGCGCGGCGATACTCCACCCCATCGGGGCGATAGAGAATGGCAGTCAGGGGCAGGCCTTCGATGGCCTGAGCTTTGTTGTCGCGGGATAGAGCTGTGATGTGAATGACCTCTCCGGCGCGATAGGCGCCCCGGTCCGTGGTCAGGAATACATCCACAGGACCCGCAGGGGCACGCCCTTCGACCCCGCGATCCGACAGGTCAAAAGCAGGGTCGGTCAGAGAGAGGAAGCTGAAATCGGATTCCCCATCAGCCACCATCACCAAAACCGGTGCGCTGGCGCCTTTGCCGCGGGTCAGGCCCGCTTCGAACTGCGCATAGCCACTGTCATCTGTCTGCGCCTTGGCAATCACCGCGTTGGCGTTTGAAACCAGCGAGACCTCGATCCCCTCGCGCGGGGTTGCGTCGTGCAGACCGCGTACGGTGACATGCAGCCCGTCTGTACCAAGGGCTGTGCTGATCCCCAGGTCGGTCAGCACAAACCACTGTGTTGCGCCTGGATCATCATAAGGATCTGCCCCGGGGACGCGCGCAGTCAGGGCATAGATCCCAGCGGGTTGATCGGCAATCGCCTCGGCCATGGGCAGACGGGCGGTCATGCTTTGGTTCAGTTCGTTTGCGATCTCGGCTGTTCCGGTCCAGACATCCTCGGCAATCTCGTCCGAGAATTCACGTTCCTGCCATTCGCTGAGGGGGCGGCCAAAGAAATCCTGCTGCACGGCCCGGATCAGGTTGCGATCGCTGACACGTCGCAAGGTCAGGTCCAGAGAGCCGGTATTGACCGTCTCAACCGGTAAGGCCGCATCCGCCGATTTCGGCAGCACATAGCTGCGCCCCGGAAACCGGACCGAAGGAGCACGGTCACGCACGTAGTGCGTCAGTTCGACAGTACGGTTCAGGGCCTCACCCGAGGCCGCCGGAAGCCCTTCGCGCAGGGCAAAGCGATAACGTTGACCATGCGCAACGCCGTCCAGGCAAAGGCTTTTGCCATCGACCTGCACCACCAGCCCATCGTCACTGCGTTGCACAAACGGGTCGTAGTCGACCCCCGCCTTGACCAAGGGTTCCGAGAACTCAACGCAGATACGCGGCGCGGCGGCGTTGCTTTCCACCGTGCTGTCGATGATGCGGAACCCGTATTTGCCGATGGCATCGTCCAAAGCTGCCAGGACATCCTCACGCGGTTGCACCTGTTCGGCCAGCCGCAGTGCCGACACTATATCGCGACCGCGTTCGACCGCTTCCAGCGCGTCTGACATCACCATCAGCGCCGCGATTTGGGCCCCCGGTGTGTCCGCGCGCAGATATCCGTTGATGGCGGCGTTCAACGCGCGGGTGCGGAAGTCCTGCTGCTCCTGATATCCGTTCGGGTTCAGGCGCAGCAGCAGCCGGGCGTATTCAACCCATAGGTCGGACGCATCGCTGAGGGTCACGGCCTCCCCAGTCCACAACATCGCAAGTCGGTCCGTATCTGCGTTCAGCGCTGACTCCAGCAAAGTCTGCAGGTCACGACCTCCGGCAGAGTGGCGAAACCCAAGGTCGCGGGCCTGTTGAAACGCTTCGTTCAGGTCTTTCTGGCGAAGGAATGTGAGGGACTCAGCGCGCGTTTTCCCCAATAATAGGGTCTGTTCTGGGATGAATACTTTCTGTGCCGACACCGCGCCTTGATAGGGCTCCTGCCGGTTCACACCGCTTTTGGGAAAACAGGCATCCGACCGAGTGTTATAGGTGAAGGCCGTGCAGCTTGGATTGGCCGAACACGCGCGGATGCAGGACTTCAGATCCGTATCGAACAGCGCATCCAGATCCGAGCCGTAAAAATCCGCGTCTCGGGTCGTGATATAGCGGAACTCGGGCACGGCAGTCTGAGCCAGCGCGCCCAGGGTCAGGGCGAAAGTTGAAATGATGTAAGTTATTGAAAAAAATACAAAGCGGTGCATTGTGACCTCCTGTTTGGGGTCAATTTGACACGTGCGGCACCCCTCAGGCAACGGCTTAAACACTTTTTCACCGATTGCCCGGATGCTGACGGCAGAGCAGACCGGAATCACGCATCATGAGCCTTGCACAAAAACTGGCACAGGAACGACGCGCGCGCCTGGCGGCGGAACGGATGTTGGCGCTGAAACAGGCCGAGCTGTCCTCGGCCAACCGCAAATTGGGCCGCCATGCGATGGCGTTGACCAAGCGCATTGGCGAAACCCAAGCTGAAGTTGAGACCGTCAGGGACGAGAATGAAAAGGTCAAATCTGATCTGACCGAGGCCCATGCCAAGGTTGAAGTGGCCGAGCGCCGCCTGTGGCATTCGATCCAGACCATTCAGGACGGTTTTGCCTTTTTCGACGGTGGCAGTCGCCTGATCGGGGCCAATACCGCCTATCTGAGCGTGTTCGAAGGTTTGGATGAGGTCGCGCCAGGTATCTCGTACACCCGCATTCTTGAGTTGTTGACCAACGAAGGCATCGTTGACACCGGTGCGGAAAAGGCTGGGGACTGGCAGGCCCGGATGCAAAGACGCTGGGCTCGGGCCAATCCGCCACCTGAAGTGATCCAATTGTGGAATGGTCAATACGTCCGCCTGATCGACCAGCGTGGCAGTGGCGGCGATATGGTCAGCCTCGCCCTGAACATCACCGCATCTGTCCGGCATGAGGCCGAATTGCAGGCCGCACGCGACCGGGCCGAGGCTGCAAACCGCGCCAAATCGGCCTTTCTCGCGAATATGAGCCATGAAATCCGGACGCCCATGAATGGCATCGTCGGCATGACCGAGTTGCTGTCCGAAACACCGATGGACGAAGAACAGCGCCTCTATGTCAATACGATCCGCAACTCGGGCGAGGCGCTTCTGGTCATCATCAACGATGTACTGGACTATTCGAAAATCGAAGCGGACAAGCTGATCCTGCACCCCGAGCAATTCGATCTCGAACGCTGCATCCTTGAGGTTGCGATGCTGCTGCAGCCAAGCGTGCGTGACAAGGGCCTGACCCTGCTGGTGGATTATGATCTCTTCTTGCCGACGTTGTTCGTGGGGGATCCGGGCCGTGTGCGGCAGGTTCTCACTAACCTTGTTGGCAATGCTGTCAAGTTCACCAGCGAAGGGCATGTGTTGATCCGGGTGACAGGTGTCCCCCATACGGACCGACAGGAGTGTGATGTCCACATCGCCATTGAAGACACCGGCATCGGGATCGAGGACGACAAGATCAACCACATCTTTGGTGAGTTCAATCAGGTCGAAGATGAACGCAATCGTCAATTCGAAGGGACAGGGCTGGGCCTCGCAATCACAAAACGCCTGATCACCATGATGGGGGGCAATGTCTGGGTCGAAAGCGAAATTGGGCAAGGGTCGTGTTTTGGCTTCCGGGTGACTCTGCCCACTGCCGAGGGGCCTCAACCCTCTCCGCCCGACCTGCAAGGGCATCTGAAACACGTGATGCTGGTCGAGGATATTGCCGCCAACCGAGCCATTCTCGCCAAGCAGCTGGGGCGTCTTGGGGCAAAGGTCACAGTCTGCGCTTCCGGAGGCGAAGCGCTGTCGAAACTGGACCCCTCGATTGATCTGTTCCTATGCGATCATGACTTGCCCGACATGGACGGGATGGAACTTGCAACCATCCTGCACGATCGCGGCTGGACCGAGTTGCCGGTGGTCATCATGTCCAACAATCCGGGGGTCATTCACGCCAGCCCTGCACGGCATTTGATTGAAGGTGTTCTGCAAAAACCCATCCCCCGGTCCGAGCTTTACAGCCGACTGATCGCCTTGGGGGGTGCCGCATCCCAGCCAGATACGTCGCCTCAGCCTACGCAAGAGGCTCAGCCGAACGGGAACCGCATCATGCGCGTTCTTGCCGCCGAGGACAACAGAACCAACCAGCTGATCCTGAAGAAAATGGTCAAGGATCTGAACATCGACATGCGTTTCGCCGGCAACGGGCAAGAGGCAGTCGACCTCTATCAGGAGTTTTCACCCGATTTGATCTTCATGGACATTTCGATGCCCCGGATGGATGGCAAACAAGCCACTGCCGAAATCCGCCGCCGCGAGGTTGAAACCGGTCGTCACGTGCCGATCGTCGCCCTGACGGCGCACGCCATGGCGGGGGATGATCAAGGTATTCTAGAGGCTGGTCTGGATCACTACCTGACCAAGCCGTTGCACAAGACCCTCATCCAGCAAATGATCTTGGACCATTGCCCCGAAGACGCCAAACCTATCACGCCTGGAGGCAGTGATCAGGTACAAGAACCTTGAAAAGGGATTCCACCTTCATCTGGCCAAAAATATCTCGGGGAGCGCGAGGGGCTGGCCCCTCGCTTCCTGCCCTCTACGCGGTGTAAGGGCGCACGAAAACGGGCTTGTCGTCCTCCGATAGATCGGGCCGGTATTTATAGCCGCCACTGTCAAAATCCAGCAAACCGGCCGGATCGGTCAGGCGATGTTGAATGATATACCGCGCCATCGCACCGCGCGCTTTTTTGGCGAAAAAGCTGACGATTTTCGGCGTACCAGCTTTGTCTTCCATGAAGACCGGAGTGATGACCTTCAGGTTCAGCGCTTTCAGATCGACTGCCCCGAAATATTCCTGACTGGCGCAGTTAATCAGGACCTCGCTGCCAACCTCAGCCCCTTGCGCATTCAGTGCTTTGCTGAGTTGATCGCGCCAATATTCATAAAGGTTCTTGCCGCGCCGAGTTTTCAGCTTACTGCCCATTTCCAACCGATAGGGCTGAATCGCGTCCAGAGGGCGCAGTACGCCGTAAAGGCCGGACAAGATTCGCAGGTGGTCCTGCGCCCATGCCATCTCATCAGCGTCCAGTGAGGCCGCTTCCAGCCCCTGATAGGTGTCACCGGCAAAGGCCAGTGCGGCGGGGCGGGTGGCCTCAAGCTCGGGTGCGTCGGCGAAAGCGCGATAGCGGTCCCGGTTCAGCCGGGCCAGATCATCGCTGAGGTCCATCAGTTTCTTGAGGTCGCCCAGTGTCAGGTTGCGCGCGGTCTTGGACAGACGGATCGCATCGTCCTGAAAGTCGGGCTGCGTGGCCTCAACATCCCGTTCTGCCCAGTCCAGCCGCTTGGCCGGGGAAATCACTACCAGCATATCCGCCCTCGTTCCTTGCCTGATAGGGCGTATTTAGCCCTCTTGCCGCAGCACGTCCAGAAAGGCCGCCCCAAACCTTTCGTGACGACGATCGCCCAACACTTGTTCGATCCCGCGTGAGTCATCGGGCCGCATCTGCGCCACCTTCGCCAGTTGCGAGGCCGTGCAGCTGAGCGGCTTGTCGATCCCATCTGGCCCGCGGGACAATTGTGACTGCACCTCAAGCAGGCGATCATAGATTTCGCCCTGCTCGCGCCCGGCCAGCTTGCGCCGCACAGGGTGGACCGCTTCGACGGCCCCGGCGATGACCTCAAGGAAGGTGTCGCCATAGCGTTCAAGCTTTTTGGCCCCGACCCCTCCGATCCGGGCCATGCCGTCCAGTGTTTGCGGGCGTTTCTCGGCCATTTCGATCAGGGTGCGGTCGGGGAAGATGACATAGGCAGGCACGCGCGCGGCTTCGGCCAAAGCGCGGCGCTTGGCCTTGAGGGCAGAGAGCAGCGGAGCGTCTTCCTCGGCAACCATCTCCTTGACCGCCGGGCGGCGCGCGGCTTTGCGGATCGTATCCTTGCGTAGGTTGATCTGCGCCTCACCCTTCAGGATCGGTTTGGCGGCCTCGGTCATGCGCAGGGCACCGTGGCGTTCGGGGTCGGGGCGGACCAGATCATGGCCCATCATCTGCCGAAAGATCGCCTGCCATTGCGGGCGCGACCAGTCTTTGCCGATACCCCAGGTCGACAGCGTATCATGGCGGCGCGCGCGGATCTTGTCGGTTTCATTGGCCAGAAGGATGTCGATCAGATGGCCACTGCCAAACCATTCCTCGGTCCGCAGGATCGCCGACAGCGCCATACGGACGGGAGTTGTGCCATCAAAAACCTCGGGTGGAGTGTCGCACAGATCGCACTTTCCGCAGGGTTCGGTTGTTTCTCCGAAATAGCCCAGCAGAGTCTGACGACGGCACACCAGCGCTTCGGCAAGACCTAGCAGTGCGTTCAGGCGTGCATGATCGGCCATGCGCCGTTCTGGTGGGGCGAGGCCTTCATCTACCTGCGACCGACGCAAGCGAATGTCATCGGGACCATACAGGGTCAGGGTTTCAGCCGGGCCGCCGTCGCGCCCGGCGCGGCCGATCTCTTGGTAGTAGGCCTCGATGGATTTGGGCAGGTCAGCATGGGCGACCCAGCGGATATCGGGTTTGTCTATGCCCATCCCGAAGGCGACGGTGGCGACGACGATCAGCCCGTCCTCGCGCGCAAAACGCGTTTCGACAATGCGCCGGTCCTCGGGGTCCATACCGCCATGATAGTGACAGGCTGAATGTCCTTCGTCGCGCAGAGCCTTGGCCAGCACCTCGGTCTTGTTTCGGGTGCCGCAATAGACGATGCCGGATTGGGTTTTGCGCGCAGCGGCGAAGTCGAGGATCTGTTTGCGCGGACCATCCTTGGCGGCAAATGCCAGATGGATGTTGGGCCGATCAAAGCCGCGCAGGAACTTGCGAGGGGTGCCACCGTCGAACAGTTTCTCGACGATCTCGTCCTGCGTTTCGGCATCCGCCGTGGCGGTGAACGCGGCCAGAGGCACGTTCAGGGCGCGCCGCAACTCTCCGATCCGCAGGTAGTCGGGGCGGAAATCGTGTCCCCACTGGCTGACGCAATGCGCCTCATCCACAGCGATCAGGCTGACATTGATCCGACGCAACATGCCCAGTGCAGACCCGGCCGCCAGACGCTCGGGCGCCATGTAAAGCAGCTTGAGCCGCCCGGCTTCGAGCGCCTCCCATACTGCATCGGTTTCCTCAGGCGTGTTGCCCGAGGTCAGCGCCCCGGCTTCAACCCCTGCCTCCTGCAAGCCTCGGACCTGATCGCGCATCAAAGCGATCAGCGGAGAGATCACCACCGTCACACCGTCGCGCAGCAGTGCAGGTAATTGAAAACACAGGGATTTGCCGCCGCCCGTTGGCATGATCGCCAGCACGTTTTCGCCTGCAGTCACGGCATCGACGATCTCTTCCTGACCGGGGCGGAAGTCGTCGAATCCAAAGACATCTCGCAGCAGGGGTGCGGCGTCGAACATGTGCGGGGTTGCCCTGTTTTAAGGTTTATCTGCTCTTAAGAAAGGACAATCACACACTAAGATTCGGTGAACAAGAGGTCAGACGAAATAGCCCGCATTGTTGATCAGGATGATCCGCGCCGCATAGACCCCGATCAGCACGACCAGAGGGGTCAGATCCAGCCCGCCCATATTCGGCAGGATGCGTCGGATGGGGCCGTAGATCGGTTCGAGTATGCGGTTCAGGCCGTACCAGATCTGCGCGACCAGCTGTTGGTGCAGGTTAAGCACCTGGAAATTGATCAGCCAGCTCATGATCACGTGGGCGAGGATGATGAACCAGACAATGTCCAGGATCAGCAGCAGGATTTGGATCAGCGACAGCATGGGTACTCCGTTCTTTCACCGAAAAAGACCTAAGCACACACGCCGCAAAGAGCAAGCCTGCGCCAACTGAAAGCTTGCGAAATGGGCCAAACACCCGTCTTATTGGACAAAAGAATAACTGGGGCAGTCATGGCAGAGATTTCCAATCGCAAGCGCATCTGGGGCTGGTGGTTTTTTGATTGGGCATCGCAGCCTTATCATACGCTGCTGGTCACTTTTGTTTTCGGCCCCTATTTCGCCGGAGTCGCCGCAGGGTATTTCACCGATGCCGGGCTGGACCCGCAAGCCGCCGCCGCACGGGCGCAGACGGTCTGGGCCAATTGCCTGACCATCACCGGGCTGATCATCGCTTTCGGCGCGCCTCTGCTTGGGGCAATGGCAGATGTTTCGGGTCGCCGCATACCGTGGATTTTTGCGTTTTCGGTGATGTATGTGGTGGGGTCCGCCGCACTTTGGTACACGATGCCCGACGGTTCAAACATGTGGCTGATGCTGTCGGCCTTCGGGCTGGGCTTTGTCGGGGCAGAGTATGCGCTGATCTTTATCAACTCGCAGCTGCCTGATCTGGGCGATGATAGTCAGGTGGGTGAGATCTCGGGCTCGGGTTTTGCCTTCGGGTATTTTGGTGGGCTGATTTCTCTGGCGATCATGCTGGCGCTGTTTGTCGAACAACCCAGCGGTAAGACATTGATCGGGATGGAGCCTGCGCTGGGACTTGATGCCGCCACTCGTGAGGGTACGCGCTTTGTTGGACCTTTCACCGCCGCGTGGTTCGTTTTGTTCATGGTGCCCTATTTCCTGTGGGTACGTGATGACCCGAAAGCCGAGAAAACCGGCAGTTTCGCCGAGGCGCTACGCCTGCTGGGGCACTCAATCTCGAACCTACGGCACCGGGTCAGTCTGGCGACCTATCTCGGGTCGTCGATGTTTTACCGCGACGCGTTGAACGGGCTTTATAGCTTTGGCGGGGTCTATGCGCGGCTGGTTCTGGAGTGGGATCTGATCAAGATCGGTGTCTTCGGGATTGTCAGCGTTCTGGCCTCCGCCATTTTTGCGTGGATCGGTGGCAAGTTGGATCGGAAATACGGCCCTAAACCTGTCATTCTGGTTGCAATCTGGGTGCTGATCTTTGTCTGCGTCACCGTCGTTTCGATGGACCGGACGCAGATCTATGGCGTAGCGCTACCTGAAGGGTCCGGACTGCCCGACATGGTGTTTTTCGGCTGTGGCATCCTGATCGGCGGGATGGGCGGGGTTCTGCAATCCGCCAGCCGCTCAATGATGGTGCGCCATACCGATCCCGAAGCTCCGGTTGAAAGCTTCGGCCTTTATGGCTTGTCCGGCCGTGCGACTGCCTTTGCCGCGCCGTTGCTGATCGGGGTGGCAACGACTGTGACCGGTAGTGCAAGACTAGGGGTGTCACCAATCATTCTGTTGTTTATTCTGGGTCTATTCCTGATGCGCTGGGTAAAGCCGGAAGGGGATCAGAGCAGATGATTTTACTACGTTTTTTGGCACTATTAGCCACGATCACATGGGCAGGCACGGCGGGGGCGCAGCCTCTGGCCAAGCAATTGTTCGGGGCGCAAAAGCAAAGCTCACAACAAAAACCGGCCGCTTTCGGCAGTTATTCGCGCGGATGCGCCGCCGGATCGGTGCAACTGCCTGAAACCGGGCCCACATGGCAGGCCATGCGCCTGTCGCGCAATCGCAACTGGGGTCATCCCGAGGCGATCGATTACGTGCAGGACCTCAGCCGGTTTGCGGCCAAGCAGCCGGGCTGGAATGGTCTCTATGTCGGGGATATCAGCCAGCCGCGGGGCGGGCCGATGACCTCGGGCCATCGCTCGCACCAGTTGGGGCTGGATATCGATATCTGGATGCTGCCCGGAGACAACATGCGGCTGTCGCGTAACGCGCGTGAGAATATCTCGTCCATTTCCCTGCGTCGCGCGAACGGAGCATTCGTGAACGGCAACTGGACCAAACAGCACCATGCTGTGCTGCGTGCAGCCGCAAAGGACAAGCGCGTCGCGCGGATTTTCGTGTTCCCCGGTGCCAAAGTTCAGATGTGCAAGGAAGAGAAGGGTAACCGGGCTTATCTGCGTAAGATCAGGCCTTGGTGGGGGCATCACTACCACTTCCATGTGCGCCTGAAATGCCCGCGCGGGTCTAAAGGCTGCGTCAATCAGGACCCGCCGCCAAAGGGTGATGGCTGCGCACAAGCGCAGGAATGGGTCAACAATATCCTCAACCCTCCGCCACCCGATCCGAACGCACCTGCGCCCAAGAAACGTCGCGAATATGTTTTGGCCGATCTGCCCCAGCAATGCGCTACCGTTTTGTCATCCAACTGATTGCCGCTGCTTTGTGGGCCGGTCAGGTCGCAGCGGTTGAGGTCAAAAGCGCCACATATCTGGGCAGCTATACATGGGTTGAGGCAAGTGATTGGTTCGGGGGTTTCTCAGCCATTCACCTGAGCGAAGATGGATCCTACGCTGCGATTCTGAGCGACCGTGCGACCTTGGCCACGGCCCGGATCACCCGCGATGGAGATGCGATATCGGGTGTCGAAGTGCAAAACCGCGGGCCGCTTCTGTCCAGCATGGGGCGTAAGCTGAGCGGCCGGGCGGGGGATTCCGAAGGAATCGCCCTTGCGCCAGGTGGCGGCTTTTTCGTGTCCTTCGAAGGTGTTCATCGCGTGGCCTATTATAGCTCTCCGGAGGCCAACGCGCAGGTTCTGCCGCGCCCTCAAGCCTTCAGCGCGCTGGATCGCAACGGCTCATTCGAAGGGCTGGCGATTGACAGGCAAGGGCTCCTCTATACCCTGCCGGAGAAAACCCGCACGGCGAGCGGCGATATACCGGTTTTTCGCTGGGACGGGGCCACCTGGACGACCCCTTTTACCCTGCCACAGCGGGGTCGCTTCCTGCCCGTTGCCGCTGATTTCGGCCCGGATGGGCGCTTCTATGTGTTGGAGCGCTCGGTCGCATTCATCGGATTTCGGACCCGACTGCGCCGATGGGACGTCTCAAATGACACACCTCGCGCCGAGGAGGTTCTGCTGGAAACCGAAACCGGCACATATGACAACCTCGAAGGTCTGTCGGTCTGGCGCGACGATCAGAACCGCCTGCGCGCCACGATGATCTCGGACGATAACTTTCTGGCGCTACAGCGGACTGAGCTGGTGGAATACCTCCTGCCCGATTGACAGGACCAGACCAAGGGTCTAAACGCACGGCTTGCCTTGGGATGAGCCCTTGGCCAAGTCGCCGCTACCTTGTCAAAACGGGCATCTGAAAATGCAACGCTCTTATATTCCCGGCATCCTTGCCATGGCCGCCATTGTTGTGGCCTCGAACATTCTGGTTCAGTTCCTGATCCTCGACGGTCTGCTGACCTGGGGTGCTTTCACCTATCCGCTGGCCTTCCTGGTCACTGACATCATGAACCGCGTCTATGGCGTGGGTCCGGCCCGCAAGGTCGTGTTCGCCGGGTTTGTCACCGGTATCATCTGCTCGCTGATCGGTAGCCAGATCATGCTGCAGGGCGATGGTTTCACCTATGCCGCCGTACCGCTGCGGATCGCTGTTGCCTCGGGCACCGCCTTCCTGATCGCGCAGCTGACCGATGTCACTGTGTTCAACGCCATGCGTGGTGGCCGCTGGTGGCGAGCGCCGTTGGTTTCGACTCTGGTCGGATCGGCGCTGGACACTGCGATCTTCTTTACACTGGCCTTCTCGGCCTCGGTCACTTTCTTCGGCGCCAACGCTGACGCAGCAATCAACTGGGCATGGGAGCCTGTGCCGTTCATGCTGTCCGGCCCGATGGCTCCGCTGTGGGTCACGCTGGCCTTTGCGGACTGGCTGGTGAAGCTGTCACTGGCCCTGATTGCCCTGATCCCGTTCAAGGTGATCGTCGCCCGTCTGACCGCCGCACAGCCTGCGTAAAAAAGTGCTTTGAGAATGGCGCATCTTGTGTCAGGCTCAAAACTAACCGCAACAGATAGAAAAGGAGGTGATCCAGTGTCAAGAAAGAGATTGGAGAGAGGTGTTGGAACAACCGGGGGGAAAGCCTGCTAGGGCAGCCCTTGGCGGAGCGCTCGCTCCGGCTGGTCGATTGATCTAACCGACCCGACCTCCTTGTACTTTCGAAGGGCCGTCCCACCGGGGCGGCCCTTTCTGTTTCCTCCCGCGCCTTGTAAGGTCTGACCCATGTTGCGCATCACAGACGATATCATTCTGCAGGATTGGGAAATGACCGAGAGCTTTGTCCGCTCCTCCGGTCCCGGTGGGCAGAACGTCAACAAGGTTTCGACCGCTGTCGAGCTTCGGTTTGAGGCCGCGCGCTCTCCATCCCTGCCGGATCCGGTGAAGAACCGCTTGAAACGTCTGGCCGGGCGGCGCTGGACCAAGGATGGCGCGATCATCATTCAATGCGAAGAAACCCGCTCTCAGGCCCGCAACCGCGAAATTGCGCGCAACCGATTGGCAGAGCTGATCGCCCGAGCGCTGGTCAAACCCAAGCGGCGGATTGCCACCAAGCCCACCTACGGCTCGGCCAAACGCCGTCTCGCCGCGAAAAAGGCCCGTGGC
This sequence comes from Ruegeria sp. C8, assembly GCF_056537565.1. NCBI lineage: Bacteria > Pseudomonadati > Pseudomonadota > Alphaproteobacteria > Rhodobacterales > Roseobacteraceae > Ruegeria > Ruegeria sp. C8. The sequence goes on from NZ_JBQFRV010000012.1 coordinate 50,114, forward strand.
GACGTAAAGGCGCTGCGCGGCAAAGTATCTGAAGATTGATCTGGTATCTTGCCGACCTGTTGATACTCTGACCCGCAAAAACGGCAGGAGGGTAACGCCATGAGGCTGGAGGGGAAAACGGCAATCGTAACCGGCGGCGCATCTGGATTCGGGGCCGGGATCGTACAGACGTTTCTGGCCGAGGGCGCGCGCGTGATGATCGCTGACATCAACGGCGACGCGGCGCAGGACCTGGCGGCCCAACTGAGCTCCGCCGCCATAGCGCAGCGGGTGGATGTCAGCGACGGCGCGTCGGTTCAGGCGATGGCCGACGCGGTCGAGGCCACCTTTGGGCAGCTCGATATTCTGGTCAACAACGCGGGCGTCACCCACATGCCCACCCCGCTGGAAGACGTGAGCGAAGAGGATTTTGACCGCGTATTCAACGTGAACATGAAGTCCGTCTACCTGACCGCCCGCGCCTTTGTCCCGGCGATGAAAGCGCGCGGCGCCGGGGCGATCCTCAACGTCGCCTCAACTGCCGGGCTGTCGCCGCGCCCCAATCTGAACTGGTACAACGCCTCCAAGGGCTGGATGATCACCGCGACGAAAACCATGGCGGTCGAGCTGGCCCCCTCCGGCGTGCGGGTCAACGCCATCTGCCCGGTTGCCGGGGAAACGCCGCTGCTGAAATCCTTCATGGGCGAAGACACGCCCGAGATTCGCACCAAGTTCCTCTCGACCATCCCTCTTGGCCGCTTTTCAACCCCACAGGACATGGCCAACGCGGCCCTGTTCCTCTGCTCAGACGAGGCCAGCATGATCACCGGCACAGCGCTTGAGGTCGACGGTGGCCGCTGCATCTGATCCGCTCTTCATCTGGCCAAAAATACCTCCGCCGGAGGCAGCGCGCGCCAGCGCGCTTTCGGCCCAACACAAAAGGTGAAAATGACCCCCGGACTCCGAAACCTGATCACCGATGTCCCCGGCCTTATGGTCGGCAACGCACAGGACACAGCGCTGAAGTCCGGCACAACCGTTCTGACTGCCGATGCACCATTCACTGCCTCGGTTCACGTGATGGGCGGAGCCCCCGGTACGCGCGAAACCGACCTGCTGGCCCCCGACAAATCCGTCACCCATGTCGATGCCATCGCTTTGTCCGGCGGATCGGCCTTTGGTTTGGATGCCTGCTCGGGCGTCTCGGACGCGCTACGGGCACAAGGCCGGGGGTTTCCCGTTGGGGACATCCGGGTCCCAATTGTCCCCGGCGCTATCTTGTTCGACCTGTTGAACGGCGGTGACAAGTCGTGGGACGAAAACCCTTACCGCGCTTTGGGACGCAAGGCTTTCGAAACCGCCAGCGAGGACTTCACCTTGGGCACAACTGGGGCAGGGACCGGAGCCTTGGCGGCGATGCACAAAGGCGGGCTGGGCTCGACCTCATTCGTTTTGGACAACGGAGTGACCGTTGGCGCTTTGGTGGCAGCGAACCCGCTGGGTAGTGTGACAACGCCGGGTGATCGCCACTTCTGGGCCGCCCCGTTCGAGATTGGCGATGAATTTGGCGGTTTAGGGCCTGATCCCAGCGCCGGACTGGGCCAACCGCAAATCAGCCGTAAGTCGCAGGCCATGCGTGCCGACCCGCAGAGGGCCAACACGACGATAGCAATCGTTGCCACCGACGCGGCCCTCTCCAAACCTCAATGTCAGAGACTGGCGGTCGCCGCCCATGATGGGATCGCGCGCGCAATCGTTCCCGCGCATACGCCGGGCGATGGCGATCTGGTGTTTGGCGTCAGCACCGGGGCAAAGCCCATGACCTCGGAGGTCGAGCTTGGGCAGATCGGCCATGCGGCCTCTCTCTGTCTGGCGCGGGCGATCGCGCGGGCGGTTTATCTTGCGACACCTGTCTACGACGATTTGCTACCTTGCTGGTCGACTCTAAACGCGACAGATTAGAAACGCCTGTACAAGCGCCTATAGGCGCGTATGCGCGGCAATCTGCGCGTTGACTCTGGGCCGTTCAAAAGCACCATCTGCGCAAGCCACCAAGTATCGGAGCCAAAATATGAATCGCATCCTAGCTACAGCAATCATCGGCCTGCTGGCCCTGCCAGCCTATGCGGAAGGCGACGCCGAAGCAGGCAAGAAAGCCTTTAACAAGTGCAAATCCTGCCACATGATCGCAGACCCAGAGGGCGAAGTGATCGTCAAGGGCGGCAAGACCGGGCCGAACCTCTATGGCATCGCGGGTCGGACTGCGGGCACCTATGAGGGATTCAAATACGGTGACAGCATCGTTGCTGCCGGTGAAAACGGGCTGGTTTGGGACGAAGAGAGTTTCGTCGCTTATTCGCAGGACCCTAAAGCGTTCCTGAAGGATTACCTGGGCGAGACCTCGGCCAAATCCAAGATGTCGTTCCGTCTGAAAAAAGGCGGCGAGGATGTCTATGCCTACATCGTGAGCGTCTCTGGCCAGTAAAATCGGCCGAAAATCCTGTTGGACATGACGAAAGGCCGCACACCTGCGGCCTTTCGTGCGATTGATAACCTGACCAATCATTGCCACTTTCGTTCCATGCGGTGCCTGTGCTCAGCCTTATGACACCGAACCGCCACGCCGATCTGGCCACTACATAACCCCAAATTCCCGCTGTTCCGGCGGATCGGCATCAGGAGATGACAGATGGGATTGATGATTCCGGCCTGGGTTGATGGCCAATTGACCCCCGTCGACAAGCTGGAGGCGCATGAAAAGGGCCTCAAGCACAAGGCCGTGTCTGTCTTTGTCGTGCGGGGCACCGAAATTCTGCTGCAGCGTCGCGCCATGGGCAAATATCACACGCCGGGTCTTTGGGCGAATACCTGCTGCACGCATCCCGACTGGAACGAAAGCGCCTCAGCCTGCGCTGTACGTCGCCTGCGTGAGGAATTAGGGATCACCGGCCTTTACCCGGAATACCGCCACCGGCTGGAATATCACGCTGATGTTGGCAACAGCATGGTGGAACATGAGGTCGTTGACGTCTTCCTCGCCCATGTCCGTGGACCGTTGAAAATCGAGCCTAACCCGGACGAAGTGATGGATATCCGCTGGATCGACTACCATGATCTGCTGGCCGAAGTGCGCCGCCATCCCACCCGTTTTACGCCGTGGCTCAAGATCTACCTCGCCAACCATGCCGACACGATTTTTGGCCCAGATCTGATCATCTCGGCCAAGAGGTAAGCGCTGCGCCTTGCAAGGACCGCCCAAGCCGCCTACATCATCGCGTCATGGCCAAGCAGAAGACAGACCCGAATTACAAAGTCATCGCCGAGAACCGGCGCGCCCGCTTCGATTACGCAATCGAAGAGGATATCGAGTGCGGCATCATGCTGGAGGGCTCTGAGGTCAAATCCCTGCGGGCGGGCGGATCGAACATCGCCGAAAGCTATGCCTCGGTCGACGACGGTGAGCTATGGCTGATCAACAGCTACATTGCCCCCTATGAGCAAGCCAAGGTGTTCAAGCATGAAGAGCGCCGCCGCCGCAAGCTGCTGGTGTCGCGCAAAGAGCTGTCAAACCTTTGGAATGCAACCCAGCGCAAGGGCATGACGCTGGTGCCGTTGGTGCTGTATTTCAACCACAAGGGCCGGGCGAAGCTGAAGATCGGGATCGCCAAGGGTAAAAAGCTGCATGACAAGCGCGAAACTCAGGCCAAGCGGGATTGGTCGCGGCAGAAGCAGCGGCTGATGAAAGATCACAGCTAAATTGAAACGCTGTTGAGGGCGGTGCCGGGCTGAAGCCCGGCCTACTTGGTGTTTGGAGACCGATCAGAACGCCATGGCCGCCTGAACGGCGCGTTTCCAACGGGAATAGGCGGCGTCGCGATCCTCTTGCGGCATGTCAGGCTCGAATCTTTGATCCAACTGCCATGTCTCGGCGAAACCATCCTGATCAGGGTAGACTTCAGCCTTCATGCCCGCCAGCCAGGCCGCGCCCAAGGCGGTTGTTTCCTGCATCACGGGCCGATCCACTGGCGCGCCCAGAATGTTCGAGAGTCCCTGCATGGCCCAGTCAGATGCGCTCATCCCGCCATCGACGCGCAGGATCACCTCTGCCTCGGCCCCCCAGTCGCCCTGCATGGCGTGCCACAGGTCTCGGGTCTGGAAAGCGATGCTTTCCAGTGTGGCACGGGTGATTTCGGCCCGGCCCGAGTTGCGGGTCAGCCCGAACACTGCGCCACGGCAATCCGGTTTCCAGTAGGGCGCGCCCAGCCCGGTGAAGGCGGGCACCAGCACCACGTGCTGGTTCGGATCGGCCTGCTTGGCCAGATCGCCGCTCTGCGGGGCCGAGTCGATGATCTGTAGCGCGTCGCGCAGCCACTGCACGGCGGCCCCGGCAATAAAGATCGAGCCTTCTAGCGCATAGGTCCGTTGCCCATCCAGCTGATACCCGATCGTGGTGAGTAGACGGTTCTTCGAGGCAACCGGCTGCGTGCCGGTGTTCAACAGGGCAAAGCAGCCAGTCCCATAGGTCGATTTCATCATGCCGGGCTGGAAGCAAGCCTGTCCGATAGTGGCGGCCTGCTGGTCCCCGGCCACGCCCAGAATAGGGACATTGCCGCCAAGCAGCGTTGTCGCGCCGAAATCAGCGGCGCAATCCAGCACCTCTGGCAGCATCGCCATCGGGACGTCCAGCAGATCGCAGATCTCAACGCTCCATGCGCCTTTGTGGATGTCGAACAACAGGGTCCGGGCGGCGTTGGTGGCATCGGTGACGTGCTTACGCCCTTCGGTCAGCCGCCAGATCAGGAAACTGTCGATGGTGCCGAACAGCAACTCTCCGGCTTCGGCCTTTTCGCGGGCGCCGGGAACGGTATCCAACAGCCATTTGACCTTGGTGCCCGAGAAATACGGGTCCAAAAGCAGCCCGGTTTGCAGGGTCACGTCATCCTCGCACCCGGCTTGTTTGTAGCGGGCGCATATATCGGCGGTGCGGCGGTCTTGCCAGACAATGGCATTGTGGATCGCCTTGCCGGTGGACTTGTCCCAAACAACGGTGGTTTCACGCTGGTTGGTGATGCCGATCCCGGCGATTTGCGCAGGCGTTGTGCCCGTGGTTTCCATCACCTCCTGACAAACGCTCAGAACGCTGTTCCAGATATCCTCGACATCATGTTCAACCCAGCCTTCCTGCGGGAAATGCTGGGGAAATTCCTGCTGCGCCGTGCCCACGCGCTGCATCTGAGCGTCAAACAAAATGGCGCGCGATGATGTCGTGCCCTGATCAATAGCCAGAATATATGTCATGCCCGCGTTCCTCCCCCGGTGGTGTTTTGCGGGACTTTAGCGCAAACACTCGCGCAGGGGCCAGAGCAGAAATCAGGCTGCAGCGACCGGTATATTGTCGATCAGCCGAACGCCATCCGCCCAGGCGGTGACGAACAGGCGGGCCGGGCGGTCTGCGCGGGAAAGGGCCTGCAGCGTCTCAGAGCAGCGCAGGTCGATATATTCGACCTCGGTGAAGCCCGCCTCAACCAGGGTGTCCCGTGCAGCTTGCGCAAGCGGCGCGAAATCCGCGCCCTGTGACAGCGCCTCTGCCATTTCGCGCATGATCTGGTTCTTCTGCGCCGCGATCTGCAGACCTTCGGCTGAGAGGCGCAGGTTGCGTGAGGACATCGCCAAGCCTGATGGCTCACGTACGGTGGGGCAGCCGACGACCTCGATCGGGATATCCAAGTCACGGGCCATGCGCCGCACGACCAACAGCTGTTGGTAGTCTTTTTCCCCGAAATAGGCTCGGTCCGCCTGGGTTTGCAGGAACAGTTTGGCGACCACGGTGGCGACGCCTTCGAAGTGACCGGGGCGGAAGGGCCCCTCCATCACATCGGTCAGGCCCGCGACCGCTACAGTCGTCGAGAACCCCTCGGGATAAATCTGATCCGGGTCCGGCACATAGATCGCGTCAACACCATAGGGGGAGAGCTTTTCGGCGTCCTCATGCTCGGTGCGCGGGTAGTTGGCCAGATCCTCGGGGTTGTTGAACTGTTTGGGGTTCACAAAGATTGTGACAATCACGCGGTCGCATCCGGCCTTGGCCGCCTCAACCAGTGACAAATGCCCCTGATGCAGCGCGCCCATTGTGGGGACGACGCCGATGACCTCTCCGTCACGGTGCCATCGCGTGGTCAAGGCCCGCAGGTCCGCCAATCGGCGCAGAATAGGCGCGGTCATGTGCTGGCGCCCTTGGGGGCCTGATCCGCAAACACATGCTCATCCGCAGGGAAGGTGCGGGCGCGCACCTCGGCGGCGTATTCGGCAATGGCGGCTTCGGCCAATGGGCCAAGTTCGGCGTAGCGTTTGACGAATTTCGGTTTGAACGCGGTGAAAAAGCCAACCATGTCGTCGACCACAAGAATCTGTCCATCACAGCCGGCCGAGGCTCCGATGCCGATGGTCGGGATTTCCACCTCAGCCGTGATCCGGTCGGCCAGACCTTGCGGAACCTTCTCTAACACGACCGAAAACGCACCTGCCTGTGCCACGGCGGCGGCATCAGCCAGAACCGCTTCGGCCTGTTCGTCCCTGCCTTGCACCTTATAGCCGCCCAGAGTGTTGATGGATTGCGGCGTCAGGCCGATATGGGCCATGACGGGAATGCCGCGCTTGACCAGAAATCGGATGGTTTCGGCCATCTCGACCCCGCCTTCCAGCTTGACCGCACCCGCACCGGTTTCCGCCATCAGGCGGGCGGCATTGCGGAAGGCTAGCGCGGGGCTTTCTTCGTAACTGCCAAACGGCATGTCGATCACCATCATCGCGCCTTCCAGCCCGCGCGCGACGGCCTGACCGTGCAGGATCATCATCTCCATCGTTACGCCAAGGGTCGATTCCAACCCGTGCAGCACCATTCCGACGCTGTCGCCAACAAGGACAAAGTCGCAATGGGCGTCCATCAGTCGGGCCATCGGTGTGGTGTAGGCCGTCAGACTGACCAAAGGATCGCCGCCTTTACGCGCGCGGATATCCTCGGCGTTCGGGGCTTTTTTGCGGGCTGTGGCGCTCATGCTCGGCTCCGGCACGGTTCATGTTGCAGCGCGGCATAACAGATCGGAGCGGGCCCGCGAAACCCCGGTTGCGCGAACATTTCCTTGAATGACCCTAGGTTTAAGGGAACACTGGCCTCCGATAGGCCCGAAATACGCGGCTACGTTGACATCAACGGGGAGAGATTTTCATGACAAAGCAGATGTTTCGAACCTTCGGATCGGTCTTGGCGCTCAGCGCCAGTGTGCTGGCGACGCAGGCATTGGCGAAATCCGACATCACCATTGCCATGCAGCTGGAGCCGCCGCATCTGGACCCGACCAGTGCCGCAGCGCAGGCCATTGATTCGGTTGTTTACACCAATATTTTCGAAGGTCTGACCCGGTTCATGGGCGACGGCTCGGTCGTGCCGGGGCTGGCGGAAAGCTGGGAAATCTCAGATGACGGCACGGTCTATACCTTCAAGCTGCGCGATGGCGTGACCTTCCATGATGGCACCACGATGGATGCCGAGGACGTCAAGTTCAGCCTGGATCGCGCCATGGCCGAGGACAGTGCGAATGCGCAGAAGGCGCTGTTTTCTGGCATCGAAAGTGTCGAGGCGGTGGAGCCCCTGACCGTCAAAGTGACCCTGTCCGAGCCGAACGGGAATTTCCTGTTCAACATGGCCTGGGGCGACGCCGTGATTGTGGCCTCAGACAGCATCGACGACATCAAGACCAACCCGGTCGGAACCGGGGCGTTCACCTTTGGCGAATGGGTGCAGGGCGACAGCATCACGCTGAACCGCAATCCCGATTATTGGGGCGATCAGCCCGCGTTAGAGGCGGCTACGTTCAAGTTCATCTCGGATCCGACCGCCGCTTTTGCAGCCATGATGGCCGAGGATGTGGATGTGTTCGACAATTTCCCCGCGCCCGAGAACCTGCCTCAGTTCGAGGCCGATCCACGCTTTCAGGTGCTTGTCGGCTCCACCGAGGGGGAGACGATCCTGTCTACGAACAACAAGCAGGAGCCCTTTGACGATATCCTCGTTCGGCAGGCACTGGCCCACGCGATTGACCGTCAGGCGATCATTGACGGAGCCATGTTCGGCTATGGCACCCCCATTGGCACCCATTTCGCGCCGCATCACCCGGCCTATGTCGATCTGACCGGGCAATCTGCCTATGACCCGGAAAAAGCTAAATCCCTGCTGGCCGAGGCCGGCTTGGCAGACGGGTTCGAAACCACCCTGCATTTGCCGCCCCCGTCCTATGCGCGCCGAGGTGGAGAGATCATCGCCGCTCAATTGGCCGAGGTCGGGATCAAGGCCGAGATCATCAATGTCGAATGGGCGCAGTGGTTGGAATCGGTCTTCAAGGGCAAGGATTTCGGTCTGACTATCGTCAGCCATACCGAGCCGATGGATATCGGCATCTACGCCCGGCCCGATTACTATTTCCAGTATGAAAGCTCGGATTTCCAGGCGCTGATGGATCTGCTGAACACCACAACCGACCCGGATGAGCGCACCCGCCTGATGGGTGAGGCACAGCGGCTGATCTCCAGCGACTATGTCAACGGCTACCTGTTCCAATTGGCCAAGCTCGGCGTGGCCAAAGCAGGCGTTCAGGGGCTGTGGCAGAATGCGCCAACAGCCGCCATTGATCTGACCGCGATCAGCTGGGCCGAGTAACCTTCGGGGCTAACCCGCCCCATCAATCAGCCAATTGCTATGAACCCAGCCCTTGCGACGGGGCTGGCCATAGTAGACGCCGATCCACTCCCCTTGTTGTGCACAGGTGCGGACTGTGTCGCCGTTGCGCAGTTGGTCGACCTGGAAATAGTTTGACCCCGGTCCCGTGCGCACAGCCAGAAAGCCATCACCGTTTGGATCCAGACCCGAGACGATACTGGCCGCGCATCCTGCGGCTTGCCCGTCTTCGGTGATCACGAAATCCACATCCAGTTGCTGAGCGGGCGCCGCGCCCGCTGCGGCTAAAAACAAAGCCGCAAGTACAGGTATTCTCATCATCAATTTCCTTTCAAACAATGGTCTCAGGATAGGGCCCGCACTGATTCTCGACAATGGAACTGGTGCTGGACCCAAAGCGCGGCCCGGCCTAACGTGGCGCTGATGCTTCGCTATGCCCTCAAACGTCTGATTTCGCTAGTGATCAGCCTGGCGGTTGCCTCGGTGGTGATCTTCGCCGTGATCGAGATCGCACCGGGGGATCCAGCCTCATTCATGCTGGGCGTCAACGCGCAGCCCGATACGCTGGCCGCTCTGAGGGCCGAGTTGGGGTTGGATATGTCCAAACTTGATCGGTACTTTAATTGGATTGGTGGCATGCTGGTCGGCGATTTTGGTACCTCCTACACCTATCGCACGCCGGTGTCGCAGATGATCGCGGATCGGCTGTGGGTGTCCTTACCGCTGGCGCTCTATGCGCTGACCCTGTCCACCCTGATTGCCTTTCCAGCGGGAATCTACGCCGCCGCCCGGCGCGGGAAACCGGGCGATCTGACGGTCATGGGGGCCACGCAACTGGGCATTGCCGTGCCGAACTTCTGGTTCGCGATGATGCTGGTGCTGATCTTCGCCATCAACCTCCGCTGGTTCAACGCCGGAGGGTTCGCCGGTTGGGACAAGGGGTTCTGGACCGGGATGCATTCTCTGACCCTGCCTGCCATCGCTTTGGCACTGCCACAAGCGGCTATTCTGGCGCGGGTGATGCGGTCGTCGCTGCTCGACATACTTGGCGAGGATTTCATGCGCACCGCCCGAGCCAAGGGGCTTTCCCGTCGTCAGGCGCTGTGGAGACACGGAGTGCGCAATGCACTGATCCCGGTGCTGACGATCATCGGGCTACAGTTTTCGTTCCTGCTGGCTGGGTCGATCATCATCGAGCAGGTCTTCTATCTGCCCGGCCTCGGGCGTTTGGTGTTTCAGGCGATCTCGGCCCGTGATCTGATCGTCGTGGAATCCGTGGTGATGCTTCTGGTCTTCGCCGTCATCACCGTGAACTTTCTGGTCGATCTGGCCTATGCCGCCGTTGACCCACGGCTGAGGAGCCGGACATGAGCCGAAACCTGATCCTTGGCGCAGTGCTGTCGTCTCTGGTTCTGCTGGCGGCGCTGATCTCGTTTGTCTGGACGCCTTATGACCACGCCGCGCTGGACATTCCCGCGAAACTGCAGCCACCCAACGCGCAGCATTGGTTCGGCACCGATCACTTCGGGCGCGACATGTTCTCGATGATCATGGTCGGCGCGCGCACGTCCATCGCCGTTGCGTTGGTGGCGGTGGGGATCGGTATGGCGTTGGGCGTGCCCTTGGGCCTGACAGCGGCCGCACGCAAGGGATCTTGGCTGGATGAAGTCATCATGCGCGGTAATGATCTGGTCTTTGCCTTCCCCTCTCTGGTCATTGCCATCCTGATCACAGCCGTTTTTGGTGCCGGAGCGATCAATGCGATCATCGCCATCGGTATCTTCAACATCCCCGTCTTCGCCCGCATCACGCGAGGGGCGGCGCTGTCCTTGTGGGAGCGTGAGTTCATCCTCGCCGCCCGTGTCTCGGGCAAGGGAGCTGCACGGATCTCGGCGGAGCATATCCTGCCCAATGTCGCAAACCTGCTGATCGTTCAGGGAACCATCCAGTTCAGCCTTGGAATCCTAGCCGAGGCGGGCTTGTCCTATGTCGGTCTCGGCGCGCAACCACCCACGCCAAGCTGGGGCCGGATGCTGGCCGATGCGCAGACGATGGTCAGTTTTGCCCCGCATTTGGCTCTAATTCCGGGTCTGGCAATCATTGTGACGGTGTTGGGTCTGAACTTGCTGGGTGACGGTCTGCGCGACTGGCTGGACCCCCGCATTCGGGTGGCGCGGGCATGAGTTTGTTGCGGATCGAAAACCTGTCTCTGGCCATTCATGAAGCTGAGATTCTGAAGCAAGTCAGTCTGTCAATTGCGCCCGGTCAGATCGTGGCGGTCACGGGAGAGAGCGGCTCGGGCAAGTCCATGACTGCGCTGGCCATCATGCAACTGATGCCAGACGGCGCGAGCACCGACGGGTCGATACATCTGGACGGGCAAGAGATTCTAAACCTGCCTGAGACTGAAATGTGCGCCCTTCGCGGCGCGTCGATCGGAATGGTGTTTCAGGAACCGATGACCGCTCTGAACCCGGTCAAAACCATCGGTGATCAGGTTATGGAGACCATCCTGATCCACAAAGCGATGCCCCGCGCGCAAGCTGAGGCCCGCGCGCAAGAGGTTCTCAGCCGTGTTGGCCTGCCTCCTAACCGTTTCCCTCTGTCCCGCTACCCGCATGAGCTGTCGGGCGGTCAGCGTCAGCGCGTGGTCATAGCGATGGCGATCGCACTCAGGCCCAAACTGCTGATTGCGGATGAGCCCACGACAGCCCTGGACGTGACCACTCAGGCCCAGATTCTGGACCTGCTGAAAGGGCTGGTGCGCGAATACGACATGGGGCTTCTGATGATCACCCATGATCTGGCCGTGGTGGCCGATATGGCGGATCAGATCGTGGTCATGCGCCGGGGCGAAGTGGTCGAGAGCGGCGCAACCGACCATCTGCTTAAGAACATGCAGCACCCCTATACGCGGATGCTGTTTGACGCCTCGAACCATCAGGTTGTTTTACCCGAGACTGAGGAGGAAACGCCCTTGCTTGAGGTCACAGACGTGGTCCGTGACTACCGCCTGCCGCGCACGGGCCTGTTCTCAAAGCCCGCTCATATGCGGGCGGTGGACACGGTCAGCTTTACCCTCAACCGCGGAGAGCGTCTGGGTCTGGTCGGAGAGTCAGGATGTGGAAAATCGACCCTAACGCGGGCTATTCTTGGCCTTGAGGAGGTTCAATCCGGCGAAATCCAGCTAGATGGCGTACCCGTTTTCTCGGGCCACAAGCCAAATCTCGACGTGCGCCGCAAGATGCAGGTCGTGTTTCAAGACCCCTATGGCAGCTTCAATCCGCGCCACCGCGTCGCGCGGTTGATCACGGAGCCGTTTCACCTGCTGGAAACCCCTCCGACCGGGTCCGAGCGTCAGGACAGGATCGCCGAGATGCTTCGCGCTGTCGGCCTCAGCCCGGATGATGCCGGGAAATACATCCACGAATTCTCGGGCGGGCAGCGCCAACGGATCGCCATTGCCCGCGCGTTGATCATCCGCCCAGAACTGATCCTTTTTGATGAGGCAGTCTCGGCCCTCGACGTGTCGGTCAGGGCGCAGATCCTCGATCTTCTGGCGGAACTGTGCGCGGCCTATGATCTGACCTACCTGTTCATCAGCCACGATCTGAGCGTCGTGCGTACGATCACGGATCGGGTAATGGTGATGCAGGCCGGGAAAATCGTCGAACAAGGCGAGACTGAGGATGTCTTTGCCAATCCCGGTCACCCCTATACCCGCAAGCTGATCTCTGCCGCGCCGCAATTGCCCGAGATCGGCCGCAAAATCGCATGTTATTCTCTATGTTAGAGCCTAAATACAGGAGTTCCCAATGACTAACCCGATTTGGTTCGACCCCAGCCAATGCCTGATCGGCGGGGAATGGCAAAGACCGGAAGCAGGGGAATACTTGCCGCTTGTGAACCCTTCGGACGGGTCGGAACTCTGCCAGATCGCACGTGGTCAGCAGGCCGATATCGACGTGGCCGTTGCTGCCGCGCGATTTGCGTTGGATGGAGACTGGGGCCGGATGCCCGCGTTTGAGAGGGGGCGCATCCTGAGCAGACTTGGGCAATTGGTTCTGAACCGGGTGGACGAACTGGCCCGGCTTGAGGCGATGGACGTGGGCAAACCGCTGACCCAGGCCCGCGCCGATGCCATCGCTTTCGCGCGGTATTGCGAATTCTACGGAGGTGCGGCGGATAAGGTGATGGGTGAGACTATCCCCTATCTAGACGGATACACCGTCTACACCCTGCGCGAGCCGCATGGGGTCACGGGACATATCGTGCCGTGGAATTACCCGATGCAGATCATTGGGCGCTCGGTCGGGGCGGCGCTGGCCATGGGCAATGCATGCGTTCTGAAACCCGCAGAAGAGGCCTGCCTGACCGCCCTCGCCTTCGCCCATCTGGCGGTTGAGGCCGGTTTACCCACCGGGGCGCTGAATGTCGTCCCCGGTTTGGGGGCCGAGGCTGGCGCGGCGCTGTCCGGGCATCCGGGGGTCGATCATATCTCGTTCACCGGGTCGGTCGCGACGGGCGCTTTGGTGCAGCAGGCGGCAGGGCGCAATGTCGTTCCCGTGACACTGGAACTGGGCGGGAAGTCCCCGCAATTGGTGTTCGAAGACGCCGATCTGGAGGCGGCCCTGCCGTTTCTGGTCAATGCGGGCATTCAGAACGCGGGGCAAACCTGTTCGGCATCGTCGCGCATTCTAGTGCAGCGCGGTTTGTATGAGCGGGTCAAGGAGCAGATGGCCGAGGCCTACGCGCAACTGACCGTCGGGCCTGCGTTAGACGACCTGCGAGTAGGGCCGCTGATCTCGGATCGGCAGAAGGCAATTGTTTCCGGGTTTTTGTCCAAAGGCGCGGATTTGGCGATTGCAGGCCAGGGGCAGATCGTTCCGGAGGCACCAGAAGCGGGGGCCTATGTGCGCCCGACCCTCTTCGCCGATGTGCCAGCAGATCACGCTCTGGCCCGGGAAGAGATCTTTGGCCCAGTGCAGGTCTTGATCCCGTTTGAGACCGAAGAACAGGCTCTAACCATAGCCAATAGCACCGACTATGGATTGGTCGCCAGCATCTGGACGCGTGACGGGGCGCGGCAGATGCGATTGGCTAAGCGCCTGCGTTCGGGGCAGGTGTTCATCAACAACTACGGCGCAGGCGGAGGCGTAGAGCTACCGTTCGGAGGGGTCGGGAAATCCGGCCACGGTCGCGAAAAAGGGTTCGAGGCTCTCTATGGCTTTTCGCAACTCAAGACGGTGGCCGCCCTGCACGGCTAGAGCGTTTGCGTTTAATTTGAATCGAAATGCGCTGCGTCTCCCTGCGGTCGAACGCGCATTTCGATGGCTTTCTCTCGGTTAAAACGCAAAGCGATCTAAACGATCACCTCGATCGGTTTCTGCGCACCAACGCCGAACACCCGCTTGTAGCGCTCGATTTCCTCGGCAGGTCCCATGGCCTTTTCCGGGTTGTCCGACAGTTTGACCGTCGGGCGCCCATTGGCAGACACCGCCTTGCACACCAGCGAGAACGGCGCCAACGCGTCATCCGGCACAAGTCCGCGGAAATCGTTGGTCAGCAATGTGCCCCAGCCGAAGGAGATATTGGTGCGCCCTGCGAACTGGCTGTGCAGCTCCTTGATCTTGTCGACGTCCAGCCCGTCCGAAAAGATGATCCGCTTCTGCTTAGGATCCTCGCCACGTGACGTCCACCAGTCGATCGCGACCTCGGCACCTGCTGCGGGATCGCCGCTGTCGATGCGGATGCCTGTCCATCCGGCCAGCCAGTCCGGGGCGTGATCCAGAAACCCTTTGGTGCCATAGGTGTCAGGCAATATGATGCGCAGATTGCCCTCATGTTCGTCATGCCAGTCGCTGAGGACGTCATAGGGGGCCTGCGCCAGCGCCTCATCCGTATCGGCGAGGGCGGAATAGACCATGGGCAGTTCATGCGCGTTGGTGCCGATGGCCTCAACCTCGCGCCGCATCGCGATCAGGCAGTTCGAGGTGCCGGTGAAGGATTTGCCCAGCCCCTCGATCATGGCCTGAACGCACCAATCTTGCCAAAGGAAGGAATGCCGCCGCCGCGTGCCAAAATCCGCGATCCCAAGCCCGTCTATGGAACCCAGCTGTTCGATCTTTTCCCACACACGCGTCATCGCACGGGCATAGAGCACCTGAAGTTCGAACCGACGCATGTGGTTCAGCACCGCGCGCGAGCGTAGCTCCATCAGCACCGCGAGCGCCGGGATTTCCCACAGCATGACCTCATGCCATTTGCCCTCGAAGGTCAGTTCGTATTGGTCGCCTTTACGCTCCAGATGGTAGGGCGGCAGGCGCATATTCTCGAACCACTCCATGAAATCAGAGCGGAACATCTGCCGTTTGCCGTAGAACATATTGCCCCGCAGCCAGGTGCTTTCCCCCCGGCTGAGGCTGAGCGAACGGATGTGATCCAGCTGTTCCCGCAGTTCACCTTCGTCAATTAAACGGGCTAGTGGCACGAGATTCGAGCGGTTGATCAGGGAAAATGCGACATCTGTTTGGGGCTTGTTGCGAAACACTGACTGGCACATCAGCAGTTTGTAGAAATCCGTGTCGATCAAAGACCGCACAATCGGGTCGATCTTCCATTTGTGATTGTAGACACGGGTCGCGATGTCGACCATGGGGAACTCCTGCAATTTCCGTTGTTAGATCAATCAGCACGGCGAATGGCAAGAGTCGCTGATTCGGTGACAATGCCCGTTTGACGTCACAATGCGGGCTTAATGTCCGGTGTTTTCACCAATTAGTGATGGGGTGGGATGGAAAGACAAAACTGATGGTTGTTAATGAGTTTGCTGTACGATTTTGATATGGTTGTAAGACCGGCGGAAGGGGATGTTCCGGCTCAGGTCTGTGCGCGGTTCAGAGATGTGAAGACCTCTGACGCGTTGCGAGGGGCTTCCCCAGGGATTCGTATGATGTTCCAGGATGCGGGGTTTGAACTCGACTCGCATGTCAGTGGCATCATACCGGACAAGTTTCCAACCGAAGACCTGCCCGACCGAACCCGGATACTGCGCACCCTGTTCGACAACATCAAAACCCGCGGTGTGCGGGGCGAATATTGTGGTGAGTTCGATCTGCGGCACTTCCTCGGCCACATTCGCCGCGCCGAGGCAGTTGATGGGCTTGTCCGGGTTATTCCCGTTCAGCGCCCTCCGGTGCCACGGCCTGACATGCCCAAACGCAGGACGGCAAAGGGGCGGATTGGTGTTGGTCTTGGAGTTGCGGTGATTCTGTTCGCGGTGTTTAAGTATCTCGCAGAAACGGGTGCAGCGCCTTAGTCGGCCAGAGTAACCCCGGCGGCCTGCATAGCCTGTTGCGCCGCAGCCAGTGAACCATCCATGTCAATTGCACGGCAGGCGCTTTGCACGACGGTGACGTCAAAGCCCAGCTTCGCGGCATCAACTGCAGAATAGTGTACACAGAAATCGGTCGCGAGCCCCACGAGGGTCAGTTTCGAAAAGCCGCGCGTGTCCAGATACCCTTTCAGCCCGGTTGGCGTCGCTTGGTCATTTTCGAAAAACGCCGAATAGCTGTCGATGGCGCTTCGGAACCCTTTGCGGATGATCAGGTCGCCATCCGTGCGCAAATTCGGGTGAAAACCCGCGCCATCGGTGCCTTGCACGCAATGGTCGGGCCACAGAACCTGTGGGCCATAGGGCATCTGGGTCATATCAAAGGAGGCCTTTCCCGGATGCGAACTGGCGAATGAAGAATGCCCCGCCGGGTGCCAGTCCTGCGTCAGGATGACGGCATCGAACTTGTCCATCATGGCGTTGATCGGGGCAACGATCTCGTCCCCTCCGGCCACGGCCAGCGCGCCGCCGGGGCAGAAATCGTTCTGGACGTCGATGACAAGCAGGGCATGGGTCATGGCAATCTCTCCTTTGGTCTATCGGTACGGTGCAGTGCAGGAAGCGTCAATCCGATCCCTTGCGACTCTGCGCTGTCAGGTTTAGACCGCGCGCATGTACACGATCGCTGCCCTCTATCATTTCACCCGTTTCGCTGATCACGCCGCCCTGCGCGCGCCGCTGCTGGACCTGTGCCGAGCGCATTCGGTCAAAGGGACCCTGTTGCTGGCGCAAGAGGGGATCAATGGCACGATTGCTGGCCCCCGCTTCGGGATTGACGCCGTTCTGGCGCATATCAAGGCCTTGCCGGGCTGCTCCGATCTGGAGTGGAAAGAGGCCACCTCCGACCATCCGCCTTTTGGCAAGATGAAGGTGCGTCTGAAGAAAGAGATCGTGACCATGGGCCAGCTGGATGTCGATCCGCGTGCCCGCGTTGGCAACTACGTCGAACCCGAGGAATGGAATGACCTGATCCGCTCGGACGATGTGGTCGTGATCGACACGCGCAACGACTATGAAGTGGCGATTGGCACGTTTGAGGGCGCTATAGACCCTGAAACCGCCAGCTTCCGCGAATTTCCCGACTGGTGGGAACAGAACAAGGACCGATTCCACAATAAGCGCGTTGCGATGTTCTGCACCGGTGGTATCCGCTGCGAGAAATCCACCAATTTCCTGCTGGGGCAGGGGGTCGAGGATGTCTATCACCTCAAAGGTGGCATCCTGCGCTATCTCGAAGAAATGCCCGCCGAGGACAGCACTTGGAAGGGCGAGTGTTTTGTCTTCGACAATCGTGTGTCGGTTGGCCACGGTCTGGTCGAGGGGCCGCACAACCTGTGCCACGGATGCCGCCGCCCGATCCTGCCCGAAGATGTGAAGCGCCCGGAATATGAACATGGCGTGTCCTGCCATCTCTGCGTGGATGAGACGTCGGAGGCCGACAAGATGCGTTTCCGCGAACGTCAGAAACAGATCCTTCTGGCCCGCGCGCGCGGCGATGAGCATCTGGGCAGCGTCTGAATTCCGCTTGCAGGTCGGAGGGGAATCCCGATGATTATCGCCGGATTGCTGTGATGGAGATTCAATGACCCGCAAACCGACAACTCTGGCGGAATGGAAATCGACCTTCCTGGCCGCTGCCGGGTTGGTGCTGGCCAGTTTCCTGGCATGGTTCGGCCTGTCGCGGTTGAGTGAGACCACCGCTGGGGACACGATCGGCACCATTGCCTCGGTCGCGTTGCTGATTTGGCTGGTGTCGCAGTCGTGGTACTACATGACCCAGGTGAAGTCGCCGCGCAGGTTGTTGTTCCTGATGGGTGTTTCTTTCATTCAGGTCGTGCCGTTCCTGTTTGCGGCCGTTTACGGTGCCTTTGGCTACAACGACAATTGCGTTCTCGGGGCGGAAGGCCCTGCTGATATCCTGTATTTCTCCTATGTCACCTTCACCACAGTCGGGTATGGCGACATGAGCCCAACAGGCCTGTGCCGCGGCTTGGCCGTGTCCGAGGCCGTCACAGGGTATATCCTTTTGGGCATGTTCGTAGCGGCTGCTGTGTCACTTTATTCGCGAAACCACGCGCATTAAATCGTTTTGCGTTTTACCTAAAGCAAAGCCATCGAAATGCGCGTTCGACCGCAGGGAGAGGCAGCGCATTGCGGTTCAAATCAAACGCAAAACGATCTTGGCTCTATTTATTCTGGTCGATCCAAAGCGACATCAACTGTTTGTCGCGAAAGCACTCGGACGGGATCGGGCGACGTTTGCTGCGCGATATCCGTTCAGCAAAGGCGACCTGCTTGCCGGTCGGGTAGTTGGCAAAGGGCGATGGATCCTCGGGCTTGTGAGCCGAGATCCAAGCAGACATGGACTTCCGGTCACGTTGCGCCTCAACCGGGATTTCCAGTGCGGTCTGCTCGGCGATGGCGCGGGCATAGCGCATCTGCCGATCTGTGACCGGCAGCAGGTGGTAGTCGTTCGAAGGGCCGTTTAGGGCCTGATTTCGGGCGTGGTAAGACATCGGAATGTTCCTCTGACTATGTGGAACATAAATAGAACACTAACTCTTTTTTTCAAGGGCACGGCGATTCACATCAGCGGGCGTTTGCCGTGATTCAGTTTTATTGACTGACCAATCAACAAAAGATACACGCTTGGGAAATTGCTTCGGAAAAGGAACCCGGCATGAAATTTCAGCCCAAGGCGAGCCATTTCATCAATGGCGCATATGTCGAAGACACCAACGGCGCGCCGATTGATGTGATCTATCCTGCAACGGGTGAGGTCATTGCCCGGCTGCATTCAGCCACGCCCGAGATCGTTGATCAGGCTTTGAACAGTGCAAAAGCGGCGCAAGCGGAATGGGCAGCCATGTCCGGGACCGAGCGTGGCCGTGTTCTGCGCCGCGCCGCAGACATCATGCGCAACCGCAATTACGACCTGTCGGTTCTGGAAACACATGACACCGGTAAACCCCTGCAAGAGACGCTGGCGGCCGATGCGACCTCGGGCGCGGATGCGCTGGAGTATTTCGGAGGGCTGGCCGCATCCCTGACCGGTGAACACATCCCTCTGGGCGGTGGAGACTTCGTCTACACCATCCGCGAGGCGCTGGGCGTTTGCGTCGGGATCGGCGCGTGGAACTACCCAAGCCAGATCGCTTGTTGGAAGGGCGCGCCGGCGTTGGCCTGCGGAAATACGATGGTGTTCAAACCGTCTGAAACGACCCCGCTCTCTGCGTTAAAAGTGGCCGAGATCCTGATCGAGGCAGGTGCACCCAAGGGCATTTACAACGTGATTCAGGGCTATGGCGATGTGGGTGCATCGCTGGTGACTGATGCGCGCGTTGCCAAAGTGTCTTTGACCGGCTCGGTGCCGACCGGCCGCAAGGTCTATGCCGCGGCCGCCGATGGCATGAAGCATGTGACCATGGAACTGGGCGGCAAATCCCCCATGATCGTGTTCGACGACGCCGATATCGAAAACGCGGTCTCAGGCGCAATTCTGGGCAATTTCTATTCTTCGGGTCAGGTCTGTTCGAACGGCACACGCGTGTTCGTCCAAAAAGGTATCAAAGAGGCGTTTCTGACCCGCTTGGCCGAACGTCTGGCAACCGCCAAGATCGGCGATCCGCTGGATGAAGAGGTCAACTTTGGCCCCATGGTCAGCGAAAATCAGATGAACATCGTGCTGGGCTACGTGGAAAAGGGCACGGCCGAAGGCGCGCGGCTGGTTTATGGCGGCGCGCGCATCGAGGGTGAAGGGTTCTACATGCAACCCACCGTATTCGCGGACGTGACCGACGACATGACCATCGCCCTCGAAGAGATCTTTGGCCCGGTCATGTCCGTACTGGATTTCGACACGGAAGAAGAGGTTCTGTCCCGCGCCAATGACACCGAATTCGGCCTTGCGGCTGGGGTCTTCACCAACGATCTGACCCGCGCCCATCGCATCGTCGCCGGGTTCGAGGCCGGGACGTGCTACATCAACACCTACAACCTCGCCCCGGTTGAGGCGCCGTTCGGCGGGTCCAAGATGTCGGGTGTCGGTCGCGAGAACTCAAAACTCGCCATCAATCATTTCAGCGAGATGAAAACCGTTTACGTCTCGATGAACGACGTCGAGGCACCTTACTGATCAACTGTCTTATTGGCGCTCTGCTCTTTTCAATACACGAGTGGCAGAGCGCCGTTCTATCGCGATCTGGAATCTTGTTTTCTCTGAGTATCGCCATGGGGCGCAATTGCGTTTTTCGTGGGTTTCGCTGACCACCGATGTTCATTCTTTTTCAGAACGACTAAGCGCGCCTGAGACCCATTTCCCAAATCGCACGTGATTTAGGCTCAGGGTTCCAACCCAGTAGATGCCGGTCACGGCGAGAGCAACGGCCTAGAGATAAACTAGTATAGACATCGGCCTTTACCTCATTTTCCAAGTCGTGAACCATGCACAGGCTCGGAAAGCAAAATGTCTTGTGCCGAGGCGCTTTTGGGAAAATCTTGTTATCGGAACCTCTCAGCAAGTCGCCAACTTCCTTGGTCGGCGGTGTAAAGTTGGTCATGTTTCTTTGTGGCAAACGGTCGAAGGAACGCGCGAAGTCCTGTCAGAATTTTCATCAAGGTATTTATCCAGCGTCGCACTAAGGGGAACTAAGCTATTAGAGCGAAACAAATTTTTCGGAATCTGCGCTAGACCTTTGGTGTCATTGGTTGGGATCCGCCCCCTCATCGGGCGCGCGTTCTGGATCGGAGAGTAAACCGAACAGGTCTGCAATGTGCGCTCGGGCTTCCTCGCTGTCGGCCAGTAGGCTGTTGGCATCGGCGAGAGGCGTCTCAAGACGACGACGAGGCGCTAAGGCAAGCTTGCCCGAGATCTCAGCCAGGTTCGCAAATCGCCCTTCAGGTTCAATATTTTCGGGCAATCCAGCCAACCAGAAATACCGGTTCGCAACCTCGGTTTCGCCGAGGTCTCGGTACAAGTCTGCCGTCGCGCTCAGATCACCGATCGCCGCCAGTGCCTGAGCGCGCAGGGTATCTGCAGCTGCTGAGGCATCATCGGACAGTTCCAGCATCGCTTTGTGCGGTTTTTCGTCCAACAGTGCCGCGCGCGCGCGCAATCGTGCACGTTGGGATCGGTCCGTCGTGTCATGCGTGCGATTGGCAAAGGCAGAACTTTGAGCCGCAAACCCCAAAGCGCCCAAGCGGCCAGAAATCGCAATAGCGGCTTGTGTGGTCAAAGCCATCGAGTCGCCATCAGACATGGACATCACCTGTTTCAGAAAGGTTACATCGTTTGACCTTTCTTCCAGCAGATGTGTGTGACGGTTTAGAACATCCGCGCGATCATCACCCTCGGGCAGGGCTTGGATCAGGTCGTGGGCCGCATCGAATTCATTGTTCAAACTCAGCGCAACGATATGTGCGTGCTGCATCATTGGTCCGGTTTCAGATCCACGAAACTCCAACGCGTAGGCTGCGGCAAGGGCAACGTCCTGAGAGGATACGGCCCCTCGTTCTGCCCAGCGCTTCTCGACCAAACGCGCCAAGGCCAGAGGGGCATCTGTTGCTGTTTCTGGCGCAGAAATGACGTCTTCCAAGATGGCATCGGCCACCTCAGAGTCGCCTTCGGCCTGAGCGATCCGAGCCTTGGCCACACTGGGCTGTTCCTCCGTTTCAACGCGATCAACGGAACGCATCACCCGCCGCGCCGCTTCCAGCTTATCAGCTTCAACCAAAATCGATGACAGTCTTGGGCCCAAACTGCGGCGCAAATGTCGGGGAAGGC
Organism: Ruegeria sp. C8; assembly: GCF_056537565.1. Classification (NCBI taxonomy): domain Bacteria; kingdom Pseudomonadati; phylum Pseudomonadota; class Alphaproteobacteria; order Rhodobacterales; family Roseobacteraceae; genus Ruegeria; species Ruegeria sp. C8. The sequence goes on from NZ_JBQFRV010000012.1 coordinate 71,999, forward strand.
TGGAGAAAGACTGCTCTATCGCGTCCAGATCAGCATCAAGGCTCAGCGTTTGCTCGCTTAGTGCTGACCAGAAAGCCGCATGGCTACTACAGCGCTGAAGACCTCGAAACGGGCTATCTTCTGCGGGCTCACGGTGATCCACAAGCCCGGCTATGGCTTGCACCCAGCTTTGCTCTTCGGAATGCCCTTCAACCAGAGCAAGCGAGGAGACAGCTTCCGCTCCGAACCCGAAAAAAGCGTAGAGTTTCGACAGCTTGAGCGCCAGATCGGCGTCGACGCGGTCGAACTCCTGATACAACCCAGAACGCAGATCGGCGATCTGTTCGTCGAACGGGCGCGCGTCCGACCATGTGTCGAACCCTAGCCGAGCGCTGCTGATGCAGGCGGGACGTTTTTCAATTTGAGGGACATCGGGGCCAACAAGACCTTCCAGTTCGTCCACAATCGTTGAGACACTCATATTCGCTGCAAAATTCGGCAGCATGTCCGTGTCGTTCGGAGGTGTTGACGTGCGGGGGCCGATGGCGGCCAGGTCCAGGTCAAGGACCTCTCGGTCGGCACCTTGCAGTAGGCTGGCTGAGAGTTGATCTTTGAAGCCCTGTTGGTTCAGCGTCAAAAGCGGCAAAGCTAAGGGTTCAGGCGGATCTTCTACTCCCAACGGCGGCAGAGACGGTGGCAAAGGGATGTTGGCAGTCAAAGGCGGAGGCAAAGTGCCTTGCGAAATATCCACGACAATCATTGATTGTTGAAACAGAAAGGCCATGGCCACGCAGTCGCAGCCAAACTCCAAATCAAGTGCGGCACCTGGTTCCGATTGAGACAGGGCTGACAAGCGATTTGATGTCAGTCGCCCGAACACGCCTTCTGTTTGAAACAGGACGTCGTCGATTGAAACGGTCAGCCGCGCCCCGTTTTTCCGGCGTGCAAGTACCCACTCGGTGCCCGGCGGAACCTTTACGACGAGGCGGGTGTGGCTGTCATGTTCTCCTGATCGGACAACCAACGTTTCAGCAGTGGCCGAGGTTGCCACTGTGATGAGGATCGACGTGAAGAGAGCCAGGCCTTTCATGCCGCAGCCTGTTTGAGTTCCTTGAGAGCATCCTCAAGTTCCGAGAAACCAGGCCGGTTGTGGGTCGGTGTGTTCTGGCGGCCGACCTCGATACACATGGCGGCGTTGTGGTTGTGCAGGTTGGCGACCAAAACCTCTTTGATCAGCTGGTAGAAGTGATTGTCTTCTTCCACGACGGTTTTCAGTTTGCCCGCAAATGGCCCCACCAGACCATAGGCCAGAAACACCCCCAGAAATGTCCCGACCAGAGCGCCCCCGATCAGCTTGCCCAGAACCTCGGGCGGTTGGTCGATTGACCCCATCGTTTTGATCACACCCAGAACGGCGGCGACAATTCCAAGGGCGGGCAAGCCGTCGGCGACGGTTTGCAGCGCGTGGCTGGAATGCATGGCGTGATGAAAATTGGCCTCCATCCGCTTTTCTAGAACTTCTTCGACCTGATGGGGGTCATCATAGTTCATCGCGGCCGAGCGCATCGTGTCGCAGATCAGGTCCACAGCTTCTTTGTCAGACTGGATTTTCGGGTAGGCGGAAAACAAGCTTGAGTTTTCGGGGTCTTCTATGTGCTGTTCAACCTCGACCGGGTTTGCGCGTGCGATTCGGATCAAAGAGAATAGAAGGCAAAGGAGGTCCCGGTAGTCTTCGGGTTTCCACTTTGTGCCCTTGAAGACCTTGCCCATGTCTTTGATCGTGTGTTTGATCCCGCCCATATCGTTACTGATCAGAAAGGCGCCAACAGCGGCACCGCCGATCATCATCATCTCAAACGGCAGGGATTTCATGATAATCGTCATCTTGCCGCCCGCAGCCAGATAGCCACCGAACACCATCACAAAGATGACGACAATTCCAACAATTCCAATCATTTGCGATCTCCGACAAGTGTCCAAATAGCTTTGAAAAGCATGCGGTTATTCCTGTGGGGCATTGGCATTTCGACCCGCCATGACGACACTGATCGTATAGGCGGCTTCGGGGCTGAGGCCGGCCAGCACGCCCGCTGCGGCATCGGCGGGCATGCGTGACAGGAAACCGGCCGCAAAGCTGGGATCCATCGTCTCGAACAGGGCGGCGGCATCTTTGGGTTTCATATTTTGGTAGACGTCCGTCAGCCGGGTCAGGTCTGTTTCCGCCGCCTCGTTCGCCAATGCCAGTGTTTCCCGCAAGTCTTCCTCGGCCTGCTGTAGCGCGGCCAAGCGCGTTTCGATGGCCCCATGGGCAATCTCAAGCGCCTTTTCCTTTTCTTCCAGGGCTTCTTCCCGCTGTTTCAGGCGTTTTTCACGGCGCAGAAGTTCGGTCAATAGAACCTGCAGATCCGGACCGGGTTTTGACATCGGAGGCTCATCGGCCTTTGTCGGTTCAACGGTCTTGGCCAATGCGGGCCCGGCTTCCAGCCCAAGGCGAATTGCGGCGGACCCGATCATCAGCAGAGCAATCACCGCCAACACGCCGCCGCGGGGTCGCGCCCTGCCTTTCTGCGGGCCAGAGCGTTTCATTCCGTGGCCTCCACACTCTGCCGTTTGTGCCGGAAGAACATCAAACCTTCCGGTGCTTTGACTAGTTGCTCGGCCTTATTCTCCTCGGACGGCATGTCGTCTGCATCCGAATCCTGAGTGTCAGACGCTCCCTCTGGCTCGGCGGCACCCTCAGCCTCTTCATCCGGCTCTGATGATACGTCCGGCGCGGGCGGTTGAGGCGCGGCATTTTCTTCGGGGATGACGTCATGCATTGAGGCCATCATCAGCTCGAGCCGCTGCGCAACCGATTGCGCGCGTTCCGTCAGCTCTTTCAGTTCATCCCCGGATTGGTCCGAGGCAGCCCGCGCGCTGTCCAGTGACTTTTTCAACTCTTCTGCCTGGGTGGACAGCACCGCAACGGCCCCACCCACGCCTTGTTCCAGATCCGTGAACCGTTTCAGGCGGCGTGACAGGACAAAGCAATACAGACCGGCACCTAGCGCGCCCGCGACCAGCAAAATATCTGCAATAAACTCCAATTTCGCCTCCTAATTCAGAACAAATTCCATCACCAGAACGTCGCGCACACGACCCTCTCCGACGACGATTTCAATGCGACGCAGCAGATGCCCCCGGATACGCACCAGCGCTAAGGAGTCCTCAAGATCCGAAACCTCCAGCGCACGAAGGTATCCGTTCAGCACATCCATGATTCGCGGCTGCATTTTTTCCACATCACTGATGTAGGCCGAGTTAACTTCGAGCTGCGCGTGGAATTTCAGATGTCGCGACTCACCCGCATTCACCGACAGAATCACGGGCGGAAGATCGACGAATCCTACATCCGGCAGGGCCTTGGCCGGTTTGTCTTTTTCAGCATCCATCGATTCCGCCTTTTCGTGTTTAGCCCCAAAGGGCAACAGCCCGGACGTGGTCGCGTAATAGCCGCCGCCCGCCCCGACGAGCGCCAGAATCACCCCGATGATCAGACCCATTTTCCCTGATTTCTTAGGGGCTTCTGCCTCTTCTGCTGTAGCGTCAGTCATGACGTCCTCATTCATTCGATCTGAAGCTGTCATAACCCGGCAGGGACTAACCGATTGTTAAGGGCAATCGTTCAAACAAGGGATGCGCCGGGCAGAATGTCGGCGAGTCGGAGGTGACCGTGCAGCAGATCGGAACTGTCTGGGCAAGTTTGGACAGGCGAAAGCAAATCATAGTCGTCGGCGCGGTTGCGCTGGTGTTTCTGGGGGTTCTCGGGATGTCCCGTCTTGTGACGGCACCCTCGATGACCCTTCTTTATGCAGGGCTGGAAAGTGGGGCCGCGGGCGATATCGTGCGTGCGCTCGATCAGCGCGGCGTCACGTATGAGATCAGGGGCGGCTCGATTTACGTGCCCGGCTCGCAGCGGGATGAGCTGCGCATGACCCTGGCCAGCGAAGGCCTGCCTGCCAATGGCAATCGTGGCTACGAGCTGCTCGATTCGCTCAGCGGGTTTGGCACCACGTCTCAGATGTTCGACGCCGCCTATTGGCGCGCGAAAGAAGGTGAACTGGCGCGTACCATCGTCGGAGGTCCTCATGTCAGTCAGGCGCGAGTGCATATCGCGAATGGCTCGGCCAACCCGTTTCAGCGAAGCGTTGCGCCCACGGCCTCGGTTTATCTGGTTCCATCCGGCGCGCAGATAACGGGCGATCAGGCCAAGGCCATTCGCTTTCTGGTCGCCTCGGCGGTCAGCGGACTTGCGCCGGAGAACGTGACGGTTGTGGATTCGAACGGCGCCGTGATTGGCGGGCAGGACACGGCAGTTGCGGCTGATACCGCGGATGACAAATCCCGTCAGTTGCGCGAACGCGTGCTGCGCCTTGTCGAGGCGCGTGTGGGTACTGGCAACGCAGTAGTTGAGGTCAGCGTCGACACGGTAACCAAGACCGAATCTATCCGCGAACGCCGCTTTGACCCAAAGGGGCGGGTCGCTATCAGTACGGATGTCGAGGAACGGTCGGACAGTGCGCGCAATCAGTCCGGCGATGTGACGGTTGCCTCCAACCTGCCGGATGGTGACGGAGCGGGCGGGGACGAATCGAACTCGAACGCGAGCCAGACCCGCGAGCGCGTGAACTACGAGGTCTCGGAAACGGAGCTTGAGGTTCACAACGCTCCCGGTGCCATCAAGCGGCTGACAGTCGCAGTGTTGGTCAATGGCATCCGGTCGGTAGATGAAAACGGGGCGGAAAGCTTTGAGCCCCTGCCTCAGACCGAGCTTGACGCGCTTGAGGAGCTGGTGGCTTCAGCCGTTGGCTTCGATGCAGCTCGGGGCGATGTAATCACGTTGAAATCGCTTGATCTGCCGGTGGTAGAGCCGCAGGGAACGCTTGTTTCGTCCTCCCTGTGGCAGAATATTCATCTGGACGCGATGTCTTTGATCCAGATGGCTGTGCTTGCGGCGGTTTCGCTGGTTCTGGCCTTGTTCGTCATTCGCCCGGTCCTGATGAAACCGGCGGCAGCCCCAGCTTTGTTGCCTGCAGGTGGTGGTGAAACTCAAGATACCCAGGTTTTGGTCGGTGAGATCGCGCCAGATGAGTCGGCCGAGTTCACGGCTCTGCCAGGACAAGCGCAGTCGGCCGGCGTGCCCGCGCTTGGGTCGGACAGCAACGCAGATCCTGTAGATCGGTTGCGGGCGATGATCGGTGGCAAACAGGAAGAAACGGTCGAAATCCTGCGCAGTTGGCTTGAAGAAGGTGAGGAGCGGGTCTGATGTCGATTGCTCACCTTCTTGAGGATTTCACCGCGCAGGTCGAAGGCGGCAAGCTGCATCTTCTGGATGAAGAGGCGCTAGAGGAACAGCGCCTGGCCGCCTTCGAACAAGGCTACGGGGCCGGATGGGAAGACGCTGTTCAAGCGCAGGAGAAGAACCGGAGCCAGGTTTCGGCAGAACTGGCCAAGGCGTTGGAAGACATGTCCTTTACCTATCACGAAGCGCTGGCACGTATGACCCTGTCGCTGGAGCCGATGTTCCAAAGCCTGGTGAACTTGGTGCTGCCGGATTGTATCGACCGCAGCTTTGCTCACCGCCTGTCGGAACAGCTGCAAGACATGGCACGAACCCAGATCGACCAACCCATCCAGATACTTGTGCCAGGAGGGCGCGCAGCCGAGGTCGAAGATTTGCTTTCATCGGATGTGCCACAGCCCCCGCGTGTGATTGAGGATTCCTCGCTGCAACCCGGACAAGCGCGGCTGCAGGTCGGTATCTCGCGACGCGAGGTGGATTGCGTGGATCTGCTGTCCTCGGTGCAGCAGGCATTTGACTCCTACATGTTTGAGGCGAAAGAGGCTTTGACCCATGACTGATACCCAATCTCAGAAAACCAATCCCTTTGATGCTGTCCCGATCGAAGTCACAGTTTCTGTCGGCCGCGCCCGCCCGTTGATCCGGGACTTGCTGAATATGGGCGAAAATGCGGTGCTGACGCTGGACAAACGGATCGAAGACCCCGTGGATCTATATGTCGGGGATCAACTGGTTGCTCGCGGTCTTCTGGAAGAGATGGAGGGCGATCAGGCTGGTCAACTGGCTGTGCGTCTGACCGAAATCGCGGATTTGCAGAACGGGATCGGCTGATGCGCCTGTGGCTCTGGCTGATTGTGGCGGTGGTGGCTACGCTGCCCTCGCTGGCTGCGGCTCAAGACGTGACCCTGTCGCTTGGGGAAGGTGGGTCCATCTCGGCCCGGACGATCCAGTTGATTTTGCTGATCACCGTTCTCAGCCTTGCGCCCGGGCTGGCGATCATGATCACCTGTTTTCCGTTTCTGATCACGGTTCTCGCGATCCTGCGACAGGGCATCGGGTTGCAGCAATCTCCGCCAAACATGCTGATCGTCAGCCTTGCGCTGTTCCTGACCTATTTCATTATGGAGCCGGTTTTCACCGAAGCCTGGACTATTGGTATTGAGCCTTTGATCCATGAAACGCTTGAGGTTGAAACGGCTCTGGAACGCGCCCTGAACCCGTTCCGAGAGTTCATGGCCGCGCGACTGGATGTTGAGACGTTTCAATCCATAGCCGCTCTGCGCCCCGGAGGCGAGGGGATGGTCCTGTCTCCGGATGCTCCACTTTCAGTTCTGATGCCATCCTTCATGTTGTCTGAAATCGCTCGGGCGTTTCAGATCGGGTTCCTGATTTTCCTGCCTTTTCTGATCATTGACCTAGTTGTGGCTGCCATCTTGATGTCGATGGGCATGATGATGGTGCCGCCTGCAATCGTCTCGCTGCCGTTCAAGCTGGCGTTTTTCGTGATCGCAGATGGATGGGCTTTGATCGCCAGCGCTTTGGTCCGAAGTTACATGCCCTAGAGGGTCCGCGGGCTGGGCGTGGAGCGGGGTACAAGCTTAGTTTTAGTGAGAGCTTTGGAAAGCGGCGCATCAACTTCGGCGCGTGTTAGGTCACAAGGTAAAATGACTTTCTTGTGGGTATAGAAACGAAGACGCCTCCGACGCACAGAGCGCGGAGGCGTTTAAGCACACAAAAAGGCGGTGCTACCCGGTTCTGTTGAGGTCTTTGATAAGCTGGTTCAGGTTGCCTTTCCGCGCATCCAGCATCGCCCCGATTTCGGTACGCTCGGTCAGCAGCAAGTTCACGCCCTCAATGAACATGTTGTAGAACTTGTCGCGACCGGATTTGTCAGAAACCAGGAAGGTCACGTCAAAGGGCGACGATCCCCGCAGCTTGACGGAGGTGCGCACTTCATAGCCGGCTTTGATTCTGCGCGCGTTTCGTACATCCACCTGGCCGCCAATGAATTCGCGGAACCGGCGTCCGTATTTGCGCGAGATATATCCTTGGAACGCCTTGGTGAATTGTCTCAACTGCGCCGGAGAGGCAGAACGGGCGTCTGCCCCAAGCGCATAGCGTGCCATGATCGGAACATCAGCGTATTGCACAAAAATCTTCTCGAAATCACGCAGCATGGCTTTTTCGGATTTGCCCGAGGCGATCACGCGGTTGATATCCGCGACAACACTGTTAACCAGCTGTTTGGCACCCGCCTCGGTCAGGGCCAGAGCGGGCAAGGGCAGGGCAACAATAGCTGCTCCGGCCACAGAGGTTTTCAGGAAATGTCTTCGGTTTAAAGCGTTACTCAGCATAAGGGTCCTCGTAGGGGTCGAGAAGGGGGTCACTAACAGGGTCGGTTCCGGCGTCGGCATATGGATCGTTGTAGAGATCCAAGAAGGCGTCCTCGTCGTCGCGTGCCAATTCGAAGCGGCGGTTTTGCAGGTAGATCAGTCGGGCCTGCGCATAGCTGTCGGCACTTTCGTAGAGAATCGAGTCCACTGTATCAGAAAAACGACCCCGATCCCCCATCCGACGTACGACTTCGGCATAAACCCCCAGATTGTCCGCAGGGCGTACCGGAGTAAAGTTAATCGGGTTCGAGAACAGGTTGATAACGACACCTACAGCGTCACGGGTGGTCGATGGGCCATAGAACGGCAGTTCAACATAGGCGCCTTCCCCAACACCCCAGACGTGCAGGGTTTCGCCGAAATCAGTATCGACGGGGGGCAGGTTCAACTCATCCGCCGGGGCCGACAGGCCAAAGCCACCGACGGTCATGTTGATCACGAACCGCAACAAGGCGTTGCCCATTTGCTTGGGGTTTCCCTGAAGTAGGTAATCCACCGCCTGACCGGGCAGAGAGATGTTTTCCGCAAAGGTACTGAAGCTGGTCACCATCGGATCAGGGACGATCTTCACATAGCCTTTTGAGGCGGGGCGAAACAAAAACCTGTCGACGCCAAGGTTGAACTTGTGAATGCCCCTGTTGGCGTTCTCATAGGGGTCGAAAATCTCACCCCGGGCAGCCTGTTCCGGGGGTTGCGTCGCACAGGCCGACAACACAGCCATAAGTGACAGAACAACAAGATGTTTGAAGCCAAATTTGCTCAACACGGTCTTAGCTACTCCAATACGGCCCGGCACGACGCTTGGGCGATCAATCAATACCTGCGTGTCCAACCGACACAAGTTGTTGTCACATAGAGGTTTCAGAGCTTGAATGAAACACATAGCGTTAAACCCGGTAAATCAACGAAGGTAAAGTGACACGACTTCAACAGTTCGAAATAGGACAGGATACGCCCACTGAACGCGACGGTCAGAAAAATCGGTTTCCGGCTTTCCCAGCGGCATTATCCCGGTTAGCGTCCGCCCGAGTCGATTTTGGGTGAGGACAATCACATGAGCATCTCGGAAAAACTGCAAAGTCTGGGCGTATCGCTGCCAGACGCACCGGCCCCTGCCGCCAACTATGTGCCTTTCGTTCGCGTGGGCAATATCGTCTATGTCTCGGGTCAGATTTCCAAAGCGGACGACCTGATCACCGGCAAATTGGGCGATGACATGGACGTGGACGCGGGTGCGGCGGCAGCAAAGGTCTGTGCGATCAACTTGCTGGCTCAGGTCAAAGCGGCCTGTGACGGGGATATCGAGAAGCTGGTGCGGGTGATCAAGCTGACCGGTTTTGTGAACTCGACCGCTGATTTCACCGCGCAGCCGCAGGTAGTCAACGGAGCATCCGATTTCCTGGTTGAGGCGCTGGGCGACGCGGGTCGTCATTCCCGCTCGGCGGTTAGTGCTGCATCGCTGCCGCTGGGTGTTGCTGTCGAAATCGAAGGTATTTTCGAAGTCCAATGACACCTGCTCTGCCGCCTGTGTTCTTTGAGGCCCCGATCTCGCACCGGGCGCTGCATGACAAAACAGATAACCGCCCGGAAAACAGCCGGGCGGCCATTCGTGCCGCGATCGAGGCCGGCTACGGGATCGAGATTGACCTGCAACGGACCTCGGACAACCGTGCGATGGTGTTTCATGACTACGACATGGCGCGTCTGACCGGGCAGTCTGGACCGATCCAGCAGGTCTCGGCCGCGCAGGCGCAGGCCACGCAGCTGCTGCACGCCGAGGATGGCATTCCCACCCTCGACGATGTGCTTGAGATGGTCGCGGGCAAAGTCCCGCTGCTGATCGAGCTCAAGGATCAGGATGGAGCCATGGGCACCAATGTCGGCCCGCTCGAGGCGGATGCCGTGCGAGCGCTACAAGGTTACGACGGTCCGGTGGCGCTGATGTCGTTCAATCCCAACAGCGTGGCCGAGTTGGCCCGTCTGGCCCCGCATCTGCCACGTGGGATCGTGACTTGTTCCTATAAGCCGAGTGTCGAGCTGCTGCCGCAATCGGTGTGCGATCACCTGCGCGATGTTCCCGATTTCGACCGGGTTGGGGCCAGTTTCATCAGCCACGAGGTTCATGATCTGGACCGTCCGCGCGTGGCCGAGCTGAAAGCGCGCGGTGTGCCGATCCTGTGTTGGACGGTAAAGTCGCCTGAACAAGAGGCAGAGGCCCGCGCCGTTGCCGACAATGTGACCTTTGAGGGGTATCTGGCCAAGCATCCGGGTTGAACCTGCCGCACCTCGTCACAGATAAAGACCAGACGCGGAGGGCACATGGATCAGGCGCAGATCGAAATTCAAATACTTGGATCACTCTCGCAAATCTCTGCGGCCGAGTGGGATGCCTGCGCTTGCCCCGAAACAGCAGATGGCGGGCGTCCGCTGGATCCCTTTACCACGCATCGGTTTTTGCTGGCTCTGGAAAACAGCGGCTCGGTTGGGCGAGGCACCGGGTGGCAGCCTCAATACCTGACGGCCTATCTGGATGGGATGCTGATCGCGTCGGCCCCGATGTATGCCAAATCGCACAGTCAGGGAGAGTACATCTTCGACCACAGCTGGGCCCATGCGTACGAAAACGCGGGCGGGCGGTACTATCCCAAACTACAGATTGCGGCCCCTTTCACGCCCGCCACCGGGCGGCGCTTTCTGATGCGTCCGGGATATGAAGGGATTGGGATGCCTGCGCTGGTCCAAGGCGCTGTGCAACTGGCGGCAGACAATCAGGTCTCGTCGCTTCACGCGACCTTCTGCACCGAAGACGAGGCGTTGGCGGGTGAGCAGATGGGCCTGATGCTGCGAAGCTCGCAGCAGTTTCATTGGTTGAATGACGATTACGCGGATTTCGACGGTTTTCTGGCCGCGCTGTCCTCGCGCAAGCGCAAGAACATCCGCAAGGAGCGCGCTCAGGCCAACGCATTCGGTGGTGAGATCCTCACCCTGACCGGCGATGACCTGCGGCCCGAGCATTGGGATGCCTTCTGGCGGTTCTATCAGGACACCGGCGCGCGCAAATGGGGCTCACCTTACCTGACGCGCCAGTTCTTCGATATCGCGCAGGAGACGATGGCCGGTGATATGGCTTTGGTGCTGGCAGAACGCGATGGGTATCCCATTGCGGGGGCGCTGAATTTCATCGGGCGTGAGACGCTCTATGGTCGTTATTGGGGCTGTGTGGAACATCATGCCTGCCTGCATTTCGAGCTGTGCTATTATAGGGCCATCGACTTTGCCATCGCGCATGGCATGCAAAGGGTCGAAGCCGGAGCGCAAGGTGAACACAAGCTTGCACGTGGCTACCTGCCAACGCGCACGCACAGCCTTCATTGGATAGCCGATCCGGGATTCGCCGATGCCGTCAAAAAATATCTGGACGCCGAAGGCCGCGCGGTGGGAGAAGAGATTGAGATTCTGACGGATTACGGCCCGTTCAGAAAATCGAACCCGGAGGAACAGCAATGACCGAGCTTTTGTCGACCGAGACCCGTGGCCCCCTTCTTGATCCGCTGTTCAATAATGGCTGGACCATGGTTGAAGGCCGGGATGCGATCACCAAAACGTTCATCTTTGACAATTTCGTCGCGGCCTTTGGATGGATGACCCAAGTGGCGATCTGGGCCGAAAAATGGAACCACCACCCCGAATGGTCCAACGTCTACCGCACGGTCGAAGTGGTGCTCTCCACTCATGACGTCGGCGGGTTGTCTTCGCTGGATGCGAAACTGGCGCGCAAAATGGACGGACTGGTCTAGTCGCGATCCTGTCCGGACCCAATTCCGCCAGCCAAGGATGCCGTGATCGCCATCTGGCGGAACTCATCCGGCGTGACCGTGCCACTACTGACGTCGATATTGCCCGGAATGCGGGTCGTTTTGTTGCCTATAGACCGGACACTGCGCGCCGCTGGGTTGATGTCCAGACACCGCCTCTCATAGCAGGTCAGCCCGCTGGTGTTGATCTGGATGCGGGTCTGCCCGTCGGGACCGGTCACAACCGGGGCCTGTGGTACGTCACAAGCCGCCAATACGGCCAGCGCGCCGATCCAGATCCATCTGTTCATCTCACCCTCCGGGGTTAGTCCAACCGGCCGTTTCCATCCTTGTCCGCAGAGTCGAAATCGTTGCTCATCTGCGCATCGTATTCCGCTCTTGAGATAAGGCTGTCGCCGTTCCGGTCAACGTCCTGAAATTGCTCTATGTCGAGGAACGGTTTGGCCTCGGACAGGCCGAGCGTGCCGTTCTTGTCTTCGTCCATCGCCTGAAAGGCGTAGTCTGAAAAGGCATTGAACTCGTCCTTGGACAGAAAGCCATCGTGGTTCGAGTCGATGGCTGTCAGCTCTTTTTCATTCAACTCTGCCACGTCGTCCGCAGCTGCGGCACTGGCTATCACAAGCGCGGCGATACAGATTACTCGTTTCATAGCTGTCCCCCTCAACATGCGAATCTTGCGCCACTGATACTTCCGGTAGCCGCACCTGCACCAGTCAGAATGGACTTGCCTGAACCGCCTCCGAACTGATTGCCGATTGCGCCTCCGATCAACGCACCACCCAAGGTGCCGCTCAGGCAGGCGATTTCATGTTGCCGTGCCGCTTGTTGCTGTGGTGTCGGGGCCGGGCCGCAAGCTGCAAGAACGCCTGCGCCGCCCAGAATGAGTGAAATGGCTTTGAGATACATAAACATACTCCCCAGCTATGTGCCTTTGATAATCGCACACTGGGGCGTTGTATCAAGTTAAATAGGGTTAGGACGGCCCCGGTTTAGCCGGGGCCGAACAGCGTCAGATTACTTCGAGCAAGCCTTCACCGGCTGAAATCTCGCAAGCGCCGGGGCTTTCTTCCAGGTTTAGCGCAGTGACCTTGCCGTCTTCGACCAGCATCGCGTAACGCTGCGAACGTGCCAGCAGCCCGGCTGGTGGGGCGTCGAAATCCATGCCGATGGCCTTAGTGAACTCAGACGCGGCGTCGCCCAGCAGGGTCAGGCCGGCCTCGGTTGCGCCGGTCGCTTCGCCCCAGGCTTTCATCACGAAGGGGTCGTTGACGGAAATGCAGATGATCTCATCCACGCCCTTGGCGTCGAACTGATCTTTGGTGCGCATAAAGCTGGGCACATGGGCTGAGTGACAGGTTGGCGTAAACGCGCCGGGAACAGCAAAGATCACCACTTTGCGGCCCGAGGTTTTGTCTGAAATCCGAACCTCTTCGGGGCCTTCCGCACCCATTTGGGTCAGCGTGGCGTCGGGCAGCATCTCACCTGTTGTAATCATTTATCAGCTCCTGTCGTTTGGATTTGCAGAGTCGGGCTATGCCGCAATATAGGTGGTCGGACAAAAGTAACCATGAGAATTCGACAGGGTGTGATGAACATGAGCCATATTGTCGTGATCGGCGCCGGGCAGGCCGGATCGTCGCTTGTTGCGAAACTGCGCAAGGATGGGTTTGAAGGGGATATCACCCTGATCGGGGCCGAGCCGCATCTGCCCTATCAGCGCCCGCCCTTGTCCAAGGCCTATCTGCTGGGCGAGATGGAGCTGGAGCGTCTGTTTTTGCGCCCCGAAAGCTTCTACGCCGACAACAACATCACCCTGCGTCTGGGGCAGCGTGTTACTGCAATTGACCCCAAGGCCAAGACCGTGACCGTGGGGGATGAGGTCATCTCCTATGACGAACTGGCGCTGACCACCGGGTCGGATCCGCGCTATCTGCCTGCCTCTATCGGCGGTGATCTTCAGGGCGTTCATGTGGTGCGCGATCTGGCTCATATCGACGAGATGGAGCCTCGGGTCACTGAAGGCGCGCGCGCTCTGATCGTCGGGGGCGGCTATATCGGGCTTGAGGCCGCAGCCGTATGCGCTAAGCGCGGGGTCAAGGTGACGCTGGTAGAAATGGCCGAGCGTATCCTGCAACGCGTCGCCGCCAAGGAAACCAGCGACTATTTCCGCGCGCTGCATTCGGGTCATGGAGCGGACATCCGCGAGGGCGTGGGCCTTGATCGTCTGATCGGTGAAAACGGCAAGGTGGTCGGCGCGGTTCTGACAGATGGAACCGAAATCGAGGTTGAATTTGTGGTCGTCGGCGTGGGCATCGCGCCGTCCACCCAACTGGCCGAGTTGGCTGGGCTTGAACTGGACAACGGCATCAAAACCGACGCGCATGGCCGCACATCTGATCCGTCGATTTGGGCGGCAGGGGATTGCGCCTCCTTCCCGCATGGCGCGGGGCGTATTCGTTTGGAAAGCGTGCCTAATGCAATCGATCAGGCTGAGATCGTGGCTCAGAACATGCTGGGGGCTGCCAAGGACTATACAGCAACGCCGTGGTTCTGGTCAGATCAGTATGACGTGAAACTGCAGATCGCAGGTCTGAATACGGGTTATGATCAGGTTGTCACCCGTCAGGGCGAAGGTCAGACCGTGTCGTTCTGGTACTACAAGGGTGACCAGCTGATTGCAGTCGACGCGATGAACGACCCGCGCGCCTATATGGTTGGCAAGCGCCTGATCGACGCGGGCAAAACCGCTGATCCTGCCGTGGTGGCCGATCCGGCTGCGGATCTGAAACCGTTGCTCAAAGCGTGAGGATCATCGCCGGAGAGTTCCGGGGTCGTGCCTTGGCCTCGGTCGGCAAAGGGGATGCGGGTGCCCATTTGCGTCCCACCACCGACCGAGTGCGTGAAAGCCTGTTCAACGTCCTGAGCCATCAGATCGATTTTGACGGTCTGCGTGTATTGGACCTGTTCGCAGGCACCGGCGCGCTGGGGCTTGAGGCTCTGTCGCGCGGTGCCGACCACGTCACCTTTGTGGATGACGGGCGTGTGGCGCAGGGCCTGATCCGCAAGAATATCGACCTGACCCGCAGCGCTGACCGGACCGATGTGATCCGCCGGGATGCGACGCGTTTGGGTGAAAACCCCAATGCGCCCTACGACCTGATCTTTCTGGACCCGCCTTACGGCAAATCTCTGGGCCAAAAAGCGCTGGCTAAGGCGACCGAGGCTGGATGGATCGCTGAGGGGGCGTTTATCGTGTGGGAAGAAAACGCCACGATGCAGGCACCGGATGGATTCCAGTTGTTGGACAGTCGAAAATACGGCGACACGCATATCTCACTGATGCTTCAATCACTTGATCATGTGGGTTGATCCTGACCGTTCTAATTCGTTTTAAAATTGAATGTGGGCGGCCAGTAATTTGACGCATCTCCGCCAAAATTGCGGCCAATTTCGCCTCTACGCGCCGTGGAAACGCGGAACAACCCTTAAAGGACTCTCTATGCTTTTCAGAGCTGCCCTGACCTCGGCCATCGTGCTGAGCTCCTCCCCTGTTGTTGCAGGGCAAACAAAACTCGATGCGAATGATTTTATGGCCAATTGCACCTCGTCTGTGGATCAATCAAGCGTGACGTTGGCCCGTTCGGGCGGGTCCAACAAAGGGCACATCACTGTCGGAGATCTGCAGGGCGAGGCGGACATTCTGCCGGGATTGGACAACCTAACGTTTTTGCTGATTCAGGATGGTCAGGTCGTCAACTTTGCCGTTGATCTTGTGAGTCTCGAATATGACATGATGATCAAAGGCACTTCACAGCGTTTTGACAGGGGCAGCTGTACGCCGTCGTGATCCGGTTTTGAGGCGCGGGCCGGTTTGTGCTAGGCTCACGGGATGGACCGCGCCCTACCACCCTTGTTCTGGGGTTTGGCTCAGGACACTGACACAGAAACCGGCCCGCCGCGCAAACCTGCACGCGCGCCGGTCTTCATCCACGACGCGATCACGCCGTGGGGGGCTGAGACGATGCTGCTGAAGCTGCTACGGGATCAGGTTGCCGATCACGAAGAATAGGTCGGGTGGTATTTGCCACCGGGCGACAGGGTAAAGATCTCGACCCCATTTGCGGTTACACCGACCGAATGTTCGAACTGCGCCGAGAGCGACTTGTCGCGGGTCACGGCCGTCCAGTCATCGGCCAGCGTTTTGGTCTCGGGGCGGCCCAGATTGACCATCGGTTCGATTGTGAAGAACATCCCCTCTTCCAGAACGGAGCCGGTGCCGGGGCGACCATAGTGCAGCACATTCGGCGGCGCGTGGAACACGCGGCCCAGCCCGTGGCCGCAGAAATCGCGGACAACGCTCATGCGGTGTGCCTCGACATAGGACTGGATCGCATGGCCGATATCGCCGAACGTGTTGCCCGGTTTGACCATCTCGATCCCTTTGAACAGGGCATCATGGGTGACCTGAATCAGACGCTCGGCCTTGCGTGGCAGTTTGCCTGCGACATACATCCGCGAGGTATCGCCGAACCAGCCGTCCACGATGACGGTGACGTCGATGTTCAGGATATCCCCGTCCTTGAGCTTTTTGTCACCGGGAATGCCGTGGCAGACCACGTGGTTCACGCTGATACAGCTGGCGTGTTGATAGCCTTTGTAGCCAATGGTGGCCGACGTCGCGCCCGCGTCCTCGACCATCTGGGTGATGATCCCGTCGATCGCGCCGGTGGTTTGGCCGGGGAAGACATGTTGCGCGATGTCATCCAGTATCTGCGCAGCCAAAGCCCCTGCCGCATGCATGCCGGCAAAGTCACCTTGTTCGTAAATGCGGATACCGTCCTTGGTCAGGCGGCCACGGTGTTCTTTCATGGATGCGAGGCTCCAAATGTTTCGCGCAATGTTCTATTTACGCTGCTTGTGCAGAAAGTTCCAGAGGGTCCAGCGTCGCAGGATCAAGAGCAAAGCGGCCGGTGGATGTATCTCAGGTGGACCTGTAGGGCGTTATCAACTAGCACGGACTTATTTTAGCCGGATGCCACAACAATAGAAGGGCAGTCAGATGCAGAAAGCCGACCAGCTGAGGGCCGAGATTGCCACCATTAGTGAAATGCTCAAGACCGGGCGCGCGGACCGGGCGTTGAAGCGAGCGATCAAGGCGGGCAAGAAGTGGCCCAAGATGCCCGCATTGCCGCAGATGGCAGGTCTTGCATGCATTCACCAAGGGGATTTCAAACAGGCACAGACCCATCTGGAGCGCGCCTGGAAGATGGAGCCGGAGAACCCCGACCTGATCCAGAATTTCGGGCTGAGCCTTGTTCAGGGTGGTGATTCTGACAAAGCGCTGATCCTGATGAACAAAATAGCGGCCAAATCTCCTCTGACCCCGCCACAAATCTACGTTCGCGCCATGGCCCTGTTGCGTGAGCGTCAGTTGCGTGAGGCGTTGGCCGATATCGACGAGGTGCTGCGTCACCAACCCGGCAATCTTCAGGCCCATTGCCTGAAGGCTGATATTATGGATGGAATGCACAAGTGGGATCAGGCTATTGCTGTCTTGTCCGCCGTGGTCGAAAAACACCCGAAATTCCACTATGGTCAACTGCGGCTGGCCAAGGGTCTGGTCGGTTTGGGGCGTATGTCTGAGGCGCTGACCCATGGCCGCGCCGCTTTTGCGCTGGCGCCTGAGGATCCCGAAACGCTGGAATTCTTCTCAACTCTGCCGAACCTGTCGGCTGAGGATCGGATGGAACTGCAGGCGCGGGTCTCACATTTGCTTGAGGCGGGCAATGCCAACCGGGAAGCTGCGGCCATGGTGCATTTCGCCGCCGCGAGCCTTGCGAAACAGGAGGGCGATACCGCGACCGAGATGCTCCAGCTGCGCAAGGCGCATGATCAGTTGCAGCATGGGTTCAAAAGCTGGGAAACCCGGGCCGAGAAAGCCTGCCGCCTGCGTCTGAGCGCGCCTCTGCCCGCCCCCGCTTCAGCGCCGCGCGCCGATATCCCGCGCCCGGTATTCGTGGTCGGCTTGCCGCGCTCGGGCACCACTCTGATCGAACGGATTCTGGCCTCACACTCCACCGTTCAGGGGCTGGGAGAGTTGGCGGGCGTGCATCATTGGGCCCGCAAGGTCGAAAGCCAGCCGGGTGCTGGAAGTGACGCGCAGACGCTGGCGGATTACTACGCAGACAATTTGCCCCAGACCGCAGAAGGAACGCGCGCCTTTGTCGACAAGGCGCCGGGGAACTATGCGTTTCTGGGGCCGATTGCGCAGGCCTTCCCGAACGCCGTGATCCTGAATGTCATGCGCGATCCGCGCGATGTGGCGCTGTCGATGTGGCGCACGCATTTTGGGGCGGGTGGTCTGTATTACACGCATGATCTGGGCTGGATGGCGGCCGAGGCGAACCGCTATCGCCGCTATATGCAGCACTGGCATGCCGTACTTCCGGGACGCATCCATGACATAAGTTACGAACATCTGGTGAATAATCTCGAGGACGGTGCCAAGGAACTGGCCCAGTTCTGCGACCTGTCTTTTGAACAGGCGATGCTGTCGCCCGACAAATCCTCGGACGCGATCAGAACGGCCAGTAACCTTCAGGCGCGGAGACCGGTCAACACCGCCTCGGTCGGGGGGTGGCAGGCCGTGGCCGATCACTTCGCACCGTTTGTGAAAGGGTTGGACGCGGAACTTTGGCCCGAAATTCGCAGCTAGAGGTTCAAATTCCGTTGATCATCCCGCCAGCGCGTGGCCATCCGCGCGGCTTTGCGCCACGGTTCTAAGGAGGATGGATCAGCGGGAACAGGGGCTGAGATGGTCAAGGCGATTGCTGCTCTTCTGGTTGTTCTGACCTGTGGGTGCCGCGAAGAGGTGACGATGCTGACGCAGGATCAGCTTGCGGCGCTTTTGGTAGAGGATCGCCAGATTGCGTTGAATCGTGCCGGCATCACCGGCACGGCACGCGTGAACGCTGACCAGAGTTTTGAAGTCGAGGTTCCCCGGCTTGGCCGGGACACTGGTGTTTGGTGGTTAGAGGGCGACAGGATCTGCAGCCGTTGGAAGACGTTCCGCAAAGATCAGGACCTCTGCGCCGTGGTGGGGCAGGTAGAGGATGGCACCTATCGGGGCTACACACCGGGGCGAGGCTCTTATCTCGGCGAGTTCACTCTCCTGCCTTAGCCGATAGCCCAGGCCTTCTCCGTATTGACCTCGATCCCTTGTGGCGAAATCCGCGTGCCGACTACCAACCGCTCAACCCTCTGCGCCTGCGCTGCCTCAAAGGCCGCCGCATAGGCCGGGTCGATATCGGATGCCAGCGCGAAGCGGTCGCAATCGGTGCGTTGCACCAGATACAGCATGATCGCGCGGTGGCCATGTTCAGCCATGGAGGCCAGTTCATGCAGATGTTTGGTGCCGCGGGCGGTGACGCTGTCGGGGAATTCGGCCAGACCGGGCTGGCGGGAAAGCGTGACGCTTTTGACCTCGACATAGGCATCCGGCAGACCGGGTTGGGTCAGCAGGAAATCAATGCGGCTGTTCTGGCCGTATTTGACCTCGGCCCGGACTGTTTGATAGGCGGCCAGTTCGAGGATCTCGCCACGCTCCAATGCCGCGCGCAGTGCCCGGTTCGGCACCGAAGTATCGACGCCGGTGAAATGGCCATTCTCGTGATCAACTAGCCGCCACCCAAATTTCAGCTTTTTCTTCGGATCGTCATTGGGTTCCAGCCAGACTTTCTCACCCGGTTCAGCCAGTCCCATCATACTGCCCGGATTGGCGCAATGGGCTGTCACCTCGCGGCCATCCTCTAGCGTGCAATCGGCCAGAAAGCGTTTGTAGCGGCGGATCAGGCGGGCGGGGACAAGGGGGGTTTCAAATCTCATGCCCCACGGCCTATACCTGCCCTAACAGCCGATCAAGAGGGGGCGCGCGCCATGGCCAATCCAACCGCTGCAATGCTTGTCATCGGGGATGAGATCCTCTCGGGCCGGACGCGCGATGCGAATATGCATTACCTTGCGGGGGAGCTGACCAAGCATGGCATCGATCTTAAAGAAGTGCGTATTGTCAGCGATGATGCCCCGGCTATAGAAGCGGCGGTCAAAGCGCTGTCGGTGTCTTACGACACTGTCTTCACCAGCGGGGGCATCGGGCCGACACATGACGATATCACCGCCGATTGCATCGCCCGCGCTTTCGAGACCCCGATTGACGTGCGCGATGATGCGCGGGCGCTGTTGCAGGCGCATTACGACAAGTCAGGGCTGGAGTTGAACGAGGCCCGACTGCGGATGGCCCGCATTCCTGATGGGGCCGCGCTGATCGACAATCCAGTCTCAACCGCGCCCGGATTTACCATCGAAAATGTGCATGTGATGGCCGGGGTGCCCTCGGTCTTCCAAGCCATGGTAGCCAGTGTTTTGCCGGGCCTGACGGGCGGTAGCCCGCTGTTGTCGCAGACGTTGCGGGTGGATCGGGGCGAAGGCGACATTGCTGCCACGCTGTCTGCACTGGCCGAGGCGTTCTCGGACCTGTCCATCGGCTGCTATCCGTTTCAGGTAAACGGTGTCTTCGGCGCGAACGTGGTAATCCGGGGGACAGAGGGTGCGCGCATCGACGCGGCCATGACCCAATTGGCAAAAGAACTCGAGTTGTGAGCATCAACTGGCCCGACATCGTTGACGGAACATGGCCCGCTGCGCGCTATGACGTCCTTGGTCCCTTCCGCCTGCGCGAAGGGCAGGGCGGTGGATCACGCGTGTCTGCCGCCAATGCGCTGGGTGACGCGACCGCGGCCGATATCATCGCAGCCGAGGGTGCCATGCAGACCATGGGCCAGAAACGCATCTTTTGTCTGTGGCCCGATGACCACAAGCTCGACGCCCAACTGGAAGCGCGCGGCTATGAGGTTCTGGACCCGGTCAACATCTACGCCTGCCAGCCGGAGCAACTGACCGATCAGCCTCTGCCCCGCGTGACCGCGTTTGGCATCTGGCCACCGCTTGCCGTCATGGAGGAGATCTGGGCCAAAGGTGGTATCGGCCCCGAACGGCTGGCCGTGATGGAGCGTGCTGCGGGCCCCAAGACCTCGTTCCTGCTGCGGCATTCTGATCGCCCGGCGGGAACGGTGTTCATGGCCGTGAAAGGCGATGTGGCCATGGTACATGCGCTTGAGATCCTGCCAGATCACCGCCGTCAGGGTCTGGGCCAATGGGCCATGCGGGCAGCAGCCTTCTGGGCGCGGGACAACGGGGCGAAAACGCTCAGCGTGATCTGCACAAAGGCTAATGCTGGGGCGAATGGCCTCTACCGTGCGCTCGGGATGGAGATTGTCGGGGAATACCATTATCGTCAACGTGTCTAAGGAGTTAAGAAAGCCCGTGACCCAAGCCGATCTACCCACCGCGCTGAACCTGCCCATGGCCGACCCTTTGCCGCCAGAGACGCAGAAATACTTTGATGTCTGCCTCGAAAAGCTGGGCATGGTACCGAATGTGCTGAAGGCTTACGCGTTCGACCTCGACAAGCTGAACGCGTTCACGGCCATGTATAACGATCTGATGCTGGCAGAGAGCGGGCTGTCCAAGCTTGAACGTGAGATGATCGCGGTGGTCGTGTCCTCGATCAACAAGTGCTTCTACTGCCTTGTTGCTCATGGCGCAGCGGTGCGGCAGATTTCCGGTGATCCGCAATTGGGCGAGATGCTGTTGATGAACTACCGCACCGCCCCCCTGGATGCGCGCCAGCGTGCGATGCTGGATTTTGCTGCCAAGATGACCACCGCAAGCGCCGAGATTGAAGAGGCTGATCGCCAGCACCTGCGCGATCAGGGTTTCAGTGACCGGGATATCTGGGACATCGCCAACGTCACCGGATTCTTCAACATGTCCAACCGGGTGGCCAGTGCCACCGCAATGATGCCCAACCCCGAATATCACGCCCAAGCCCGATGATCCGACGCCTCGCCCTTGCCTTTTGTCTGATGGCCGGACCCGTTCTGGCGCAAGATCTGACCCTGCCCGCCAGCGCGCGTCGGATCAGCGAGAGGACCTCGCCGCTGGACAGCTATGAGTTGCCCACAGGGCCCGTTGCAGATGGCATAGTCCCCTCTCGAACGGTCGAGGGGCGGGTCGAGCGGCTGACATGGCGCTTGCAGGCGGGCTCTAGCACGACGCTGCAATTGCTGGCTCCGCTGCGGGATCAGCTCGTGGCGCAAGGCTTTGACATCCTGTTCGAATGTGAGGCCCGGACCTGCGGCGGGTTCGATTTCCGCTTCGGAACCGAGGTGGTGCCAACGCCGGATATGTATGTCGCTATTCGCGACTATCGTTTTCTGTCCGCCACCAAAGGCGATGAAGCGCTCAGCCTCCTGGTCAGCCGCAACCCGCCGGATGGTTATGTGCAACTGATCCGCGTTGCGCCCGTTGATGCTCCGGCTCCAACGCCTGTGGTCGTTGAGCAATCCGCCAGCGGAACGGAGGGCCTTTTGGACGCGTTGCAGCAGTCGGGCCATGTGATTCTGGACGATTTGCATTTCCGCACCGCCGAGGTGGCACTGGGCGACGGCCCGTTTGCTTCATTGTCGTTGCTGGCGCAGTTCCTGGCCGACAATCCGTCAACCCGGCTTGCGTTGGTGGGGCATACTGATGATACCGGCACGTTGCAGGCCAATACAAAGGTCAGCACTGAACGGGCGCAGGCGGTGCGTGCCCGCCTGATCGACAAGCATGGCGTCGCGGCGGATCGGATCGAAGCACAGGGCGTGGGATATCTTGCGCCGCTGACCTCGAACGCGACACCGGAAGGGCGCGATCTGAACCGTAGGGTTGAGGCTGTCTTGCTGGTCAACTGACGTGTCTGCACAAAAAAAGACCCGCACGCAGAACGCACGGGCCGATCCAGTTCACCGGGAGAATTACCAGTCCATCGCGCCTTTTTCGGAATAAGCGTCAACGAGGAAGTCTATGAAGGCCCGTACCTTGGGCTGAGTGAAGCGGCCTGGAGGATAGACCGCGTAGATGCCTTGCACCTCGTCCGGCAGGGATGGCATTGCATCCACAACCTCACCGGTTTTCAACGCTTCGGCGTAAAGATAGCTGGGCAGATAGGCGATCCCGAGGCCCGAGACTGCCGCGTTCAACAGCGATTGCCCGTCGTTTACGCTGAGCCAACCGGCCGTGCGCACCTGACGTTTCTCGCCCGAAGGGGCAGTCAGGCGCCAGACATTGCCCGAGGATTGGCTGGAGTAGTGCAACAGCTTGTGTTCGTTCAGATCGTCGATCTTCTGCGGCCGTCCGTATTTCTCGATATAGCTGGGGGCTGCGACCATGCGTTTGACGGTCTCGGTCAGCTTGCGGGCGCGCAGAGTGCTGT
Source organism: Ruegeria sp. C8 (assembly GCF_056537565.1). Taxonomy (NCBI): domain Bacteria; kingdom Pseudomonadati; phylum Pseudomonadota; class Alphaproteobacteria; order Rhodobacterales; family Roseobacteraceae; genus Ruegeria; species Ruegeria sp. C8. The sequence continues at coordinate 94,901 of NZ_JBQFRV010000012.1, forward strand.
CTTCCAGCTCCCCGATGCGAACGGCCACGTCAAAACCCTCGGAAATCAGTTCCACGTAGCGGTTATTGAGCACCATGTTCACGGTGATATCGGGATAGGTGGCCAGAAAATCTGACAGCACAGGCGACAGGTGATTGACCCCGAAATCCGTCGCCACGCTGATCCGCAGCAGGCCAGAAGGGGCCGATTGCATCGCGGTGACCAGCGAATCCGCCTCACCCGCGTCGTTCAACACCCGGCGGGCGCGGTCGTAATAGGCCAACCCAATCTCGGTCGGAGAAACGCGGCGTGTGGTCCGGTTGAGCAGTCGTGCCCCCAGCCGCGACTCGAGGCTGGACACGTGCTTGGAAACGGCTGATTTGGAGATACCCATCTTCTTGGCCGCATCGGTGAAGCCACCTTGGTCCACCACGTTGGCAAAGGCTTCCATTTCCGTCAGTCGATCCATTCTCGTTCCCCAGGTCTTGCTACTTGCAACGACTTTGCCCCTCAATCTGGGCGGAATCGGGGCGGACATGGGATAATATCAGGGTTTTGAATCGGATCGTTTGCGTATCAGAAACGTGGAAACAGTTGTTTCCCGCGATGGTGATCGCCCTGCAAACGGGCGTTTTCTGAAAAATATTCAAGATGTGCTAGATCTAGAATGGCATTTTTGTGACGAGGGAGGAGATCATGAAAGCCATTTTTACAACCATTTCAGTTGCTCTGTTTGCCACAGTCGCCGGAGCGCAGGACCAAACGCCATCCGCGCCGGGTGCGCAGGTCTATTTCGCGAACCTTGCGGATGGCGACACAGTGCAATCGCCGGTCACGGTGGTCTTTGGCCTCAGCGGCATGGGTGTCGCGCCTGCAGGGACCGAAGCGGACAATACCGGCCACCACCACCTGCTGATCAACCGCCCACCACTGGGTCAAGGCGAAGACGGCGCGGATGAGTTGCTTTACGGTTTGCCCGCAGACGACAACCATATGCATTTCGGCGGTGGCCAGACCGAGGTCACTCTGGATATGCCCGCAGGTCAGCACACGCTACAACTGGTTCTGGGCGATGCTGGACACGTGCCGCACAACCCGCCCATTGTATCCGAAGTGATTACGATTTCGGTCGAATAAGGGGGCGCCGGGTAACGCCGCAAACCAGGAGTTTTGAGGGCCGCTAAGGGTTTGAAGTGCCTGCTCTTCGCTGCTATTCCTTCTCATCACATTGACGTGATCGAGGGGGAGCGCGATGCAAGTAGTCTATGGCGTGAACAGGTCTTTTCTGTTCCCGGCTCTGCTTTCCGCATATTCCGCTGTCAAAAACGCCAGCAAGCCTTTGGATGTGACAATCTTCGGGCAGGATTTCACAGACGAAGACATTGCGATTGTTGAGCAGGTCAATCAATCCCTTACGGGAGGGACGATTTCTTACCAGAAATTCGATCTGGAAAATCTGCCAGGCTTTTCCGAGTATAAGTCGAAGTTCCCTGCGATCACGATGCTGCCTTTGTTTCTGCCCCAGCTTTGCGAAAAGCGCTGCATTTTTGTGGATGCGGACACTCTGGTTGTTTCGGATGTTTGGGAATTGCTGGACATGGACCTTGAAGGGCAGCCCTTTGCCGCTTGTGTGGATATGGGGTTGGTGACGCTTGGCGGAGGGGATTTTCTGCGCCCCTCCCTGCAGCAGATTTTCAGACCGGGGCGTGAGCATAAAAAGTCGCTCAGCCGTGTGAGCAAGAGCATTCGGCTGGGGTTCATACCCGGTGAAGGATACTTCAATGCCGGCATCATGGTCATGGACTGTTTGGCCATTCACGGTGATCGCGAATTGCGCGAGATCAGCGATTTCGAGAAGCTGGTTCCGCACATTCCCTACCTGCCCGAACAGGACAGAATGAACCAATTGTTTCACGGGCGTTGGTTTCGCTTGCCTATTCAGTGGAACACACGGCCTCAGATCTGGTTTGACGCGCACAGTCCGAAATACCGCAAAATGTCCAAGACGTTCCGCCAGCATCTGAGTGATGCAAGCAGGACTCCGAAAATCTGGCACTATGTCGGAGGCAAAAAGCCTTGGCGCGCAACGCGGATGGCGCGCCTGCTGTTCCATCGCGCCTACCGCGACTACGAAACCTACATGGCCCGATTCGAGAAAGAGACAGGCCTGACTTATACCATGTAGGCCTCAGCGCCCCTACATGGCTGCGGCCAGACGGGTGCCCTGATTGATAGCCCGTTTCGCGTCCAATTCCGCCGCGACATCCGCACCACCAATCACATGCGGCGTGATCCCGCGTTCGATCAGGGCGTCCGCAAGGCTACGCTCGGACAATTGACCGGAACACAGGACGATAGTGTCCGCAGCAATCACCGTCGGGTCGGCGCGCTCTTCACCAAAGCTGATATGCAGGCCGTCATCATCGATATGCTCGTAATTCACGCCGCCCACGAAGTTGACGTTTTTCATCTTCAACGTCGCGCGGTGAATCCAGCCGGTGGTCTTGCCCAAGCCTTTGCCATGCGCCTGTTTCTTTCGCTGCAGTAGCGTGATCTGACGTGCTGGGGCTGCAGGCTGAGGGCCTTCCGGTGCCAGACCCGAGCGGTGCTGCTCCGGATCGGTCACGCCCCATTCCTTCATCCAGGCGGGCAGGTCGGTGGTGATGCTGTGGCCGTCCTCCAGCAGGAACTCGGACACGTCAAAGCCGATACCACCAGCGCCGATCACGGCGACGGATTTGCCGACCTCTGCTTTCTCGCGCAGCACGTCGATGTAACTGATGACGTTGTCGCGGTCCTGACCTGGGATTTCCGGATCACGCGGGATGACGCCGGTGGCGATGACGACCTCGTCAAAGCCGGTCAGGTCGTCGGCGCTGACCTCGCGATTCAGTTCCACCTTCACGCCCAGATCATCCATCATGGTGCGGTACCAGTCGACCAGCCCCCAGAATTCCTCTTTCCCCGGCACCTGTTTGGCCATGTTCAACTGTCCACCGATCTCCGAGGCGCGATCGAACAGCGTGACGTCATGGCCGCGCTGGGCGGCGGTCATGGCGGTAGACAGGCCGGCCGGGCCAGCGCCCACAATGGCAACGGTCTTGCGCGTCTCGGCCTTGCCAATGACCAGTTCGGTTTCATGGCAGGCACGCGGGTTGACCAGACAGGAGGTCAGCTTTCCGCCGAACGTGTGGTCCAGGCAGGCCTGGTTGCAGGCGATACACGGCGCGATCTGCGCGGAGTGACCGGCAATCGCCTTGTTGACAAAATCCGCATCCGCCAGCATCGGACGCGCCAGCGAGACCATGTCGGCGCAGCCCGTCGACAGAACCTCTTCTGCGACCTCGGGCGTATTGATCCGGTTCGAGGTGATCACCGGGATGCCAACCTTACCCATCAGCTTTTTGGTCACCCAGGCAAAGGCGGCACGCGGAACGCTGGTTGCGATGGTGGGAATCCGAGCCTCGTGCCAGCCGATGCCGGTGTTGATGATCGTGGCGCCGGCTTGTTCGATCCGCTGTGCAAGTTCGACCACCTCTTCATGGGTCGAGCCATTCGGGACAAGATCGATCATCGACAGGCGATAAATGATGATGAAATCCGTACCCACAGCCTCACGCGTGCGCCGCACAACCTCGATCGGCAGGCGCATCCGGTTTTCGTATGAGCCGCCCCAGCGATCCTCGCGTTTGTTGGTGTGGGTCACGAGGAACTGGTTCAGGAAATACCCTTCGGAGCCCATGATCTCGACCCCGTCATATCCCGCCTTCTGGGCGAGAACAGCCGCGTTCACAATGTCGCTGATCTGCTTCTCGATTCCGTCTTGGTCCAGCTCACTGGGCGAGAACGGAGAAATCGGGGATTTCACCGGGCTGGGCGCCACGCATTTGGGACCATAGGCATAACGTCCGGCGTGCAGAATTTGCATCGCGATCTTGCCACCCGCCTCATGCACGCGGTTAGTCACGACCGAGTGGTTCGCCACGTCCTTTTCGGTGGTCATCATCGCCGCGCCCGGCAGGACAGACCCTTCGAGGTTCGGGCCAATCCCGCCCGTCACCATCAGCGCAACGCCCCCGCGTGCGCGATCCGCATAGAACTCGGCCACGCGATTCCAGTCGCCGGTCTCTTCCAACCCGGTATGCATCGAGCCCATCAGCACGCGGTTTTTCAACGTGGTAAAGCCCAGGTCCAGCGGGGCCAGCATGTTTGGGTACGCAGTCATGGCGAACTCTCCCTTCCGAAGTTGAGGAATAGATTGACGTTCGCGTAAACATTGTCACGCGAAACCTAACGTCATCCCCTTTGCGCCCGTCGCGCGGCTTGATAGAGAGGTCGCAAACCCTATCCAAGAGGCCCCTCATGACTCCGGAAGAGATCGCCAAACTGCCCTATCGCCCTTGTGTGGGGCTGATGCTGATGAATGCAGAGGGCAAGATTTTCGTCGGACAGCGCAATGACCGTCACAAGGACGCTTGGCAGATGCCTCAAGGCGGGGTGGACAAGGGCGAGGACCCGCGTGACGCAGCACTGCGCGAATTGTGGGAAGAAACCGGCGTGACCGCTGATCTGGTCGAGGTGGTGGCCGAGACTGACGGCTGGCTGCCCTATGATCTGCCCCACGACATCGTTCCAAAAATCTGGAAAGGCCGCTATCGCGGGCAAGAGCAGAAGTGGTTTCTGCTGCGCTTCACCGGCCAGGACGACCAGATCAATATTGCAACAGACCATCCAGAATTCACCAGCTGGAAATGGCAGGCCCCGGAGAAACTGGTCGAAGAAATCGTGCCGTTCAAGCGCGCGGTCTACGAGCGGGTGATCGCGGCTTTTGCGGATCATCTGAGCTGATCACCAGCCTGCACGTTGCCGTGAGGGGGCGTGGTTCGGGTCAAGGCGTGCCTCTAGCTTGGGTGCATGAAAGACACCGTGCCAGACCCCATCACCATCAAACCCGCCGGACGGCGCTTTCAGGGCTCGGACCAGCGCGCGCCTCTGCGTGAGGGATTGCGCGGGTGCGGAGAGTTCGGCCCCTCTCAGACGGCAGGGCGGTTCTACCCGATGGCCTGCGTCGCGCTTGAGGTGACGCAGCGCTGTAATCTGGACTGCACGCTCTGCTACCTCTCGGACCGGGCCGAGATGACTTATGATCCTCCGCTTTCGGTCCTGTTCGCGCGGATTGCCACGATCCGCAGCCATTATGGCCGCGGCGTTTCCGTTCAATTGACCGGCGGCGACCCGACCCTGCGCAAGGTTGAGGACCTTGAGGCGCTTTGCCGCGAGATCAGGCGGCTGGGTATGCGCTCCTGCCTGATGACCAACGGCATCCGCGCCAGCCGGGCGATGCTGACGCGATTGGCCGCAGCGGGGCTGGATGACGTGGCCTTTCACGTGGACATGACGCAAGAGCGCAACGGGTTCACCTCCGAAATGGAGCTCAACCGCGTGCGCAAAGCCTATATCGACCGGGCGCGCGGTTTGGGGCTGCGTATTCTCTTCAACACAACCGTTTTTGGCGGCAACTTTGCTGAAATCCCCGCCTTGGCCCGCTTCCTGAGGGACCAGCCCGAGGTCGGTTTTGTTTCGTTCCAGATGCAGGCGGATACCGGGCGCGGCGTGTTGCGGGTGCGACCCGATGGAATCACGCAAGACAGCGTCATCCGCGCGGTCGAGCAAGGCTATGGCACGTCTTTACATTTTGACTCGGCAGCCGTCGGGCATTCCAGTTGCAACCGGTATAGCAGCGTAGTTTCGGCGGGGGGCAAGGCCGTGTCGTTGCTGTCGAACCAGCGCCTGGTGCAGCGGGTGATTGCGGCGCTTGAGGAGGTGGATGCAGGCCAAGACGCTCATATCCGCATCCGCCCGAGCGTGGGACGCCTGATCCGCCGCCATCCACTGCTGGCCCTTTGGGCGCTTGGCCATCTGGCGGGCTGCCTTTTGCGGCTGGGGTCGGGGGTGCTACGCGGACCGATACGGCGGCAGGCCGTGTTCATCCACAATTTCATGGCTGCGGATGCGTTAGAGGAGGACCGCTGCGCCTCCTGCGTGTTCATGGTTGCGACGGCCAACGGGCCGCTCTCCATGTGTGTCCACAACGCACAGCGCGATCAGCATCTGGCCGCGCCGGATCGAGTAGACAGCCCGATGGGCACCTATTGGTGGAACGCGGCGACGCGCGGCCTGTCGGCTCGCCCGGACTTGCCCGCGCTGAAAGACCCTAGGGTGGCCCCGCTGAAACGCCTCAAAGGGCAGTTGCGCGCTGCTCGTCAAAGCCGAAAGGACGCTTCATGAGACAGGTTCTGATCCTGATGCTGCTGCCGCTTCTGACCGCCTGCGCCAGTGTGGAGAGGCTGGCCTTGCCCGCCGCGACGCCCTTGCCCGACACGGCCCTGACCCGCGCCGCGCCCCCTCCGGGCGAAAGGGTGGATCATGGCGATTGGACCCGCTTTCTGACCCGCTACGTAGCCCCCGATGCGCGTGGAGTGAACCGGGTGGCTTATGGGCAGGTGAGCGCGGCAGATCGTGCGCTGCTGGATGATTATCTGACCGAGCTGCAGGCTGTTGATCCGGCCAATCTGACCCGCGATCAGCAATTGGCCTATTGGATCAACCTCTATAACGCGCTGACGGTGGATGTGGTGCTTGAGGCCTATCCGGTCGCCTCGATCCGAGACATCAAGGATGGGCCGTTGTCGATTGGCCCGTGGGGTCGCCCTTTGACTGTGGTCTCTGGCCAGAGCTTAACCCTGAACGACATCGAACACCGCATCATCCGACCAACTTTCAATGAGCCGCGCATCCACTACGCGCTGAACTGCGCAGCGGTGGGGTGTCCGAACCTGATGGCCCGCGCGTGGGAGGCCAAGACGCTGGAACGTGACCTCGCCGCATCCGAGCACGCCTATGTCAACGACCCGCGTGGGGTGCGGTTTGATGATCAGGGGCGGTTGATCCTGTCGAAAATCTACATCTGGTTCCGCGAGGATTTTGGGCCGAATGAACAGGCCGTGATTGCCTATCTCGGAACAGCAGCCGACCCGGAGTTGCATCAGCGCCTCAAACAGGCGCGACGTGTGAACGCTTATGAGTATGATTGGGCGTTGAACGATGCAGGGGCTGGCTCCTAACGGCGCGGAGCAAAGGCCATAGGCCGCCGCGCCAGCGCCGACCCGCCCCCAACGGGGCGGCGCTTTTGCAGCCTTGAATATTGCTCGAACCTATCAGTATCTGACTGCCATAAAGCTTTTATATCCGAGGCCGGATGCGCCACCCCGCGGGTCGGCGCTGTCCCGGCTCAGCGCTTTACAGCAATCCTTCTTCCCGCAGCAATTCTTGCAAGTTGGCTTCGGGGCGTGGGCCGATATGGCTGATCACTTCGCGTGCACAGACATTGCCAATCTTGGCGCAGGTCTCATAGTCGCGGCCGGTGGCCATGCCGTACAGGAAACCGGCTGCGAACTGATCGCCTGCGCCGGTCGCATCTACGGGCACTACTTTTTCGACCGCAACATCGTGACGGGTGTCGCCGTTCAGAACCGTCACGCCGTCGCCCGAACGGGTGCAGACGACCAGAGGGCAGATTGCGGCGGTTTTGGCCAGTGCGTCCTCAAGATCGTCGGTTTCGAACAGCGATTTGATCTCAGCCTCGTTGCCGATCACGAAGTCCAGTTCGTTCTCGATCAGCAGCAGGAAATCGACCCGGTGACGCTCGACGCAGAAAGGATCGGAAATGGCGATACCGGCCTTGCCGCCGCCTCTGTGACAGGCGCGCGCGGCCTCAAGAAACGCGGCTTTACCCTTTTCCTTGTCGAACAGATACCCCTCGAGGAACATGATCTGGCTGTTTCCGGCAACCTCGTCCGAGACGTCCTGAGACGACAGTTCCGAGGAAATCCCCAGATAGGTGTTCATCGACCGCTCACCATCGGGCGAGACGAAGATCATCGAGCGTGAGGTCGGCAGCTCGCCGCCCGGCACAGGTGGGTTCACGAAATCCACGCCGTCTTCGTTCATCGCATCGGCATAGAATCTACCCAACGCGTCATCATGCACACGGCCAATAAAGGCAGCATCCAGACCCAGCGCACCCGCGCCCGCAATGGTGTTCGCGACCGAGCCGCCCGGTGTCTGCACCCGACCCTCCATCGAGGCATAGAGCACTTCGCCACGCTCTTGCTCGATCAGTTGCATGATGCCTTTTTCAATGCCCATCAGTTCCAGGAAACTGTCATCGGCCTGGGAAATGACATCCACAACGGCATTTCCGATGCCGGTCAGTTGGTAGGTTTTCATAGGGTCTTGTCCTCGAATTGACAGAGATCACGGATGATACAGGTCGGGCATTGCGGCTTGCGCGCCTTGCAGTGATGGCGCCCGTGCAGGATCAGCCAGTGATGTGCATGGAGTTGAAAGTCGGCTGGAATATTGTCCTCGATGGCGCGTTCGACGGCGTCTACGTCCTTGCCGGGGCAAATACCAGTGCGGTTGCCGACACGGAAGATATGCGTGTCCACCGCTTGCGCCGGTTGCCTCCACCACATGTTCAGAACCACATTGGCCGTCTTGCGACCCACACCGGGCAGGGATTGCAGCGCCGCGCGGGAATTGGGAACCTCGCCATCGTAGTCCTCGACCAATATACGGCTGAGCTTGATGACGTTCTTCGCCTTCTGGCGGAACAGGCCGATGGTTTTGATATGCTCGATCAAGCCCTCTTCGCCCAGATCCAGCATCTTTTGCGGAGTGTCCGCGATCTTGAACAGCGCGCGCGTGGCTTTGTTGACGCCCGCATCGGTCGCTTGCGCCGAAAGCGCCACTGCAACGACCAGAGTGTAGACGTTCACATGCTCCAGCTCGCCCTTGGGTTCCGGGTCTGCTTCTTGAAAGCGCGTAAAGATCTCGCGGATCGTGTGATAATCGAGTTGCTTTGCCATCCGAGCCTTAATGCCGCCCAAGGGCCAATGACACAAGCCCAAAGCCAATGCGCAAGTTCCGGGTCGCAGGGGCGTGACCGGCGCGTTATGGTTTGGATCAACAGATGAGGTGAAAGCCATGAACGTCCAGACCCCCGAAAGTGGATACCACTACAACGTCATGCGCCGCGCGATCGAGTTGATTGATCAGGGCGGCGAAACCCTCAGCCTCGAAGAACTGGCCAGCCAGATGGGCATGAGCCCCGCCCATTTCCAGCGCCTGTTCTCGCGCTGGACCGGGGTGTCGCCAAAACGCTACCAGCAATATCTGACGCTGGGCCATGCCAAAGCCCTGCTGCGGGAACGGTTCACCACGTTGGAGACTGCCCACAACGTCGGTCTGTCCGGCAGCGGCCGGTTGCATGATTTGTTCCTGAAATGGGAATCCATGAGCCCCGGTGAATACGCCCGCAAAGGCGCGGGGCTGACGGTCTACTGGGGATGGTTCGATTGCCCCTTTGGTTCGGCGCTGGTCATGGGGACCGACAAGGGCATCTGCGGCATGGCGTTCGGTGCCGAAACCGGCGAGGCCGCCGCGATGGAGGATATGACTTCGCGCTGGCCCAAGGCCGATTTCGTCGAGGATCCCGAAAAGCTGCGTTCTTGGGTCGAGGCCTCTTTTGGTGCGAACCGGTCCGAGACACCACTGCATCTGATCGGCTCACCGCTGCAGATCAAGGTTTGGGAGGCGCTGATGCATATCCCCTCGGGTCAGGTCACGACCTATTCCGAGATTGCGCAGCGGGTGGGGTCGCCTCAGGCGGTGCGCGCGGTGGGAACAGCGGTTGGCCGCAATCCGGTCAGCTGGCTAATCCCCTGCCACCGGGCCCTGCGCAAGTCGGGCGGTCTGGGCGGATACCACTGGGGTCTGCCGGTGAAGCGCGCGATGCTCGCCTATGAGGCCGCGCAGGCGGATGCCTGAAATAGAGCGAGGCACCGCGAGGTGCCTCACCGCTGGATCACCAAGGGTGTTTACTCGGGCACCCAACCACCGACGGCTTTGACCTCAAGGAAGTCTTCCAGACCAAATACGCCGCCTTCGCGGCCGTTGCCGGATTGCTTCATCCCGCCGAACGGAGATCCCGCGCTGCGCGACTGACCGTTCATCTCAACCATCCCGGACCGCAACACCCGCGCCATGCGGTTGGCGCGCGCGCCGTCCTGTGTTTGGACATAGTTGGTCAGGCCATAGGGCGTGTCATTGGCGATCTCGACGGCTTCTTCCTCGGTGTCGAAGGGGATCATGGTCAGGACCGGGCCGAAGATCTCCTGCCGCGCGATGGTCATCTGGTTGTTGGCATCTGCAAACACCGTCGGGCGCACATAGTAGCCCTTGTTCAGCCCCTCGGGCCGCCCTGTGCCACCCGCGACCAGCCGCGCGCCTTCATCGATACCGGCTTGGATCAGGTCCTGAATCTTGGTCCACTGAAGCTCATTCACAACGGGGCCGATATGGCGGCCTTCCTCCGTTGCAGGACCGACCGTGACAGCATTGGCCACTTCGGCTGCTGTCTCTACGGCCTTGTCATAAATCGGGCGCTGCACCAGCATCCGGCTGGGGGCGTTACAGCTTTGGCCGGTGTTGTTCATCATGTGCAGCACACCGCGTTTCACGGCCTTTTCATCCGCATCCTCAAAGATCACGTTGGCGCCTTTGCCGCCCAGCTCCAGATGCACCTTCTTCAGTGTATCGGCAGCGCTTTTTGAGATCGCGGTACCCGCGCGGGTCGAGCCGGTGAAGCTGATCATGTCCACATCCGGATGCGCAGAGAGTTGCGAACCGACACCCGCGCCATCGCCGTTCACCAGATTGAATACTCCGGGTGGGAAACCGGCCTCGTCCATCAGCTCGGCAAAGATCATTGCGTTCAGGGGGCTCTGCTCGGACGGTTTCAGAACCATCGTACAGCCCGCAATCGCCGCCGCGCCGACCTTGAGGGTGATCTGGTTCATCGGCCAGTTCCACGGGGTGATCAGACCGGCGACGCCCACTGCCTCATAGATGATGCGATCATTGGGCGCGTGATCGCCCAAAGGGCGCTCGAATTCAAACGCCTTGGCAGCGCGGATGAAGTTTTTCAGGTGATAGATACCAGCACCGGATTGAGCCGTGCGCGACATGTCGATCGGCGCGCCCATCTCAAGCGACATGGCCTGCGCCAGGTCCTCTGATCGGGTCATGTAAAGATCGGCCAGCTTTTCGACCAAGGCGATACGCTCTTGGACCGGCGTGGCCATCCAGCCGGGCAAGGCCGCCTTGGCCGCGGCAACGGCAGCGTCAGTGTCGGCCTGAGAGCCGAGGGAGATCACCGCGCAGGGTTCCTCGGTCGAGGGGTTGATAACCTCGAAATCAGCCGCTTGAGACGGGGCAACCCACTGACCGTTAATGTAGAAATCGCGTTTTTCGATCATGGCGTATCCTCCGGGCCGTGATGTCAAAGACTGGTTTTGCCGCGCAGTCTGTCATTCGCTCTGAGGCGCGGCAAGGGGGTAATTTGATCAAATTTGTTTGGCGACGTCCCGGAAAAAGACTTTTGCGGAAGGTTTAACTCTGGCGCAAAGTGGTTAGGTTCACAGCATTCGACTCGGTCAGTAACCAAAGAAGGAGTTGCACCATGGGTTTGCGTATCAACGACACGGTCCCGAATTTCACCGCAGAGACGGATCAGGGCACCATTCAGTTTCACGATTGGATTGGTGACAGCTGGGCGATCCTGTTCTCGCATCCCAAGGACTTCACCCCGGTCTGCACCACCGAGTTTTCGGCTGTGGCCCAGTTGAATGACGAATGGGCGGCGCGCAATACCAAGGTGATCGGTGTTTCGGTCGACGGTGTCGAGGACCACAAGAAGTGGAAGAAAGACATCGAAGCCTATGGCAAGGCCAACCCCGGTTTCCCGATCATTGCAGATGACGGGCTGGCGGTGTCCAAGGCCTTTGACATGCTTCCCGCCGAGGCCTACCTGCCCGATGGCCGAACGCCTGCAGATAGCGCCACTGTGCGTTCGGTTTTCATTATCGGGCCCGACAAGCAGTTGAAACTGTCGATGACCTATCCGATGACTGTTGGTCGGAACTTTGCTGAGATCCTGCGGGCGCTGGACGGGCTGCAGATGTCGTCGAAGGGTGTTGCGACACCCGCGAACTGGGTGCCGGGTGAGGACGTGATCATCCCGCCGACCGTTTCGAACGAAGACGCCAAGGCGAAGTTTGGTGAGTTCGAGACGATCTTCCCGTATCTGCGCAAGACCAAGGCTCCGTCCTGATTTAGGTCGGGTCAGGGGGGCTGTCTGCCCCCCATCGCGCTTGAGCGCGATTCCCCCCGAGGATATTTTCAGCCAGATGAAGCAGGCGGGCGCTGCGGGTGCAGGTGGAGCTGTGCTCGGTAAGCGGCGCGTTTGACTTCGCGGGTCAGTTTGTCTGAGAAGGGTGGTTTTGTCTGGATGGTCGAGCCGCCGATTTCGCGGGCCACTTCGCGGTTGCCGCTGCCCAAAAGGGCGTGAATTGGCTGACCGGTGATCCAGTGCATTTGCAAGAAGGTATCCACGGGGCGGTCGATTTGATCCGTCGCCTTGAGGAGCCGTTTTGCGGCATTGCGGCCGACCATTTGGCAGACGCATTGCAGGCCGATCACTTTGGGCAGGATCAGGCTCAGGCCGTTTTCTTCTGCCAATATTTTGGCCGCGACTTCGCGTTGTTTGACAGGGATGCGGATATAGTGATCCAAGGTGGCGATGGCGTGCAGCATTTTGACTGCTTCGGCCATTTTGTCAGGATCGACGCGCAGGTCATCCTCGGTGATGATGGCCAGATCAATATCTTCATCCACCAGTTTCTGCCAGAGACGCCGGTGGCTTTGGAACACGCCGATTTCCGCGGGGCGCAGGTCGAACGGGTAGTGCGGCTTGTGCAGGGTGCCGGGATGCAGGCGGACATCTGCGATCTGGTCCGGCTCGCGCCCATTGGTAGCCTCAAACAGTTCGGCATTCGGCAGGTCGTTGCACAGCTGGTCTGCATTGGCGCGGCGGGCCGTGCTGGAAGACATATGGATGACAAAGGATCGCATGATGCGTGCATAGAACACGGGCGCGTGAGGGGGAAGAGCAACGCGAGAGAAATGGGCGTTCATTTTGCAAGCTGAACTAGTGCGAGCGGTGTCGGCGACCGGTTCTTGAAAGGACAGAAATATGCTAGGGTGCGATAGGCAGACGAACCAGGCATCCGCACCATCGGGCGATCACACTGTGACACACAGGAGAAGACGATGGCTTTTACAGATTGGTATGTCGAAGGTGATGCTTTTGGGAACTGTAATTGCGGCTACGCGTGCCCTTGCCAGTTCGAGGAACTTCCAACACAGGGCAATTGCCGTGGTTTCGAAGTGCTTGAAGTCTCGAAAGGCCATTTTGGAGATACCGACTTAGCGGGTGCCAAGGCCGCTTTGATCTATGCCTGGCCGGGTCCGATCTTTGAGGGCGGCGGCGAGATGCAGGTGATCATCGATCCAAGTGCGTCGGACGCTCAGAGGGCCGCACTAGAAAAGGTCTTCCACGGGGAAGAGACCGAAGAGATGGCGACCCATTGGTTCGTCTTCCGTGCGATGTGCAAAACCGTGCATGAGACTCTGTTTCTGCCGATAGACTTCGAGATGGATATGGAGGAGCGTACGGCCAAGGTGTCTATCGGTGATGTGCTGAATTCGACTGGCCGTCCTATTGAAGCGCCGCATGGTGGTGGCCCACATCGCGTGCGGATCGACATTCCCGGCGGGATTGAATTCACTTTAGCCGAGATCGGCAGTGCCTCGACCAAGGCCGACGCGGCGATCAAGCTGGACCTGAACGACAGTTACGGGCAGTGGCATCTTATGAAGCACGGGCCGTCGGGGGTGGCGCACTAAGGATCAGGCTTCTCCAAAATCCACAAGAACCGGTGCGGTGTCGTAGATGATCCGCACCGATTGGAATCGGGTTTGATCCTCGGTCAGTTCAAACAGGTCTACGCATTCAATCGTTTCAGGGTGCCCGTTTCGGATGGTGCGGGTGTAGTTGAAATGAACCGCCATCTGCGGCGCACCGGATGTATCGGCAAAGGTGTTCTTGTGAAGGGTGGACCGGTCGCTCGTGATGTTCATAACGTTGGTATAGAAGTCACGCGCCGGTTGCTTGCCCGATATCGGAGAGGTTGCCGTCGCGTCCTCGGCAAACAGGTTTAGCATCGCGGTTAGGTCACCGCTTTCGATGGCTTGTAGGTACAGCCGCGCCAGTTCATCCATCTGCTCCTTGTTAGACATCGCCAACCCTCCTGCTGGGCGGCACTGTAACACAAAAAAGGCCCCGGCGGTTTCACCGGGGCCTTAATCATTTGAAAGAGGAACAGATTACTCTGCGTCTTCTTTCTTTTCTTTCTTCTCGGGAACGATCTCTTCGCCGGTTTCCTGATCGACCACTTTCATCGACAGGCGCACCTTGCCGCGATCGTCAAAGCCCAGCAGTTTGACCTTTACTTCCTGACCTTCCTTCAGAACATCCGACGGATGGTTCAAACGGCGGTTTTCGATCTGGGACACGTGGACCAGACCGTCGCGCTTGCCAAAGAAGTTCACGAAGGCACCGAAGTCGACGATCTTGACCACTTTACCGGTGTATATCTGACCTTCTTCCGGCTCGGCCACGATCGAATAGATCATGTCGTATGCCTTCTGAATTGATTCACCATCGGGCGAGGCGATCTTGATGACGCCGTCGTCGTTGATGTCGACCTTGGCGCCCGAAACCTCAACGATTTCGCGGATGACCTTACCGCCCGAGCCGATCACTTCGCGGATCTTGTCGGTCGGGATGTTCATGGTCTCGATGCGCGGAGCGTGAACCGAGAATTCGTTGGTCTCGGACAGGGCTTTGCCCATTTCGCTCAGGATGTGCATACGGCCGTCTTTAGCCTGGGCCAGAGCGGTTTCCATGATCTGGGGCGTGATGCCTGCGACCTTGATGTCCATCTGCAGCGAGGTGATGCCGTTTTCGGTCCCCGCCACTTTGAAGTCCATGTCACCCAGGTGGTCTTCGTCACCCAAGATGTCGGTCAGAACAGCGTATTCGCCGTCATCTTCCAGGATAAGACCCATGGCCACACCGGCAACCGGTGCTTTCAGCGGAACACCCGCATCCATCATCGACAGCGAACCACCGCAGACCGAGGCCATTGATGAGGATCCGTTCGATTCCGTGATCTCAGACACCACGCGAACCGTGTAGGGGAAGTCGGTCGGCGCAGGCAGAACCGCCTGCAGCGCACGCCATGCCAGTTTGCCGTGGCCGATCTCACGACGGCCGGGCGAGCCAACGCGGCCCACTTCACCCACCGAATACGGAGGGAAGTTGTAGTGCAGCAGGAAGTTCGATTTGAAGTTGCCATGCAGCGCGTCGATGAACTGCTCATCGTCACCAGTGCCCAGCGTAGTCACGGCCAGCGCCTGTGTTTCACCACGGGTGAACAGGGCGGAACCGTGTGTACGCGGCAGCAGCGAGGTTTCGGCTTCGATGGCACGCACATCGGTGGTCGAACGACCGTCGATGCGCTTGCCGCCCTTGACGACGTCACCGCGCAGGATGCCAGCTTCCAGCTTTTTCATCGCCGAGCCAAGGTTCGCGTCTTCCAGCTGTTCCTCGGTCAGCGCTTCTTTGATCGCTTCACGGGCCGCGGCAACAGCGGCGGTGCGCTCTTGCTTGTCGGTGATTGCGAAGGCGGCGCGCATCTGCTCTTCACCGGCTGCGGCAACAGCGGCGTACAGCTCCGAATAGTCGGGGGCGACGAACTCAAACGGCTCTTTCGCGGTTTCTTCGGCCAGATCAATGATCAGGTCCAGAACCGGCTGGATTTGCTCATGCGCAAAGTTCACGGCACCCAGCATTTCAGCCTCGGACAGCTCGTAGGCTTCGGATTCCACCATCATCACGGCGTTCTTGGTACCGGCGACAACCAGGTCCAGACGCTGCTCGGGGTTCAGGCGCAGGTCCTGCATGTCGTCCACGGTCGGGTTCAGGACGTATTCGCCATCCACGAAACCAACACGGGCACCGGCGATCGGGCCCATGAACGGCGCGCCGGAAATGGTCAGAGCAGCGGATGCCGCGATCATCGCAACGATGTCGGGGTCGTTGACCAGATCGTGGCTCAGCACGGTGCACATCACCAGAACTTCGTTTTTGAAGCCGTCAACGAACAGCGGGCGGATCGGACGGTCGATCAGACGCGCGGTCAGCGTCTCTTTCTCTGTCGGGCGCGCCTCGCGCTTGAAGAAGCCACCCGGAACTTTACCGGCGGCATAGTATTTCTCTTGGTAGTGGACGGTCAGCGGGAAAAAATCCTGACCGGGCTTTTGCTGCTTGGCAAAGGTCACATTGGCCATGACGCTGGTTTCGCCCAGCGTGGCGATCACGGTGCCGTCCGCCTGACGGGCAACCTTGCCGGTTTCCAGTGTGAGCGTCTCTTCGCCCCACTGCATAGATTTCTTAGTTACATCAAACATATGCGTATCCTAGAACGGAGCACTCCCGCCCCTGCGGGTCTCCGGTTTGCATGGCGGCCCCATTGCCGCCGACCCCACTTTATCTTCCATTCGAGTGCCGGGGTCAGGGCACAACGTCTCAGATACCCGCGCGCATACATGAGAATGCGTTGAAAGGAAAGGGGAACCGCTGCGATTGGCAGAAACGTGCAGACTGGAATTTAAGCACCCTGCGCTGCGCTTTTTTTGGGGCTGCGAAATGTCAGTTCCCAAGGGGCGTAAGATTCAAAAAAATGAATGAGTTTTGAAAAAACTGTATGCAGTGTAGACTGTTACCACTGAACCCACGGTCGAAGAGACGGGAATACGCCAAGGGGGTAACATACTCATATCCGTCAGCCGGCCGACTACCTTGGCGTTTGCAGCTTGCGAGCAAAGGGGCAAAGTATGGCTCAAACCAAGAAAATGCTGGATCCGGATCCGCGGATCTACGATTTCGAAACCGAGTATGAATTGGGTCAGGACAACGTCCGGCCATTCGGTTTAGATATCCACAACCCGGTTTTCCTGATCTCGAGTATTTTGATCTTTGCGTTCGTCTTGATCGCATTGGCCAATCAAGAGGCCGCGGCCGCCTTTTTTGGCTGGCTCAGGCCATGGCTCACCAGCACGTTTGACTGGTTCCTCGTCCTGTCAGTTAACGCCATCACCCTGTTCTGTCTGGTTCTGATCGTTCTGCCTGTCGGCAAAGTCAGGATCGGCGGCAAGGACGCCAAGCCTGACTATTCCTATGCCGGATGGATCGCGATGATGTTCGCCGCCGGTATTGGTATCGGTCTGCTGTTTTTCGGCGTGATGGAGCCGGTTTACTACAACTTTGCCGAAGGCGGGAACGCCCGGCCCCTGGGTATCGACATCGCAGTGCCCGGCAATGAGTATATCGGTATTGTTGGCACGATCCATCATTGGGGCCTTGAAGGCTGGGCGGTTTATGCCGCGGTTGGTTTAAGCCTTGCGATCTTTGCCTACAACCTTGACCTGCCTCTAACTTTGCGCTCGGCTTTCTATCCGCTTCTGGGTGAGCGTGTGTGGGGCTGGTGGGGTCATCTCATCGACACACTGGCGGTGTTTGCCACGCTGTTCGGTCTTACCACCTCTCTGGGTCTTGGGGCGCAGCAAGTTGCTGCTGGATTGTACGAGGTATTCGGTATCGAACCCAGTCCAACCGTCACTGTCCTGCTGATCATCGGCATTACGCTGATCGCGCTTGGTTCAGTCCTGCTGGGTATGGATGCGGGCGTGAAACGGCTAAGTGAGATCAACATGATCATGGCCGTTGGTCTGTTCCTTTTCGTCATCATTGTCACCGGAGTGGGTACAGCCATTTCGCGGTATTTCAACGTAATGGTGGATTACGTGACCCATCTGCCGGCACTATCCAACCCGTTCGGGCGAGAAGACACCAGTTACTTCCACGGCTGGACAACCTTCTACTGGGCCTGGTGGATCGCGTGGTCGCCCTTTGTGGGCATGTTCATCGCCCGAATTTCGAAGGGCCGCACGGTGCGTGAGTTCATCCTCTGCGCGCTACTGGCCCCCACGGCGGTCTGCGCCCTGTGGATGTCGACCTTCGGCGGCGCGGCGATCGACATGCTGAACGCAGGAGGAGCCGAAGGCGTGCGCGCAACCGTGATCGACAGCTATGCCCCCGAAGGCGCCCTGTTTGGGTTCCTAAAGGAACTGCCGCTCTATGGCATCATCGCGCCGATCGCCCTGATTTTGATTGTTGTGTTCTTTGTGACCTCATCGGATTCAGGTTCGTTGGTGATTGATACCATTACCGCCGGAGGCAAGATGGACGCTCCTGTGATCCAACGGGTGTTCTGGTGCACGCTCGAGGGTCTGGTGGCGATCGCCCTGCTCTTGGGCGGCGGTCTTGCGGCCCTGCAAGGCGCGGCAGTGTCGACGGGCATCCCGTTCACACTGGTGGTTCTGATGATGTGCTACTGCCTATGGCTGGCGCTTAAATCGGAAAAAGCCAAGATGTAGCAGCGCAAGTTGCACGCAGGGCCTTCTAGCCCTTGCCAATTGGCAACACCAAAAAAAACGCCCGCTGTTTCGGCGGGCGTTTTGATATCAGCTTGATCAGCTCTGACCTTAGCGGCGGATGCCCAGCTTTTTGATCAGGTCCTGGTAGCGTGCTTCTTCCTTGCCCTTCAGGTAGTCCAGCAGCTTACGGCGCTGGGCGACCATTTTCAGCAGACCGCGACGACCGTGGTTGTCTTTCTTGTGGGTCTTGAAGTGCTCGGTCAGGGTGGTGATGCGCGAGGTCAGGATGGCAACCTGGACTTCAGGCGAACCGGTGTCGCCCTCTTTGGTGCCGAATTCTTTCATGACGCGTGCTTTTTCAGCGGCAGTAATCGACATCGGGGTCTCCTTCAAAGGTTAGAGTTAATGGCGCAGGCCGGGATGTCGTCCAGCACAGGCCCATGGAGAAAACCGCACCGATTCCGATGCGGATGGGCGCGTATAGGCGCTTTTGGCGTGAATGGCAAAGGGATTCTGACGGTTCAGCCAGCAGGCAGGTATTCCGCCAATTCGGCCTCGGTCAGGAGATGGATGTCGTCCACCGTCAACCCGTCGGCCCCGAACAGATGCGCGACTTCGTGGCCGTTGAGGCTGACGCGGGTCAGGTTCTCATTCTCGGGGTCCTGCTCGATTTCGATCTCGGGTGGGTCCTGATCTTCCCAGGTGATCAGCAGGCGGTCCTCACCAGGTTGAAAGCCCATCACGGTGACTTCGGATTTCTCCGTGTCGGCGATGATGTCATCCGCGCCAGCGCCTCCGGTCGCGACGTCGCCGTCTTTGGCCAGTATCGTGTCCTCTCCTGCGCCGCCGTTCAGATAATCGGTTTCGCCGTCATCCTCATCGCCCAGCAACAGGTCGTCGCCATCGCCGCCGAACAACACGTCCTCACCTGCGCCGCCGGTCAGAGTGTCATCACCATAGCCGCCATGCAGGGTATCGTTGCCGTCTCCGCCGTTCAGATCATCGTCACCCTGACCGCCATACAGTGCGTCACTGCCTTTGCCGCCCTGCAAATGATCGTCGCCGAAATGACCGTAGAGCCTGTCATCGCCCTCATCCCCGAACAGGGTGTCATCGTCTGCCTCGCCATGCAGCAGGTCATCGCCCTGACCGCCGGACAGGGTGTCCTCACCTTCGGCTCCATGCATCACGTCGTCGCCATCGCCGCCCATGATGTGGTCATCACCGCCATAGCCGTTGATCTGGTCCATGCCGTCCTGCCCGGTAATGACATCGGCGTTGTCACTTCCGGCGATCACCAGATCGCCTTCATGTTCAGAAATCACCGTTCCGCCGGTGTCCTGCGCCGGCTCGACGCTCTCGCCCACATCAAGGAACTCACCTTCGCCGATCTCGGTCTGGCTTTCGTCCTCCGCGCCCTCGTCCTGCTCATCTTCTTCGATGAACGCATCCCCAATGGCGTATGCCGCGCCGCCGACGGCGGCCAATCCGATCAACCCGGCCAGAAACATATCGAACCCTCCGAAAGAAATGAGACGCCTTGGCGGCACTGTTCCATTCGAACGGTTCATCGGTCAAAGCATAGCTGGCCGAGTGGTTAACCCTTTGTCACCAGAGTTCGGGCTGCTGTGTATAGGCGATGTAAAGCGGATGTTTGGGGTGCCCGGCTTTGGACAGGCCCAGATGAAACAGAGGTTGCCCGGTGCCGCGCAGCAGCGCCTCAACCGCCGGGCCGCGGTCCAGATGCGCGCCGTGGGTGCCCCAGGCGGCAATGACCTGATCGGCCCATTGGACGCCCTCCAGAATGGTCGCGTCGTTTGCCGGACCGACCGGATCAGCGGCGGCGCGCATTTTACGCGGATCGGTGTCGCGCCAGGCAAAGATGTTGGTGACCTGAAACGCCCCGAACCCCAGCGCCCGTGAGCGGCGTTCGCAGCGCTCGACCGTCGGGTCGTTCTGCACCTCGGTCGCGGTTGACGGGTTCAGCATCACAAACAGCGCCTTGCGTCCCGCCGGATCCCAAACACGGGTCAGGCTGTATCGGTACTTCTCGCAATCCGAGTAGACGGCGGTCGAGGGCGCATCGCCCTTGGTATGCGTTCGGGTGATCATGCCCTTCGCCTAACACAGGGCTCAGGCGACGAACACCCGGCTTGGGTGCAGCTCGCCGGATTTGTAGATGCCCACCGCCACGGCCTTGCCGTCCAGCGAGGCCCAGGCTTCATCGCCGTATTCCACGTCCGAGGCCAGAACCATGCCCGGATTTCCGTTGCGCAGACGGGTGGCGCCTTCGGGGGTGCATTTCAGCTCGGGCAGGTCCGAAAGGCCGGTTTCCAGCGGGTGCAGGTAGTCGTCCAGCGCCTCGGTCTTGGCCATCTCGTCGATCTGTTCGATGGACAGTCCATCTTCGGCCTCAAACGGGCCGGACCAGATGCGGCGGAGTTCCTTGACGTGGCCGTGGCAGCCCAACGTCTCACCCAGATCCCGCGCTATCGAGCGGACGTATCCGCCTTTGCCACAGGTCATCTCCAGCACCACATGGTCTTCGTCAGGGCGGTCGACGAGGATCAGTTCCTCGACCCAGAGGGGGCGGGCGGACAGCTCCACCTCTTCGCCGTCGCGGGCTAGCTTATAGGCGCGTTGCCCGTCGATCTTCACGGCCGAGAACTTGGGTGGGACCTGCATGATATCCCCCAGAAATGGGGCGAGTGCCTGTTTGATATCGTCATCCGAAGGGCGCGCATCGCTTTGCGCAATCACTTCGCCCTCGGCATCGTCCGTGTTGGTCGCCTGACCCAAACGCACGGTGAAAGTGTAGGCTTTCAGCGCATCGGTAATGTAGGGAACGGTCTTGGTCGCCTCACCCAAAGCCACGGCCAGAACACCGGTTGCTTCGGGGTCCAGAGTACCCGCATGGCCCGCTTTCTTGGCGTCCATCGCCCAACGCACCTTGTTGACCACCGCGGTCGAGGTCATGCCCGCAGGCTTGTCCACCACCAGCCAACCGGAAATGTCGCGGCCCTTGCGTTTGCGTCCCATCTTGCACCTTGCCTTTTGCTAAGGCGCGCGGGTTAGCGGATCGTTTTGCCGCTGTCAAACTCAGGGCGCGTCTTCGACGACGCCCACGATTGGCCCCAGCGAGAACCCGATATCCGACCGGTTGCTGGCGCGCTCATACATGCGAGAGATATTTCCATCGAGGAACAGCGCATTCGGTGTCTCCAGCACGTCGCGGAACAGCCGGCCGAATTCATGGAAGGTCACGTAATCATCAGAGATGGCAAAGACCGTGCGCGTGCCATCGGCACTGGTGCCCACACCGTTGCGAATGTAGCGCGAGGTCGAATCGGGCAGGAACCGAGGGTGCAGTTCGCCGTCGATCACCAGCATCGGGCCGGATTGGGTTGCAAATCGGCACTGCGGGGCCTGATCGACGAAGGAGAGTGTTTCGAACACGTCAGCGCGGCCCTCACGGATGCAGAACACCCCGTTGGGCAACAAACCGAAATTACCGGGCCCGGCATTCGGGATCACGCGCATCTTCTCTTGCCCGTTTTCGACATAGTAGCCCACGGGCGAGCGGTCGTCGTGATACATGCCCGCATTCATCGCAAAGGCCAACCGTTTGCCTTCGGGCGCGAGCGTATCGTTCACAGATGAGAAATGCCCAAGCAAATCGCCTTCGTTATCGTTTAGAAACAGGCGTATGTCTTCCGAGGCATCGACCTCGCAGACCGTATACCGCTTGTCCTCATGGGTCAGCTTTTCACAGGTGACCGCATGGGCCTGCGCGGCCCAGAGAACCGCGCCAAGTGTTACGAATGCCCGGATCACTCGTCCAGATCGCGGCGCACCGCGTCCTGTTCGAACATACGGCGGGTGTCGTCCAGCCGGTCGAACGTGTCATCCAGACGGAACCGCAGATCGGGCGAGAATTTCAGGTTCAGCTTTTTGCCGATCATGCGCCGTAGTTCGCCTTTGTTGCGAGCGAGCAGGTCGATCACATCCTCTTGGCCTTTTCCGCCCAGCGGTAGCACATAGGCGGTGGCGATCTTCAGATCGGGCGAGGTGCGGACCTCACCTACGGTAATCGACATACGGTTCAGGTCGGGATCGTGGACATCTCCGCGCGCCAGAACTTCGGACAGGGTGCGGCGGATCAGTTCGCCGACACGCAGTTGCCGTTGGGACGGGCCGGGGCCATCGTGGAATTTGTTCTTTGCCATAACGACGATCTAAGCCCTAACCGAGCCTTTGCCAAGCGGGCGCGAACCGGGTAGGAGGCTTTGAGCCGACTTAGCGAAAAGGACCAGCGCAATGACCCATATTCCGGGGATCGTCATCACAGGGGCTTCGGGCCGTATGGGGCAGATGCTGATCAAGACTGTGACTGACAGTGATCAGGCGCGTCTGGTTGGGGTCGTTGAGCGCGCAGGACATGACTGGATCGGTCAGGATGTCGGCGAGGCGATGGGCGGGCAGACGCTGGGTATAACCGTGACTGACGACCCGCTTGAGGCGTTTGCACAGGCGCAGGCGGTGATCGATTTCACCGCGCCCGAAGCGACGCTGGAGTTTGCGGCACTTGCAGCGCAGGCGCGCTGCGTTCATGTGATCGGCACCACAGGCATGAGCGATGAACAGATCGCCGCGCTAGAACCAGCATCGCGCCATGCCGTGATTGTGCGGGCTGGGAATATGAGCCTTGGCGTCAATCTGCTGGTGCAACTGACCAAAAAAGTCGCCGCTGCGCTGGATGAGGATTTCGACATCGAGGTGATCGAAGGCCATCACCACCACAAGGTCGATGCGCCCTCGGGCACGGCGCTGATGCTGGGTGAAGCTGCCGCTGAAGGGCGTCGCGTTAAGCTGTCGGATGTGGCCGACCGGGGCCGCGATGGTATCACCGGGGCCCGTAAACGCGGAGACATCGGCTTCCATGCCATTCGCGGCGGAGACATCGTGGGTGAACATGACGTCCTGTTCGCCGCGCCAGGCGAACGGATCGTTTTGCGCCATCTGGCCACCGATCGCGCCATCTTTGCCCGCGGCGCGCTGAAGGCGGCGCTGTGGGGGCAGGGCAAGGCACCGGGTCAGTATGACATGGTGGATGTGCTGGGGCTCTAACCCAACACAACCAATGAGATTTTTTGAACATGGGCTTTACCTGACGCCGGGACTCGATCCATGCTTGCCTCGTAAGACAAGGGGGAAGAGTGCTTTGGTCAAGTCTGTTGCAGGGGCGTTTCTGCTTTCGCTGGCCGCTGGTAGCGTTTTGGCCGAGGATCAGCAGGTGGTGTGCACGGTCGAGGGCTGTAAGGAAATCACGCTGCAAAAGCCCCGCTTCAGCGAGTCCAGTGCGTTTTCGGTGCAGCAGGTTTGGGGTGTGGTGGACAGTATCCTGGCCGTGTCTGGCCTGTTGCCGAATTTCGAGGTGCTTGAAACTACCGAGGTTGATAACGCAGCGGCCGTAATCTTCAAAGAACAACGGTACTTGGCATTCAACCCGGACTGGCTTTCGCAATACGAAGCGGACCCGAACGCCTACTGGCAGCTTTATGGTGTGATCGCCCATGAGGTCGGTCATCATCTTCAGGGACATACGATTGTCGAAGGAGGGTCGCGCCCCCCCACCGAGTTGGAGGCAGATGAATATGCCGGGTTCGTTCTTGCCGCACTTGGGGCCAACCTGACGCAGGCTCAGTCCCTGTGGGAGACGTTGCCCGCACAAGGCTCAGCGACCCATCCGCCCCGCCATCAGCGCCTTGCAGCGGTTGAGCGCGGATGGCTGCGACGCAATGGGCAGGCACCATCCACTGCGACGCCAACGGCTCAGCCGCCTGCGCCCGAAGTGCCACCGCCACCGGGTTGGCTTATGAACAGCTGCACCGGTATTTCGGTTGCCGGGCAGTGGGCGGATTTGTGTTTCAGTTCAGTTTTGAAGGCACAGGGCAGCAACAACTATGGCCCTCGAAATGTGACGGACCAGGATCACCGCACCGCTTGGGTGGAAGGCGCGCCGGGGCATGGGTACGGTGAAGCATTCGTTCTGGCTTTTGATTCACCCACGCAGATCAACCGCTGGGCAATTCGGAACGGCTATGCCAAATCTGAACGGACCTTCATCCGCAACAGTCGTGTGCGCGAGCTGAAGTTGAGCTTTTCGAATGGTTCGACGACATCTTTCACGATCGACGACACATCAGACTGGCAAGAGACCAGCGCTTTGGCCAACTATGGTGCCGTATCCTGGGTCGTGTTCGAGATCACCGATGTCTACCCCGGCACGCATTATCAGGACACGGCGATTACCGAGCTTGTCTTCGAGTGATCGTCAAAGATCCTTTACCTTGTCCGCGCGCAGCGGGCAGGCGAGATAGACGCCGAATTCCTTGCCGATATCCGCGCTGACGCGAGCGTGAACCGCGCCTTGCCGGTCGAGAAAGCGCTGGTTGTCTTCGACCGGGAAAATCCCCTCATGCCAGATTCCGGGATGGATATAGAGGCCGCGTGAGCCATCGCACCAAAAGGCCACCACCCTTCCCGGTGTCAGATTGTCGCCCGGCAGGGCAACGGGAACGATGAAGGGCTTGTTGTCCAGCGGCCAGAACATCTGTCCACCGTCTGGGTGATAGTTCATGTGCCACAAAAGGACTTGATCGCGCGGTGCGCTCTGCCGCTCGACCTGTGCCTGCTGAGGATCAGTTGACCAGCCCAGCAAATAGTGGCCGCCCACCGCCTCATTCCGGCCATAGAGGACATCGCCTTTCCACTGACCATGGAACGTGCCTTCGACCCAGCCGCCTTCATCGCCGGTGCCTTCGTCGATGGGCCGCCAGCCTTGCTGCGGCCAGCGGGTGATCTCGATCTCGAATCCTTCGGGGTCATCGACCAGACAGCCATAGCCTTTGACCGAAGCGTCCGTGGCGCGGATCAGAGGAACCTCGTGCCACGGCAGCGAGGGTTTGGTGCTGGCTTCAAAGATATATTCCGGGGCGTTCATGGCGTACCCATATGCTTGTCGACCATACGCTGCACCATCGGGGCGAAATGTGCAAAGTCAGGGGTTTCCATATCCGCGCGCTTTCCGGCCTCATCGAGATATCGCACCTGAATGATCTCTTTAAGGTTCGGGTTGGCCTCGAACGCGGTCACTTCCTCGGAACTCATCGGGCCGCCTTGCAGTTCCAGCGTGTGGACCGAGGCGGCGGACAACCGGTTGAAATACTCGGGCTTTGTGGCGCAAAGATACCGTTTGGCCGCCACATGATAGCGGCAGCAATCGGTGATGACGGACGGGAAGAACTGCTCGAGTACTTCAGCACCTGCGTCTTCGTGATGGCGATCTTCGGTATCATCCGGGTGATATGTCCCGAATTCCGAGGTGAAGTGGCCGATGTCATGCAGCAGGGCCCCCACGATGATCTCTTCGGGCATGCCGTTCTGTTCGGCGATGGTGGCCCCTTGCAGCATGTGTTCGGCCATGGTCACGGGTTCGCCCAGATATTCCTCGCCACCACGGCGGTCGAAGACATCTCCGATGAAAGCCACGATATTGTCGCGGTTCAGAGTCGTAAAATCGGGTTTCATTCCGCCGCCTCCGGCTGTGCAATGTCCATAGCGGCCAGAGTGGACAGCAACCCGTCCTTATCGGCGTAGCAGCCCTGCAGCCACCGCGACCCTGCGCCCGAATAGCCAAGTCGCGCGTGCAGCACGCGGGTGTTGTCGACGATGAAGCTCTCGCCCGGTTCAAGCTTGAACGACACGCCCATCGCAGGGTCGTCGATGATGTCCCCCAATTGGCGGTAGGCGGCGTAGTAGGCCTCCATCTTGTCGAAGGGCACATCCACAAAGGGCGCGGAGGAGCGATTGTTGAACCGGATGCCGATAATTTCGCCATCCGGAGACAGCTCGATCATCGGACGGCGTGACCGCAGGCAAACCCCGTCTGAGCCTTTGTATTCGAATCGCGCCGGGTAGCCTGCCAGCAAGGCAAAGCCTTCGGGGTTCTGGTCGCGCAGTCTTTCGGCGGCGCGGAACCCGTCAAGCACGATCGAGTCGCCGCCCTCGGCGCTGTTTTCAAGGCAGTATAGGATTTGTAGCGTCGGCACCGGATCGCGGTAGGGATTGTCGGTGTGGGCCTGCAATCCCAGCCCGGTAAAGGCGAGGTTGGTCGGGTTCACCTCAGTCCGGACCTCGAAATAGGGGCCGTAATTGGTCTCACGCACATAGCCGAAAAGGTTGGCCACCATCAGCAGCGACTCGGGCTCGGTCGGGCCACTGGTCAGTTTGGCAAAACCGTATTCGGCCACAGCCGCCAGCCAATTGCGTTTGGCGCTGGGGTCGGCGTGAACCGCATTCCAGTCGCCGCTGGGGGCTGCGATGCCGCTTTCCCATGTGGTGATGCCGGGGGCGATGCGCCCGAACGGGGCGCTTTGATCGCGATCGTAAACATGATCGGCCAGCCATTCGGCGGGGAAGGTGACGGTTTTACCCTCTGGCTGGAAGGTGACGCTCAGATCGCCGTCGATCACCTCGGCCGCGCTGACTGAGGTGTTTTCGGGAATGTCGCCAATGGTGATCAGACGCTGCCCGTTGCCCGGCGCGCGGGTGTCCGGGTCAAGCGCGTTGTCGCGCAACCAAATGGCATGAAATCGGGCTGAGGTTCCGTCGGTGAATTCAATAGTCACAACCGAAGGATCATAGGTGGCGGTGCGCAGCATGGGGTCTCTCCTGTTCAGCGCGGGCTTTGCTTGAAGGGGATACGCCCCCCGTGCCATTATCACAATTAATGCTTATTTCGTCTGAGGGTTGGTTTTTCTAATGGCTAAGGAAAAGATCGGTTTGCCGCCTCTTGACTGGCTGCGGGTGTTCGAGGCGGCTGGTCGACTGGGCGGTTTCTCGGCCGCTGCGCGTGAGTTCGGTTTGACTCAGGCCGCGGTGAGCCAGCGGATTGGCAACCTTGAGGCCTGGCTCGGGCGCACACTTTTTGTGCGTGAGGCGCGGGGCGTGTCGCTGACCATCGAAGGCGAAAGCTATCTGCCGCTGGTGCAAGACAGCCTGCAGGCGCTGGAACGCAACACCGAAGACCTGTTCGGTAAATCCCCACGAGAGCTACGGGTCGCGGGGCTTTCCTCACATATCCACGCACTGGTTCTGCCAGCCTTGCCTGCCTTTCTGAACATGCGGCCCAAGGTGCGAGTGATGACGGATTCGGTGACACGCAGAACGTCGCTGGAGGAAGAGCGGACATGGCTGCAAATCCGCTACGGTCGCGGTGTCTGGCCGGGGCGCAAGGCCAAACTGATCGCGCCCGAGGTGCTGGCCCCGATGGCTGCGCCGGATGTGTCCTGGGGCGCGCCGGTGATTGATCTGCGGGGCGAGCGGCCCGGCTGGCAGGACTGGGTGCAGGGCGCGGGGATCAAGGACTTGCCGCAGGGCCGGATCAGTTTTGATTCCGTCGGGCATGCGATGAAGGCGGCGCGGCAGGGGTTGGGGGTTGTTCTGGGCTCGGTGCCTCTTGCTTCGGAAAGCCTGCAGTCGGGGCGTTTGCGCAGGCTGGACCTGCCGGAATTGAAGACCAAGGACGGCTATTGGCTGACATGGCCCGAGGAGCGGGCCAAATCGAAAAAGCAGCGCGCGTTGTTGGATGATTTCCTGCAAGCGCTGCGGGGGTAACCCATCAGAAGTCGATGGCGATGCCCTTTTTCTCCCAATCGCCATAACGCGCCGGGTCTGGTCCGTCACGTCCGCCCAGCTCTTTCGGCATGTCTTTTGCCTCGGCTTCAGCCTTGCGACGGCGCTCGGCGGCCTCGGCCAGTGCGCGCTGGGCTGCGGGCGGTAGATCTTTGGTGTCGTCACTCATGACATCGGGTTCCTTTCCGGTCACGGTCTTGATATACGCCCCCGTCCGCCAAAGGCAATGCGGACGACAAGCACATCAAAAGGCGGTTCCATGTCCGACAATGCAACAGCGGCGCGACGCAGCGCGATCTATCTGCTGGATCAGATTTTGGGCGAAGGGCGGCTTTTGTCCGAATGTCTGGCCGCAGGCGCGCTGGACCGTCTGGCCCCGGAAGACCGGGCGCGGGCGCAACGCCTGACGCTGGAAACCCTGCGCGGGCTCGAGCGTGCGGACCGGCTACTCGACAATCACCTCAATCGCACCCCGGCGCTGACTGTCCACAACGCGTTGCGTCTGGGCGCGGTTGAGCTGTGCCACGGCGAGGCCGCGCATGGTGTGGTGAATTCCATGGTCGAGATTGTTGGCCGCTCGCGCAAGCATGGTCGCCTCAAGGGATTGGTCAATGCAGTGCTGCGCAAGGTGGCCGCCGAAGGGCCAGACGCTTGGCCCAAGATGCGCGTGCCGCGTCTGCCGGACTGGCTTCGTGATCCGCTGGTCATGGCGTGGGGGGCAGAGGCCGTTGCGGGTATGGAGCAAGCGCATTTCGTAGCTGCCCCACTGGATCTGACGGTCAAGCCGGGCTCGGACGCGCCGGGTCAGGTGCTGCCGACCGGGTCAATGCGCGTGCAGGATGCGGGACAGGTTTCGGCGTTGCCGGGCTACAACGCAGGCGATTGGTGGGTGCAGGATGCGGCGGCGGCGATGCCGGTGCGCGTGCTGGCCCCTCAGGCCGGTGAGAAAATCCTCGACCTTTGCGCCGCGCCCGGGGGCAAGACGCTGCAACTGGCCGCTGCTGGGGCCGACGTGACAGCACTGGATATCTCGGAGCAGCGGTTAGAGCGGGTGCGCGAAAACCTCACGCGCACCGGGTTGAAGGCGACTGTCATCGCGGGCGACGCGCTGGAACATCAGGGTCAGTATGATGCGATCTTGCTGGATGCGCCCTGTTCGGCAACCGGTACGATCCGCCGTCACCCCGATCTGCCCTTTGCCAAGGACGGCTCGGAGTTTGGCGGTTTGATCGAGTTGCAGACACAGATGCTGGCCCATGCCTGGAGCCTGCTCAAGCCAGGCGGGCGGTTGGTCTATTGCACCTGCTCTTTGCTGCCTGACGAGGGCGAGGTGCAGGTCGAAGAGGCGCTGGCCATGTACCCGGACATGTCCGTGGATCGCGACGCGTTGAAGCGCGACGGGGTCGAACCGGAGTGGATCACCGAGGAAGGCGGTCTGCGTCTGCGGCCAGATTATTGGCCGGATCGCGGCGGGATGGATGGATTCTACATCGCCTGTCTGAACAAATCCGCCTGAGCGCATGCTTTTCGATGACTTGACGATCGGCACGGTCTATCGTTGGGTCTCAAGCGCCAGCAGAGCGCAAGAGGCAGAGTAACGAGCGTCATGTCAGATACGGACACCATGACCAGCCGGTGGATGCGGTTCCAGAACCGTCTCTATGCGCGCCTGAGCCAGCGGCAAAAGGCGGTCACGGGGTTTGTCACGCAGCCTGAACCGCGCACCGTCGGGTCTTTTGCCCGCGGCCGTCAGCTGGTGGCGGGTAATCTGCTGTTCTCCGGATATCTCGTCGAGGCACAGGATACGGGTCTGTGGGAGGTCACAGCCCCCAGTCTGGGCTTTGACGACGAGAGACACGGCTTTGCCTGGCTGGATGATCTGGCGGCAGTCGGCGATATGCGGGCGCGAGACAAGGCGCAGCGCTGGGTCTGGGGCTGGATCGAGGCGCATGGGCGCGGGCAAGGGCCCGGGTGGGTTCCCGATCTGACCGGACGGCGTGTCATGCGCTGGATCAATCACGCGTCTTTCTTGCTGCGCGGCGCAGACGAGGCGCAGAGCAAATTGTTTTTCCGGTCTCTCGCGCAACAAACATGGTTTCTGTCTAAACGCGCGCATGCCGCAACGCCGGGATTGCCGAGATTTGAGGCACTGGCCGGTCTGGTCCAGGCTGGATTGGCCTTGCAGGGGCTGGAGGGGATGGCCGATCCAGCCCTGCGTGCGCTGGCGCGCGAATGCGAACGGCAGGTCGACAAACAGGGCGGCATCCCAACGCGCAACCCTGAAGAGCTGCTTGAGGTGTTTACGCTGCTCGGCTGGACGTCCGCCGCTCTCAGCGATCTTGGGCGCGGCACGCCGGTGGCGCAGGCCGCAGCGATCAAGCGGATCGCGCCTACATTGCGCAGTTTGCGCCATGCGGATGGCGCTCTGGCCCGGTTCCATGGCGGCGGGCGTGGGATCGAAGGCCGTTTGGAACAAGCGCTGGCTCAAAGCGGGGTCAAGCACAAGGCGGCAACGGAATTGCCCATGGGTTTTGCCCGGCTCTCTGCCGCCCGCACGACGGTGATTGTGGATGCCAGCCCTCCGCCCGTTGGCGCGGCCTCGTTGAACGCGCATGCCTCAACCACGGCGTTCGAGCTGACCTCGGGCCGGCGTCCGCTGATCGTGAATTGCGGCTCAGGGGCCAGTTTTGGGCTGGATTGGCGTCGGGCGGGACGGGCCACGCCGTCTCATTCCACGCTCTGTCTGGATGGATATTCCAGCGCGCGTCTCGCCAAACCTGTGACGGGTAGCGAGCGGCAGGCGCTGGTGGATGCGCCGCAAGACGTTCCCGTGGATTTCGAGGACGCGTTCGAGGGCATCCGCTTTATGGTTGGCAACGATGGCTATACCAAGGTTTTCGGCCTGACCCACGCCCGCACGTTCGAGCTGCGCTTTGACGGGCGTGAGCTGACGGGCGAGGATATCCTGCTGACCACAAGCGAAAAATCCAAGCGGCAGTTTGACAAGGCGATGGATGCCTCGGGCCTTGCAGGTGTCGGGTTCGACATCCGGTTCCACCTGCACCCGGATGTGGATGCGGCCGTGGATTTGGGCGGCTCCGCAGTGTCGATGGCACTCAAAAGTGGCGAGATCTGGGTTTTCCGCCATGATGGCGTGGGAAAATTATCCGTCGAGCCAAGCGTTTACCTTGAAAAAGGGCGTTTAAAGCCGCGCGCGACAAAACAGATCGTTCTATCTGGCCGCGCAATGGAGTATGCGACGCGCATCCAGTGGACGTTGAGCAAGGCGCAGGATACAGCCTATGCCGTGCGCGACATGCACCGGGACGAACCCGAATTCGACTGACGCCAAAAGGACCTTTGGACCCATGACCGACCTTCACCCCGTGCGCCGCGCGTTGCTTTCCGTTTCCGACAAGACCGGGCTGATCGAGCTGGGAAAGGCGCTGGCCGAGCGCGGGATCGAATTGCTGTCCACTGGTGGAACCGCCAAGGCACTGCGTGATGCGGGGCTTGAGGTTCGGGACGTCAGCGAGATCACCGGCTTCCCCGAGATGATGGATGGCCGTGTGAAAACGCTGCACCCGATGGTGCATGGCGGCCTTCTGGCGCTGCGCGACAATGACAGTCACGTCGCGGCCATGGATGAACATGGAATTGGTGCGATCGACCTGCTGGTCGTGAACCTCTACCCTTTCGAGGCGACCGTGGCCAAAGGGGCCGACTATGACACCTGCATAGAGAATATTGATATCGGCGGTCCGGCGATGATCCGCGCGGCGTCCAAGAACCATGCTTTTGTGAATGTGGTTGTGGATGTCGAAGACTATTCATCGCTGCTTGACCAGTTGGAAGAGAACTATGGCAAGACGTCCTATGGCTTCCGCCAATGGCTGGCGCAAAAGGCTTATGCCCGCACAGCGGCCTATGACACAGCTGTTTCGAACTGGATGGCTGATGCCCTGCAGTTGGAGGCCCCCAAGCGCCGTGCCTTTGCCGGTGAGCTGAAACAGACCCTGCGCTATGGCGAGAACAGCCACCAGCAGGCGGCGTTTTATACCGATGGCACCAACCGCCCCGGCGTGGCGACCGCCCTGCAGCATCAGGGCAAGGAACTGAGCTACAACAACATCAACGACACTGACGCAGCCTTTGAGCTGGTTGCCGAGTTCAACCCTGCCGACACTGCCGCCTGCGCGATTATCAAACACGCCAACCCTTGCGGTGTCGCGACAGGCGCGAGTCTGCTGGACGCGTATAAATCGGCTTTCGATTGCGACCGGACCTCGGCCTTTGGCGGGATTGTTGCGCTCAACCAGCCTCTGGACGCGGAGACAGCGCAGGAAATCACCGGCATCTTCACCGAGGTCGTCATTGCCCCCGGTGCCTCGGATGAGGCCAAGGAGATCTTTGCCGCCAAGAAGAACCTGCGCCTGTTGACGACCGAGGGTCTGCCGGACGTAACCGCCGGTGGCAAAACCGTGCGTCAGGTGGCCGGTGGCCTTCTGGTCCAAGACAAGGATAACGGCTTTGTCGGCATGGATGACCTGAGAGTGGTCACCAAGAAAGCTCCGACCGACGAACAGATGCGAGACCTTCTGTTTGCGTGGAAAGTCGCCAAACACGTCAAATCCAACGCTATCGTCTACGTTAAGGACGGGGCGACCGTCGGGGTTGGCGCAGGCCAGATGAGCCGCGTCGACTCGGCGCTGATTGCGGCCAAGAAAGCCGAACGCATGGCTGATGTGCTTGGACTGCCGCAGCCGCTGACCATCGGCTCAGCCGTAGCCTCGGATGCGTTCTTTCCCTTCCCTGACGGTCTGATGGAAGCCGCCGAGGCCGGTGCCACTTGTGTGATCCAGCCCGGCGGCTCGATGCGCGATGACGAAGTGATCGCGGCGGCGGATGAGGCCGGTCTGGCCATGGTCTTCACCGGCATGCGCCACTTCCGCCACTGATGCGCAGCCGTCTTCTGCTCTGGGCTGCACT
The DNA here is from genome assembly GCF_056537565.1 of Ruegeria sp. C8. NCBI lineage: Bacteria > Pseudomonadati > Pseudomonadota > Alphaproteobacteria > Rhodobacterales > Roseobacteraceae > Ruegeria > Ruegeria sp. C8. The sequence continues at coordinate 128,090 of NZ_JBQFRV010000012.1, forward strand.
CACGGCCTTTCTGATCGACCAGATCAGCAAATATCTGGTCGTTCACGTGATGCGCGTGGCCGAGGGCAATATCGAGGTGCTGCCGCCGCTGCTTGTTTTCAAATATGGCGAGAATCGCGGGATCAACTTTGGCCTGTTTCAGGGGAATTCCGACGCCGCGCGTTGGGTTCTGATTGGTATCTCGGTTGCCGTCTGCATCGCTGTAGCGATCTGGCTGTGGCGGTCGGCCCCAACCAAAGTGATGCTGCTGAGCGGTGGGCTGCTGATTGGCGGAGCGCTGGGCAATGTGGTTGACCGGGTGCTGTATGGCTATGTTCTGGATTTCCTGAACATGTCCTGTTGTGGCATCAACAATCCCTTCGTGTTCAATCTGGCCGATGTGTTCATCTTTGCCGGCGCCATCGGACTTGTGTTGTTCGACAATAAAAAGGCCTCGTGACGCGCCCGAAGAGATGCGTTAAAAGCACCTGAAACAGGTTGGAGACTCTGATGCGGTTGTCGCGCGCCCTACTTGCCATGATCCTTGGTGCAGCCGTTGCAGGTTGCAACAACCCCGGCCTGCGCGATCTTGACCCTCCGGGGGAAGGGCCGGATGAGTTCTCCGTGCTGCCGGTCAAACCTCTGACCCAGCCGAAAGACTATGCGTTTCTGCCAGCCCCCACACCGGGCGGTGGCAACCTGACGGATCCGAACCCGAACGCAGACGCCGTAGTGGCCCTTGGGGGCAACGCGTCGGCGCTGAACCCGAATGCGGCGATCCCATCGTCAGATGCCGCGCTTGTAACTGCCTCAAGCCGTTATGGCGTTCCGGCAAACGCGCGCGCCGTGGTCGAGGCTGATGATGAAGCCTTCCGCAAGCGCCGTGGCCGTTGGACCGGTCTGCGCCTGTTCCCGGTCGATCGCTACCAGCAGGTTTACGAACGTCAGTCGATCGATCCCTTTGTCGAGACCGATGCAGCCCGTCGTATTGGTGTAGAGACTCCGTCTTCACCTCCGAATGAATAATTCTTTAACTTTCTGTCATCTCCCTTGATCCCGCCGGGCTCCACCGTAGTTTGAAGTCTAGAAACGAAACGGAGGATGCCCCATGGTTCGGGCTTTGGCACTATCTGCCGCCCTGATTGCAGCCACCCCGGTCCTTGCCGAGGACGGGAAAGAGGCGGTCACGACCTTCACTTTGGACAACGGCATGGATGTCGTCGTGGTCGAGGATCACCGCGCGCCGGTCGTGCAGCACATGGTCTGGTATCGCGCCGGATCGGCAGATGAGCCGATCGGGTCGTCCGGCGTGGCGCATTTCCTCGAACATCTGCTGTTCAAGGGCACCGATACTCTGGCACCGGGCGAGTTCTCGGCCACGGTTGCGGCCAATGGGGGCAATGACAACGCTTTTACCTCCTATGACTACACGGCCTATTTCCAGCGCGTCGCGGCCGACCGACTGGAGCTGATGATGCAGATGGAGTCGGACCGGATGCGGAATATTCGCTTGTCCGAAGACGATATTGCCACCGAACGCGACGTGATTCTGGAAGAACGGAACCAGCGCACTGACAACAACCCGCGCGCGCTGTTTGGCGAGCAGATGAACGCGGCGCAATACCTCAACCACCGCTATGGCGTCCCGATCATCGGCTGGCGGCATGAGATGGAGACGCTGGACATGGAGGACGCGCTCTCCTTCTACCAGACGCACTACGCCCCCAATAACGCCATCCTTGTCGTGACCGGAGATGTCGACCCGGACGAGGTGCGTAGTCTTGCGGATCAGTATTACGGTGTGATCCCGGCCAATCTGGATCTGCCGGAACGCGTCCGCTCGCAGGAGCCTCCGCAAACCGCGGAACGTCGCCTGACCTACAAAGACCCGCGTGTGTCGCAGCCCTATGTGCAGCGCAGCTATCTGGCCCCGGAACGCGATCCGGGCGCACAGGAGAAAGCGGCAGCCCTATTTCTGTTGGCCGAGCTTCTTGGGGGCGGCACGACCTCATATCTGAACGAGAAACTGCAATTCGAAGATCAGGTCGTTACCTATGCAGGCGCGTTCTACCGAGGCGTCTCGTTGGATGATACCACCTTTGACCTTTTGGTTGTTCCGGCCGTAGGCGTCTCGCTGCAAGAGGCCGAGGATGCCATGGATCGGGTCGTGGCGGAGTTCATCGTCGAGGGCGTGAACGAAGAAGATCTTGACCGGATCAAGATGCAACTGCGCGCCTCGCAGACCTACGCCCGCGACAATGTAGACGGCATCGGCAACCGCTATGGTCGAGCCCTGACCAGCGGATTGACGGTTGAGGATGTACAGGCCTGGCCCGACGTCCTGCAGGCCGTGACCGGGGATGAAATCATCGCCGCCGCCCGCGAGGTTCTGCAACTGGAAAGCTCGGTCACCGGCTGGCTGATGAAGGATGATGAGGTGACCCAATGAAACGCATCTTTGCAACCCTGATCGCCTTTGTCATCGCGCTGCCCGCATGGGCCGAGATTGAGATTGAGGAGGTCACCTCTCCCGGTGGAATCACCGCATGGTTGGTCGAGGATCACTCGATCCCCTTCGCAGCGCTCGAGCTGCGCTTTCGCGGTGGTACCTCGCTGGATGACCCGGACAAGCGCGGCGCGGTTTACCTGATGAGTGGCCTGATCGAAGAGGGCGCGGGTGATATGGACGCCCGCACCTATGCGCGCGAGTTGGAGTCGCTGGCCGCCTCATTCACCTATAATGCCGGGGACGACTCGGTTTCGATCTCCGCCCGCTTCCTGACCGAAAACCGGGACGAGGTGATTGATCTGCTGCGAACAACCTTGCTTGAGCCGCGCTTTGATGAAGACGCGGTGGAACGTGTGAAGGCGCAGATCCTGTCCGGCCTGCGCTCGGACCAGACCGATCCGAACGATATAGCCGGTCGCAGCTTTGCCGCTATGGCCTATGGCGATCATCCCTACGGGTCCGAGGGCAAAGGCACACTTGAAACCGTGGCAGCCTTGACGCGCGACGATGTAGTCACCGCTTATGAGAGCGTATTTGCTAAGGATCGCCTCTACGTTGGCGCTGTCGGCGACATCACAGCCGAGGAACTGGGCGTGCTGCTGGATACCCTGCTGCTGGACCTGCCCGAGACTGGCAAACCGATCCCGGAAAAAGCCGAGGTTCAGATCGAGGGTGGCGTAAGCGTGGTCGAATTCGACACGCCGCAATCCGTGGCGCTGTTCTCGCAGAAAGGGATCGACCGTGATGATCCTGATTTCTTCGCGGCTTTTGTCCTGAACCACATCCTTGGCGGCGGCGGTTTCGAAAGCCGCCTGATGCAAGAGGTGCGCGAAAAGCGCGGCCTGACCTACGGCGTCTATTCCTATCTGGCGCCCAAGGACCTGGCCTCGGTCTATTTGGGTTCAGTTTCTTCCTCCAACGATCGCATCGCTGAAGCCGTCGAGGTGATCCGCGACGAATGGGCCCGGGCGGCGTCCGAGGGTGTGACCCAGAAGGAGTTGGACGACGCCAAGACCTATCTGACCGGCGCCTATCCGCTTCGGTTTGATGGCAACGGCCGTATTGCCGGGATCATGGTCGGGATGCAGATGCAGGGTCTGCCAATCGACTATATCGCGACTCGCAACGACAAGGTGAATGCGGTGACGCTGGATGAGATCAATCGCGTCGCGTCTGAACTGCTGGACCCAGAGGGCCTGCACTTCACCATTGTCGGAAAACCGGAAGGGGTGGACGGCTGACACCGTCCCCCCACGCTGAGGGCAGGATACCTATTGATAACGAGCGATGCGCCGCTTACCGGATCGGCAACTCTCCGCCTTAACTTACCGTTAACGCGTCTTGGCCATACTTTAGCCAGAAATGTCGAGAATTCTGTGATAATCGGAGTATGAGATGAGATTCCCTTGGTCCTCATCTCTTGTCACAGCTTGGGATGGATAGTGACGCTATGGTAGTTGCGATTATGGGATTGGGCACAGTTGCAGGGTTGCTGACCTTTGCGGCAGCTTTGATTCTAGGCCAATCCCTGCTCAGCGCCTTTGCACTTTACGTGGTGGCCGGCGTCCTGACCTCGCTGCTGGTCGCCGCAGGGATCTATTTCAGAAGCTCTTGAGCTAGCTGTAGCCGAAACAAAGCCCCGCGGCTGAACATTCAGCCTTCAAGCTTTAGCCCTCTTTCGCCGCCCGCAGCATCTGACCCATCATCTGGCCAAACTTACCCGAGCCGCGCTGATACAAGGCTCCATCAACGGCCATGACTGTGCCGCTGATATAGCTGGCCATATCAGAGCTGAGGAACAGGCAGGCATTGGCCACGTCCTTCGGTTGTCCCCAACGGCCCAATGGAACGTCCTTACGCAGCGCTTCGCCCGCATCGGGTGTTGGCGCAAGGCGTTTGGCCCCTTCGGTGCCCTCGATGAAACCAGGCACAACCGAGTTCACACGGATGCCTTCGACGCCCCATTCCATGGACAGTGTTCGGGTGATCTGATCAACACCCGCCTTGGCCGCGCAGACATGAGCCTGCCCTTCATAAGGCAGATAGGATTGCGGGGCCGAGATGTTGATGATGCTGCCACCAGGCCGTTTGAGGTAAGGGTAGGCCCCTTTCAGAACATGAACGGTGCCCATCAGGTCGATGTCGACAACTGTCTTGAATGCATTGACGGACATCTCGGACATCAGCGCCGGGAAATTCCCCGCCGCACCTGACACCAGCACGTCGAAATCACCAAACGCATCATGGAACTGTTTCAACCCCGCCGCCACGGCGTCCGGATCGCGCACGTCAAACGCCGCACCGATGGCCTCTGCCGCGCCTGCCGCTTTCAGCGCAGCGACGGTATCATCCACTTTTTCTTGTGAGCGGCTGGCAACCGCCAACCTCGCGCCCGAGGCCGCAAAGGCCTCGGCAATGCCCCGGTTAATACCGCTGGTGCCGCCAATGACGATGACGGTTTTGTTTGCAAAGTCCATGTGGGCCTCCCGTGATGCGGGAGCCCTACTCGCCGTAGGGCACCCAGATGTTTTTCACTTCGGTCGCAGCCTGAAGGAAGCGGCGGGAATGGTCCATGCTCCAATCAAATGCCGTCGCGTTATTGACCCAGGTCCGTTTCAGGTTCCCGGCTGAGACAACCTCAATCTCTTTCGACAGATCCGTCGATGAGAAAGACCAGACCGCATCCACGTTCAGGTGCGAGGCCAGCGGCTTCGCCAGTTCCGCATGGCTGCCGGTCAGGATATTGACCACACCTGCGGGCACGTCCGATGTTTCGAGAATCTGATAGAAATCCGTCGCCGCCAGCGGATACGGCTCGGATGCGGCCAGTACGACCTGGTTGCCCATGGCGATCGCAGGCGCCATGGCCGAGACCAGCCCAAGCAGAGGGGCCTCATCCGCGCAGAGCGCGCCGATCACGCCAACGGGTTCTTTCATGGCGATTGCCACGCCCCGGATCGGAACGCCATGCACCTGACCGTCATATTTGTCGGCCCAGGCAGCTGCGGTGAACAGGCGCTGGATCGAGGCTTCGACCTCTTTCACGCCGTCTTTCTTGCCGGTCATGGCGTCGATACGGGCGGCGAACTCACCCGCGCGGGCCGAGAGGTTCTCGCCGATATAGTACAATATCTGTGCCCGCAGATGGCCGGTGGTCTTGGACCAGCCTTTCGCGCCAGCGGCGGCCTCAACCGCGTTGCGGACGTCCTTGCGGTTGGCAAGACCTACATGACCCAAAAGACCGGACTTACCCCAAACAGGCTTGGAGTACCCCCCGTCGGGCCGCGCCTGCTTGCCACCCACATACATCTTGGCGGTGCGGTCGATGGGATCTACCGGAGCACCTTCGCCCATGGTCGCCACGACTTTTGCCAGCGGCTTGGCCTTGCCTTTGGGCTTGGTGTAGGCCGTCAGCCCCTCCCAACCGCCTTCACGGCCAAAACCACTTTCGCGCACTCCGCCGAACCCGGCTGCGGCGTCGAACAGGTTGGTGGCGTTGACCCAGACCACGCCCGCAACCAGCTTGGGCGCGATATCCAGCGCGAGGTTCACATTCTCGGTCCAGACCGTAGCGGCCAGGCCGTAGCGGGTGTTGTTGGCCAGTTCTACGGCCTCAGCTGGGGTGCGGAAGGTCGAGGAGACCAGAACCGGGCCAAAAATCTCCTCCTGCATCAGAGGGTCCGAGGTCTCGAGCCCCGAGATCAGCGTCGGAGGGTAGTAGCAGCCGTTTTCCGGCAGCTCACAGGCGGCCTGATGGACATGGCCTGCGGTGTTGCTGTCGACCATGGATTTGATCGTCTGCAGCTGAACCGGGTCCACAACCGCGCCGACGTCGATGCATTTGTCCAGCGGATCACCGATGCGCAAGCCGTCCATCCGGGTGCGCAGCTTGTCGTGGAAGCGGTCGGCAATGCCCTCCTGCACCAGCAGACGGGACCCTGCACAGCAAACCTGCCCCTGATTGAACCAGATCGCATCTACCAGCCCCTCGATCGCACTGTCGATGTCAGCGTCGTCGAAGACGATATAGGCGGACTTGCCTCCCAGCTCCAAGGTCAGTTCCTTGCCCGAACCCGCAGTCGCCTCGCGGATACGCCGCCCCACAACGGTCGAGCCGGTAAACGCGATCTTGTCCACGTCCGCGTTTACGATCATCTCACCCACCGCGCCGTCTCCGGTCACGATATTGACGACGCCTTTGGGTAGCCCGGCCTGTGAGCAGATATCAGCGAACAGCAGCGCGGTCAGCGAGGTATATTCGGCCGGTTTCAACACCACCGTATTCCCCATCGCAAGCGCGGGCGCAATCTTCCAGGCCAGCATCAGCAAAGGGAAGTTCCACGGGATGATCTGCCCGCATACGCCCAAGGCCTCTGCATCGGGCAACTCGCTCTCCATCAATTGCGCCATACCGGCGTGATAGTAGAAGTGGCGTTGCGCCAGAGGGATGTCGATGTCACGCGATTCACGGATCGGCTTGCCGTTATCCATGCTCTCCAGCACGGCGAACAGGCGCGAATGTTTTTGCAACAGCCGCGCAATGGCATAGAGATACCGCGCCCGGCCTGCGCCGCCCAGTTTCTCCCACTTGGGTTGCGCCTTGCGGGCAGCCGCGACGGCCGCGTCCACATCAGCTTGCTTGGCCTGGGTCAGCTTGGCCAAAACCTCTCCGGTCGCTGGGTTGCGGCTTTCGAACCCTTTGCCCGGTTTGGTGAAACTCCCGTCGATATAGTGACCGAACTTGTCGCCCTGATCGACCAGCCAGGCCAAAGCTTCTGCTGCGCTTTCAGGGGCGGGGCCATAGTCCATGGTCTCGAAGATTTCTTTGACTGTCATTGTGCTTTTCCTCAGCCCATGGAGTGGCGATAATCGGCGGAATACGCGCCCGTCACATAATGTTCCAACTGCCGTTCGATATCGCCCAGCAGTGATGAGGCGCCAAAGCGGAACAGGTCCGGCTCCAGCCAGCGGTCGCCCAGCTCATCCTTGATTAGCGACAGGTAGACCAAGGCATCCTTGGCCTTGGAAATGCCGCCCGCAGGCTTGTACCCGACACGATATCCGGTGCGGTCATAGTAGTCGCGAATCGCGCGGATCATCACCAGCGATACGGGCAGAGTAGCGTTGACGCTTTCCTTCCCGGTTGAGGTTTTGATGAAATCCGCCCCCGCCATCATGCAGACCAGCGAGGCGCGCGCGACGTTGCGCAGGCTGCCCAGCTCTCCGGTCGCCAGAATGGCTTTGACATGCGCATCGCCGCAGGCCACGCGGAACGCCTTCATCTCGTCATACAAAGCCTGCCAATCGCCCGACAGCACGTGACGGCGTGAGATGACAATGTCGATCTCTTCCGCTCCGGCTTTCACGCTTTCTTCTATCTCGGCCACGCGCAGATGGAACGGCGACAAGCCCGCCGGAAACCCGGTGGAGACGGCAGCCACGGGTATCCCAGTGCCTTTCAAAGCGGCAACGGCAGTCTCGATCATGTCGTGATAGACGCAGACGGCCCCTGTGGTGATTGCGGGCATATCCAGCGCTTGCAAAGTTGCTGGCGCAACCGGTTGCCGCGCTTTAGCGCACAAACGGCGCACGCGTCCCACCGTGTCGTCACCTGACAGTGTGGTGAGGTCGATCATGGTGACCGCCTTCAGCAGCCACGCAGCCTGATGTTCCTTCTTCACCGACCGCCGACCGGGCAGGGTCGTGGCCCGGCGCTCGATCGCCGAGGTATTGGCCTGCACGGCGCGGACCCAATCCAGATCAAGATCCATTCCGGGGTTTCTGGGTTCGGTGACTTGCGGCAGATGCGCGGTGCGCACGGGGCTGTCTGAGCGCTGCGGTTCCATTCTCACATCCTTTGGGAGGTTTGCGCCAAAATCGCACGGCTTGGCAGTAAATGGAAGGCAGCAGAGCGGCCTTGCGGTATTTTTTTGACCATTTGGACAAATAAAATGGGATTTTGTTGCGACTAATTCGCAATAGCATTGACTTAGTTGCGAGTCGTTCTCATATTTAATCGCAACAGGGTCCGAATTCCGGAGATCAACTATGATTCGTCGCAGTTTCCTTACTGCTCTCGCTATCGCCGCCGCCATGCCGCTTGCCGCATGGGCACAGGCTCCGCTGAAGGTCGTGGCAACGACCGGCATGATTGCCGACGCCGTGCGACAGGTTGGCGGCGATCAGGTCGAGGTTAAGGGCCTCATGGGTCCCGGTGTTGATCCGCATGCCTATCGCCAGACCCGCAGCGATATCGTCGCCATGACCCGCGCGGATCTGGTGCTGTGGCACGGTCTCTACCTTGAAGCGCAGATGGAGGATTTCTTTGGAGACCTCAGCCGCAAGCAGACCGTGGTAGCCGTGGCCGAAAGCGTCGAAAAATCGAAGCTGCGCGCGCACGACGACTATGCCGACAAATATGACCCGCATATCTGGATGAGCCCGGTCCTGTGGGCCGATGTGGTCGCCAAAGTCCAAGAGACACTAACGGAGGCCCGCCCCGAGGCTGCCGAGATTTTTGCCGCAAACGCACAGGTGCATCTGGCTGAGCTGGACGCTCTGACAGCCTATGCAGAACAGGCCCTGACCGCAGTGCCCGAAGGCAGCCGTGTGTTGCTAACCGCCCATGACGCCTTTGGCTATTTCGGTGCGGCCTATGGCTATGAAGTAATGGGCGTGCAGGGCATCTCGACCCAGTCCGAGGCCGGTCTGAACCGGATCGGAGAGCTGGTCGACACTCTGGTCGACCGCCAGTTGACCGCCGTGTTCGTAGAAAGCTCGGTCTCGGATCGCTCGATGCGTGCGCTTATTGAAGGGGCTGCGGCCAAGGGCCACAAAGTCTCGGTCGGGGGTGAGCTGTACTCCGATGCCATGGGCGAGCCAGGCACATATGAGGGCACCTATGTCGGCATGCTGGATCACAATATCACCGTGATAGCAGGGGCCTTGGGGGCTGAAGTTCCAGATCAGGGTCTGAACGGCAAACTGTCTGCGGGGTTTTGAGTGATGCTAGAGCTTGCAGCTGTTCAGGGTGTTTCCGTCGAAGACCAAGGGATTGAGGCCAGCCCGCTGGCAGTGCGGGGTCTGACAGTCTCATACGGTCAGAAGCCCGCTGTATTCTCGGTGGATATGACGGTTCAGCCGGGAGCGATGACCGCGATTATTGGCCCCAACGGGGCAGGGAAGTCGACACTCCTGAAAGCGGCGCTTGGGATCGTCACGCCCTTGTCCGGGCAGGTGACAGTGTTCGGTCAACCGCTCGAGGCACAGCGTGCCCGGATCGCCTATGTCCCGCAGCGCGCCAGTGTTGATTGGGATTTCCCGACCCGCGTTATTGACGTGGTTCTCATGGGCCTGTCGCGTCAACTGGGCCTGTTGGGCCGTGTCCGCGCGCGGCACAAAGCGGCAGCGATGGATTGCCTGAACCGCGTTGGCATGCGCGACTTTGCGGATCGTCAGATCGGTCAGCTTTCAGGTGGCCAGCAACAGCGCGTGTTTCTGGCACGTGCCTTGGCGCAGGACGCCGATCTGTATCTCTTGGACGAGCCCTTCGCTGGTGTCGATGCGGCCACCGAAAAAGCCATCATCGCGGTGCTGAAATCGCTGAAAGAGGCGGGCAAGACCGTGGTAGTCGTGCATCACGATCTGGCCACGGTCTCGGACTACTTTGATCATGTCTTCCTGATCAACACACGCAAGATCGCCGAGGGCTCGGTGGCGCAGGCCTTTACCGCCGAAACCCTGCAATCCGCATACGGAGGCCGCTTGGCCACCGCCCAAATCGACCAGATTTCGCGCGCGCTGGGGTAGGGAATGCTCTGGGATGCGCTCAGCCTGCAGCTTGGCTACAACGCCACGCTGGTCGCTATTGGTGCGAGTTTGCTGGGAGTCTCGGCCGGTGTGACCGGCACCTTTCTTTTTTTGCGCAAACGCGCGCTGGTCAGTGACGCGATCAGTCATGCGACTTTGCCGGGGGTCTGTCTGGCCTTCATGTTGCTTGTCGCTTTGGGTGGGGATGGGCGTAACCTGCTGGGGCTGCTGGCCGGATCGGCGGTGTCGGCTTGGGTTGGTCTGCTCTGCCTGAACTGGCTAACGCGCCACACGCGACTGGCCGAGGATGCAGCCATTGGCGCGGTTCTATCGGTGTTTTTCGGCTTCGGAATCGTCCTACTGACCGTCATTCAGACCATGGGCGTTGGTCGGCAAGCGGGGTTGGAGGGCTTCCTTCTCGGATCAACCGCCGGGATGCTGTGGGCGGATGCCTTGATCATCGCGATCGGAGGTGCGGCGACTCTGGTGCTTGTGATGATCCTGCGCCGCCCGATGACTTTGGTGGCGTTTGACCCCGAATATGCCGCCGCCCGGGGCTTGCCCGTGCATCGCATTGACCTTGCCATGATGGGTCTGGTGATGGCGGTCACTGTGGTGGGCCTGAAGATCGTTGGTCTGATCCTGATCGTGGCTTTGCTGATCATCCCTCCAGTCACCGCGCGGTTCTGGTCCGAGCGGTCGGATCGCGTCGTCTTGCTGGCCGGTCTCGCGGGTGGTTTGGCGGGCTATATCGGCGCCGCCTTGTCGGCCACTGCGCCGAATCTGCCGACTGGGCCTATCATCGTTCTGGTCAGCTTCGCCTTCTTCGTCCTGTCCCTGTTCCTCGCCCCGGTCCGCGGGATTCTGGCCGCCGTTCTGCGCCATCTGAGGTTCCAACGTCGGGTGCATATCCGGCAAGGGCTGTTGGCTTTGGCACAAGGCCAGAAGATCTACGAACCTCTAACCCTGCGCCTGTTGCGCCACGCTGATCTTGTGCGCGCCGATGGCGTAGCGACCGAGGCTGGCAAAGCTCGCGCTGCAAAAGCGTTGCGCGATGAAAAGCGGTGGGAGGTCGTGCGCGCGGATCAGGCGCATGAGGCGACTGCCGCGCTATACGATGGCCTGCGTGACATCGAAACCGTACTGACCAAGGATCAGATCGCGGAAATAGACAATCGCATCGGCGGACCACAGGGGGTTCCGACATGAGCGGTGAAGAATTCGTTCCCCTGTCGCTGACGCCACTGCTGATCGGCACCTTCGCGGCGATAGCCTGCGCCTTGCCCGGCAATTTCCTCGTGCTGCGCAAACAGGCGCTGATCGGGGATGCGATCAGCCATGTGGTCCTGCCCGGCATCGTTGTGGCCTTTCTGCTGACCGGAGCGATCTCCACCTGGCCCATGATGCTGGGCGCGGCGGGAGCGGCGATCGTTGCCGTTGTTCTGATCGAGGCGATCCGGAGGCTGGGTCAAATCGAGCCGGGTGCGGCGATGGGTGTGGTCTTTACCACGATGTTTGCGGCAGGTGTGCTGCTGTTGGAGCAGACGGATACCTCAACCGTGCATCTGGATGTGGAACATGCGCTTTACGGCAATCTGGAAAGCCAGATCTGGCTGGATGCGACGGGCTGGTCCTCACTTTGGGACTTGCAGGCCTTGGCCGGGCTGCCGCCTGAACTGCCTCGGATCGCGGTGACGATGCTGGGTGTTCTGCTGTTCACATGGCTGTTCTGGCGGCCACTGAAAATCTCGACCTTCGATGAGGGGTTCGCTCGCACCATGGGTATCCGCACGGGCGCGCTAGGACTGGCGTTGGTCATCGTCGCCGCGATCGCTGCTGTTGCCGCCTTTGATGCCGTCGGCTCGATCATCGTGATCGCCATGTTCATCTGCCCCCCTGCTGCGGCGCGCATGATGACCAACCGGCTGGAGACGCAAATCGCCTGGAGCGTGGGATTCGCCATCCTCTCAGCTGTTTCGGGATATGTGCTGGCCGGGTATGGCCCGCTTTGGCTGGGCGCGGCGGACGCCGTCAGCGCGGCAGGGATGATCGCCACCATGTCCGGCGCGATCCTGGCCCTGACCGCCATTTTCGGCCCGTGCCGCACCCGAGTGGGTGCGCACACACCTGCGTGAAGCGGCACTTTCCTGCCACTGGTTCCCGCAGGTCATCGGCTGAACTTTGCCCAGAGTAAATAAAGATGACTCTTAATAAGCAATTTAACTAATTGCATGTTAGGTCAATTACATTACCGGCTAACAACTACCACTCACTTCGGTAAGTCCGGGCAGGGTTCGGTGAGGGCGGCACAGCCAGCCCCCGAACACTGTCCGGCCCCCCTCCTTCTTGATCTGAAAGATCGGCCGATATTACGGTTCAATCCGGTGGCAGAATCGGGCCGTGATGTGCTAGGTCTGGTGGTATGGCGCAGACGACCCCCAATATCAGCGAAACACGACCCGTTATCCGGCAGCTCGACGATGCTGCGATCAACCGCATCGCCGCGGGTGAAGTGGTCGAACGCCCGGCCTCGGCCGTCAAGGAACTGGTCGAGAATGCCATCGACGCCGGAGCCACCCGTATTGCCATAGATATCGCGGGCGGGGGCAAGACCTTGATTCGTGTCACCGATGATGGCTGTGGTATCGCGCCCGAGGATCTGCCGCTGGCCTTGTCGCGCCATGCGACCTCGAAAATCGACGGGTCGGACCTTTTGAACATTCACACCTTCGGCTTTCGGGGTGAAGCTTTGCCCTCGCTCGGCGCGGTAGGTCGCTTGTCGATCACCAGCCGCGTTCCGGGCGCGAATGCGGCGTCAATTGCGGTTTCGGGCGGCAAGATGGAGGCGGTGAAGCCCGCCGCCCTTCGTGCAGGCACAGTGGTCGAGCTGCGCGATCTGTTTTTCGCCACGCCGGCACGGCTCAAGTTTATGCGAACCGATCGGGCCGAGGCTCAGGCCATTGGCGATACGGTCAAACGCCTCGCCATGGCTGAGCCTTCCGTCACGTTCACCTTGCGCGATGTTTCGGGCGGAGGTCAGGGTCGCGTGACCTTCCGCGCCGACCGCGAGAATGGCGATCTTTTCGATGCCCTCCACGCCCGTCTGGCCCGCGTGATCGGTCGCGAGTTCGCCGATAACGCCCTGCAGATTGACGCGACCCGCGAAGGTATTCGGTTGTACGGCTATGCTGCCCTTCCGACCTATTCGCGCGGGGCTGCGGTCGCGCAATATCTGTTCGTCAATGGCCGTCCAGTCCGTGACAAGATGCTGACTGGCGCGCTTCGGGCCGCGTATTTCGATTTCCTCAGCCGCGACCGACACCCTGCTGCGGCGCTTTTCATCGACTGCGATCCGACGCTGGTGGACGTGAACGTGCATCCCGCCAAGTCAGAGGTTCGGTTCCGCGATCCCGGCGTCGCGCGTGGTTTGATCGTATCCGCCCTGCGCCACGCGCTGGCCGAAGCCGGACATCGGGCGTCCTCGACTGTTGCCAACGCGACTTTGGGCGCGATGCGGCCCGAGGCGCCGCAGCCTACCCCTGCGCGGGTCTACCAGATGGACCGGCCGTCGCAGGCGGCCCGGCAAGCCGCGTATCGGGCGCAATCCCCCGGCTTTGCTGAATTGGCAAGGGACTATAGCGGCAGCATCGTTGAGCCGACCCCGGTTGTGACCCCGGTGACCGCTGAAGAACCCGCGCCTCAGGACCTGCCCTTGGGGGCAGCACGCGGTCAGGTGCATGAAAATTACATCATCGCACAAACCGCCGACGGGATGGTCATCGTCGACCAGCACGCGGCGCATGAGCGGTTGGTTTATGAAAAGCTCAAAACGCAAATGGCCGAGAACGGTGTCGCCGCGCAGGCTTTGCTGATCCCCGAGATCGTCGAACTGTCCGAAGGCGATTGCGCGCGGCTGATGGCAGTGGCCGATGACCTTTCACGCCTTGGCCTGACGCTGGAGCCTTTTGGCGGCGGTGCCATTGCCGTGCGCGAAACCCCTGCCATTCTGGGCGAGGTTGATGCCCGCGCGATGATCCTGGATATCCTCGATGAGCTTGCCGATCAGGGCGACAGTCAGATGGTGCAGGCGCGGATTGAGGCGATCCTCAGCCGCGTTGCCTGCCGTGGTTCGATCCGCTCTGGCCGCCGGATGCGGGCCGAGGAAATGAACGCCCTGCTGCGCGAGATGGAGGCCACCCCGCATTCCGGCCAATGTAACCACGGGCGACCCACTTATGTTGAACTGAAACTCAGCGATATCGAGCGCCTGTTCGGGCGCAGTTGATCTGGTCACGCGAAGCGTCTAAAAAGATAGAAACAAAACGAGAACATACAGGTTTATATGATCGAGATTGCAGGCACCCAATATGCACTGAATGACCCCGTAATCCTCGTTGCGGGTGGCGTTCTGGCGCTGGTTCTTTTGTTGCTGTTTCTGTCGCTGCGGGCGTCGCAACGTTCCGCGCGGATGGCAGAGCCCCTCGCGCGACAGATGGCGCATCTGGGGCAACATGTGCAGGCGTTGGGGCAGGGGCAGGAGCAATTGCGCGGCGGGTTGCAGCATGTCTCGGACACGCAGGCCAATGCGCAGGTGCAGGTGATTCAGACGGTCGAATCCCGCCTTTCCTCGGTGCAGCAGCAGATGAATGACCGACTGGCCGACAATGCCATGAAATCGGCCCGCGCGCTGGCCGAAATGCAAGAGAGGATGAAGGAATCGCTGCACGGGTCCTCCAAGCAGACCGCGACTTCGCTGACCCAGCTTCAGGAGCGGTTGGCCGCCATAGACAAGGCGCAGGACAACATCACCAAGCTGTCCGGCGATGTGTTGTCGCTGCAGGATATCTTGTCGAACAAACAGACCAGGGGCGCGTTTGGTGAGATTCAGCTGAATGACATAGTCTCCAAAGCGCTTCCGCATGACAGTTTCCAGTTGCAGGCAACCCTCTCGAACGGACGCCGGGCGGATTGTCTGATCCATCTGCCGAACCCTCCGGGGCCGATTGTGATCGACAGCAAATTCCCGTTGGAAGCCTATGAGGCTCTGATTGGATCGACCAATGACGCCGAGCTAAAGGCGGCGGTTCAAATGTTCCGCAGCACGGTGCGCAAACACATCAACGATATCGCTGAGAAATACATTCTGGATGGCGAAACAGCCGATGGCGCGCTGATGTTCCTGCCGTCCGAGGCGGTCTATGCCGAGTTGCACGCCAAGTTCCCCGAATTGGTGCAGGAGAGTTTTACCAAACGCGTCTGGATCGTGTCACCGACCACCTGTATGGCGACGCTGAACACGATGCGCGCGATTCTAAAAGACGCAAGGATGCGGGAACAAGCAGGCGCCATCCGCAAAGAACTGGGAATGCTGCACAAGGATGTCGAGCGTCTGGGCGACCGCGTTGCCAATTTGGATCGTCATTTCGGGCAGGCGGCCAAGGATATCTCGGACATCAAGATCAGTGCGGAAAAAGCTGGCCGCAGGGCGCAACGGCTTGATAACTTTGATTTTGAGGAATTGGCGCCAGAGGCCCCCTCGGAGGTCGTCCCTTTGACGCGGCACGAGGGCTGAGTGCGCATCCTGACAGACAGGTTGCAGAATGAAAAATGCGGCGCACCCGCCAGAAATTGACCAACTGCTGAGAACGGCCGAGCAAGACGCGGAACAGATCGTTGGCCTGTTGCGAATGGGTGTTGCGGCGGGCCTTGGCGTCTTTTTCCTCGTCACCATCCAACCGGTTTCGAACAGCGGACATGCGGTTCTGGAGCGCCAATGGGCGTTCGCGTTCGGAACCCTCTTTGCCTATTTCTTGCTTGGCTTCGTGACATGGATCGCGGCTCGCAGGGGGCGCTTTTCGGGTTGGATGGCCTGGCCTGTGTCGGGCGCGGATTCCGTGTTCCTGATTGTCTCGGTCTGGTTGGGCTTGCTCAATACTGGCCTTGTCGGGGACGAGGTCTTCGTTCTGCCTGCCGTCTGGCTGGTCCCTGTGGTTCTGGCTTTCGGAGTATTACGCGGCAACCCCAAGGTCATGTTGATGCAGGTTGTCTTGCTGTCGCTTGGGTTTCTGTTCCTGATCGGGATAAATGCAGGATCCGCGCGGGGTCACACGGATAGTCCTATCTGGCTGTTTCTGGCACCGCCGCCCAACCTGATCCGAGTCTTCATGATCGCCCTGGCCGGGATGGTTCTGATCGTTGCCGCAAGGCGGGTTCACAAGTTGCTGTTCCAATCCATAACTGAGGCGCAGCGACGCGCAAACCTGACGCGCTACCTGCCCTCGCAGGTCGTTCAGGACCTCGGCGACAGCGGATTGGCGGCTTTGAAAAACGGACGCCGCCAGATGGCCGGTTTGATTTTCATCGATCTGCGCGGATTCACTACACTGTCGCAACAGCTTGAGCCGGATGAGGTCTCTGAACTGGTGTCGGATTACAGGCGCCGGGTCTCGGCTGTTGTGCGTCGGGAAAACGGGATCATCGACAAGTTCATCGGAGACGCCGTTATGATCGTGTTTGACGGAGATCAGGCCGCAGAACGCTGCCTGAACTGCGGCGCAGGGCTGTTCGACGAAATGGCCCGCTGGACTGCCGAGCGCAAATCGGCGGGCCTTCCGTCACTTGGCACCGGAATCGGCTTGCATTGGGGTGAGGTGTTTCTCGGCGTTATAGGCGATCAAGACAGGCTGGAGTTTTCGGTGTTCGGAGACGCGGTGAACATAGCCGCAAGGCTTGAAAGCCTGACCCGCGATCTGGAAATGGACCTGATTGTCTCGAACGACCTTGTGACAGCGGCTGGAGGGCGGGGCCTCTTGGACGGGCTAGTCAGCATCCCCCCGATCGAGGTCAAGGGCCGCAGCGGCGCTTTAGAGTTGTTGGGGGTTCCTATTCGGTCTGAAAACGCCGCAGTCGACAGCGAGCTCAAGTAGCAACTTACTGGATCGACAGGTCCAGATTGTAGCCCACGGTTTTGCCCGTATCCCGGTCATTTCCCATCAGATAGACTCGGATCGTATAGTCCCCGTCCTCGGGCAGATCGATGCGGGCAGTGTTGCCGTCAATCGAGCCGTTATAGATCGCGACGCCATCGCTACCGGGGGGCAGGATGTTGAAATAGACCACACCATTGCCATTGGTGTCGCTGACCTTGAGATCGGCAAACATCTCTTGCCCGGCTTTCGCGCCGAGAGAGTAGTCAAAATACTCATCTCCGGTCACGGTACCGTTGACCATTGTGCCAAAGTTGCCTGGCTCGAACTTCACATCAGCCTTCATCTGGGCAGACGCAATCGTGGCAAAGCACGCAAAGCCAAGCGCGATCAAACATGTTCGGGTCATGAATTATCTCCTGTCAGAGGCAGTTCTGATCCGAAATATACATGATCAGATCCGCAGGAAGGGCTGGAAAAGGCGCGGCATCAGTTTGCTAAACTTCAGCGGTGCGTCCGTAACGGCCAGACAGATGCAATCCTCGGTGATGTCGGCCGTCGGCGTGTGATGCAGATCTTCATCTGCAATCTCGACATCGCCGCGTGCGAAGCGATCAACCTCATCCGAAAACGCGCCCTGAAGAACCATTGTCAGTTCCGTACCATTGTGGCTGTGATCCGGGACGGCGACACCTGCGGGAATGAACAGCAAGCGGGCGGTGGCCTCTTTGCTGGTCGGCAGGATCGCCTGCTTCACGCCCATACCGATCGGTTTCCACTGAATGTCATCAACTGTCCCACCGACATAGTCTTGCAGGGGGGTCGGTAGGATGGCGCAGCCCGGACGGGCGGGCTTGGGGGTCGGTGCGCCTTGAGAGATCAGGGCCATCGTTGCGGCAAGGGATGCGTCGCTCATGCTGACAGCATCGGGTTGTGCATCCAAAACATGTCCGCCCACGGCCTCATAGCTTTCGGCGCGCGCACGGCAGTGGTCGCAAAGCGACAGATGGGTTGCAACCATCAGGTCGAACGCCTCGGGCAGCGAGCCGGCGGCATAGGCCATCAGCAGCTCATCTGTCAGGTGATGTTTAATCGACTGGCTCATCTTGCTCATCTCAGTTCATCGCGTGGCGCAAGCGGTCCAGCGCCAACCTAATACGTGATTTGATCGTTCCCAGGGGCAACCCGGTCTGAGACGCAATCTCTCGATGACTCAGATCACCGAAATACGCCTTCTCGATCAGCTCTCTCTGCGCCTCGGGCAACGCCAGCATGGCGGTGCGCAGCTGCGCGGTTTCCTGTTGTAGCGCAAGGACATCGTCCTGGTCCGGCTCAGCCTCGGGGCCCCATCCCAGTTCCTCGGGTTCAGGGCGGCGTTGCTTGCGCAGGACGTCAATGCGCTTGTTCCGAGCGATGGTGAACACCCAAGTGGCCACCGTGGCCCGTGACGGATCGAACAGATGGGCCTTGTGCCACAAGGTCGCCATCACCTCTTGCGCGCACTCCTCGGCCAGAGCGGCGTCGGATCCTGACTTCATCAGGAACGCCTTTACACGCGGCGCGAAATGCAGGAACAGCTCGGCAAAAGCCGCCTGGTCCTGCGCGTCTCGGATGCGCCTGACATGGTCCACCCACTCGGTCCTGGTGTCGCAACTGCCGTTCGTTCCGTTCACCTGTCTACCCTTGATGCGTTTCTTTGCGCGCCAAGGCTGAGGGGCGGCCTGTTCAGCCGCAGGTTCGTCCAAGGTCACGGTATTGATCTCGGTAAACATAACCGGATTACGCGGGGGGCACCAAGGCGGATCACTTTCATGCGACAAAAAAAGTCCAAACCGGGGTGGATTCCGTATTTCAAATGACGTCTCTTTTCTGAAAAGGGCGCAAGTCGAACAATTTACGGGCAAAGCAGGACGCGCGGCGGAATGAAAAATATCGACCACATAGCAGGTTACACCTATCACGGTCGCAAAGGGGCGATTGAAAACGCCTTTCGCTATTCGGTCGATTACATCCTGCTGGACCCCGAGGCCGATCTGTCCACGCCGATGCTCTTTTCAGTCGACCGCGTGAACATCACCAATTGGCGCAGGTCAGATCACGGCGGTAAACCGGGGCAGGGGATCGGAGCCCCATGGCTGCGTGCCCGGTTTGAGGAACTGGAGGTGCCCCAGCCTGCGCAGATCATGTTGCTGACGCAGCCGAGGGTTCTGGGCCATGTTTTCAACCCGGTCAGTTTCTGGTTCTGTTTCGATGGGGATGGGCAGCTTTACGCTGTGGTTGCCGAAGTCACAAACACTTACGGGACACGCCACAGCTATGTTTGCCACAAGCCGGGTTTTGCGGTCATCGACCCCTCGGACCGGGTGGTGGCGGACAAGCTGATGCATGTGTCGCCCTTCCAGAAGATTGAGGGGAACTACACATTCCGCTTCGACTATCGTCCCGACCGCGTTGGGGTTTGGATCGACTATGGGCGGGAAGGAGGCGGGCTGATTGCCACGCTGACGGGTCCGCGTCAGCCGCTGACCAACCGCTCTATACTATGGTCGTTTTTGCGGCGTCCGTTTGGTGCGCGGCGCACCTTTGCGCTGATCGTATGGCAGGCAATCAAGCTGTGGATCAAAAAAGCCCGCTTTCGTCCGTTCCGCACTGCGCCTGTTCCGGATCAACCGGTGTCGCGGGTTCGGCGATAGTTGCCCCTCTGTTTGCGTAAGATCAAAGACTCAGGGCGCGTGTCGGGGTCTGATGTGTCGAAACCGCGAACAAGAGGAGCTGAAGGCATGTTGGAAATTTCGGCAAGGAAAGTGGCTCAGGTTGCCATGATGGGACGTGAGCTGGGACGGGCCGAAGGTGAGTTGCGCGCCTTTGTCGACCGGATGAGCGAGGATGAGCAAGCCGAGTTGGTCGCCATCATGTGGATCGGGCGCGAAAGCTTTTTCGCCGAGGATCTTGCCGAGGCCATTGCCACCGCCAAATCCGAGGCCTCAACCCCCTGCGCCGATTATCTGATCGGCACACCGCATCTGTCGGACCACCTTGAGAACGGGTTGGATGCGTTGGGCATATCGGCTGAGGATATCGAGAACGATCTGATGTAGCCAAAGGCTCCGGATAGCGCGTGCCATCGTGCTCCATCTTCCTAAAGAAACTTTAATGGAACGCTGCTTTTTGGTTAACGCAGCGTCCCTTTATTTGATGTCAGTACTGCACTGAAAATCAAATTTAGGAGGAAAAGAAATGGCACATTCACATACTGCAGAAGCCCGGACTGGCCTCTTTGACGGTTTGTTCTCGAACTACGCGGACGCAAAGGTCGAGTTTTTTCGGAGACGCATTTTCTCGAACACGGTGCGCAATCTGGAAAGACTTTCGGATCACCAACTCGCGGATATCGGGATTGATCGGAGCGAGATCAAACAGCGCGCCTATGAGAGCGTTTTCAACGGTGCCCCACTTCGGCAATGAAACAGGGTCCGCGACCGTTCACAAACGCCGTTTATATAATGAGTGAGGTAACGAATATGTTTGATGTCATCCCGCCCGCGAATCAGCCAACGCCATCCGCTACGGCTCTACTTCTGTTTGATCGCGCAATGCGTATCAGGGCCATAAGTCCGGAAATTGTGCGTGCTGCGCAGTATCTGGATGGCCTGAGCGACAATCAGTTGGCCGAGTTGGGCATAAACCGCAGCGATATCGAGGACACGATCAATCGATATATCTGACGCTTGGGCGTCGCAAAGAAAGCCAGACTAAGAGATGGAAAAAATACGAGATTGAAGGCCATTCCAGACATGCTGGGATGGCCTTTTTCTTTTTACCGGCTGGTTAACCCAAGTGATCCACGATTTGTAGATGCTGCGCGAGCGTGTCGATTTCACCCATCCAGCCTTGCACCAGTTTCGGATCGCTGGGTGCCGCGTGAACGCCAGCAGGGATGGCGCGGTTCAGGACGGCTTCAACCGCCAGCGAAACCGGGATCGACACTAGCCGCGCCATCGCGGTGCCGCGTTCATCGCCCCAGGCATCCATGACGTAGGTTTTGTGCCAAACCTCAACGCCGTCTTTCTCGGCTTTCAGGCCAACGCACAGCACCACGCGGTCGGGCTCGCCTTCGTCATAGGCGTTTTCGGCCCAGAACTGATCCGACATCTCTTTCAGACGCGCGTCGCCTTCGGGGCCTGAGAGGGTCTCGATTTCGGAGAATACGTCGGCCCAGGCATCGGTCCAGCCGTTCAGGCGCAGGGTGCCGCGGACGAATTCTTTGACCGGCCAGTGATCCTCAAACTGGTATTCGGCCATAAAGGGCAGCGAGTCGCGATTTGGGTAGACCTCAAAGCTCTCGGGGGTTGGCAGCGGCGCGATATAGCTGCTGATCGCGTCCCATGGGCGGGCGATGTCCAGCGGGGCATAGTCGCGTATGGATTTCGACGGCGACCGCAGTGCTTTGAGCACACCTAGTGGCGACCAGCTGAACTTGTAGCGGAACGGGTTCGGGTTCTTAGGGATGCCGCCACAATAAGAAATAAAACTCAGATGGTTCTGCGCGTCAAATGCATCCGAGGCGCGGTAGTCGGCCACCAAAGCATGCGCCATCAGGTGGTCGATGCCCGGGTCCAGCCCGACCTCATTGACCAAAGCCACACCAGCTTCACGCGCCTTGTCATCCAGCGCGCGCATTTCGGGAGCGATGTAGGAGGACGAGACGAAGTTCGCTGCTTTGGAGATTGCCAGCTCCGCCAGCGGCACGTGCCAATCGCCCGGCAACATCGAGACGATCACGTCGCCCTTCTCCAGCACCGCGCCCAGAGCGTCGATGTCGAAGGCACGGATGTCGTCGGTCAGGTCTCCGACCTCGGCTTCGGCCTTTTCGATGGTTCGGTTCCAGACGGTGACCTTGTGCCCGCCCTCGATCAGGCGGCGCAGGCCGGGGATGGCCGACAGGCCGGTGCCACACCAGTGAATCGTCATCGCTCAGAGTCCTTCGATATGAGTTTTGTAGGTTGCTTCTGCCCGACCCCAGACGCCGCTGTCCAGATCGGTGAGCGTCAGCAGAGACGGCAGCAGTTGCGCCGCGTAGTCTTGTGAGCTTTCGACCGGCAGCATTGAGGGCAGGTTGTCGATGGCCATCACGTCCATCACTGGGTCGGTGGCAACGCGCAGGGCGGGGGCCTCCCACGTGGTGGCGCGGTCATAGACCGGGACCGGATTGTAGTCGCTATCCGGGTCGCAGGCCACGTCACCGATGGCGGTCAACTTACGCGGCGCGGTCAGCGCCTCGCGCGGAACAAAGACCGGCGTGCCGGGGCGCGCGAAGATGCAGTTCAGGAACAGGTCATGATCCAGGATGTCCGGGAATGGGCCTCCGCTGGCGGTCTCGGCCATGTCCCATTTAGTGACGCTGACACCCATCGCTTCGCACATATCTGCGGCACCCGTACCCACTCGGCCTAACGCGCCGATAACGATGGCACGGGGGCGGTCGGCGCCGGTGGCGTCCAACTCGGCCAGCAATTCGGCGTTGAGCGCATCTTTGTTGGCATAGACGCCTACGGGCGGGCATTCCTGTCCGCGTTGCTGCGCGGCCCATGTTTTCAGCGTGACCGCCGCGCCCGCATATCCAGCCCAATAGCCAAAGGCAGCGACGCGGCGGCCGTCTTCGTCGACCAGATATTCCAGATCATAGAGCGTGCCGCCGCCCGCCTTGAACCGCTCTAGCAGAGCCCGACCGGAATGTTGGCCCTTGTAGGCATGGCCAAACATGATGTGGCGATGAGGCAGGGGGGTGCCGTCCTCGGGCAGCTCTTTCAGGCCGAAGATGATCGCGTCCTGCGGGGCCTCGGGCCAGCTGTTTTCAGCCGCGATCTCGCAGCCTGCGTCCTTGTAACCGTCCAGCGGGATGGCGCGGACAGAGCTTTCTTCGACCGTCAGACGGATGCCTGCCGCGATCAGCGCGGCGGCGCCTTCGGGGGTCAGGCCGACCCGTTCTTCGTTCGGGCGCTGTTCTGCCCGGACCCAGAGATGTGTCATCATATTTCCTTTTGTCAGAGCATTCCGGCGGCCTGCACCGCCTGAACCGAACCCCGCGCTTCCATCGCCTCGCGGAAGGCGAGGATTTTGGGGAAGGCCGAGACATCTACGCCGTCGCCCTCCAGCCAACTGCACACCACATAGAGGTAGGCATCGGCAAGCGAGAAGGTCTCACCCAGAACGAACGGCCCGCGCAGCCCGTTCGACGAGATGTATTTGCAGGACGCGGTCATGGTCTGCGCGACCTTGTCCTTCATGTCTTTCCAGCTGGATTTCTTGTCGGCCCAGCGGTGCCCGCGCATCTTGTGGGCATGGTTCACATGCATGGTCGAGGCGAGGTAGTACATCACCTCGCGCATCCGCGCGGCCATGACCGGGTCTTCGGGGGCCAGCCCGGCTTGCGGCGCGATGGTTGCGATATAGTCGAGCAACGCGCCGGTTTCGGTCAGGATACCGCCATCCACCGCCAGCGCCGGAACCCGGCCCTTGGGGTTGATCTGCTTGTAGGCGGGTCTGGTCTGTTCGCCATCGGCAAAGTCCAATCGGATCGCCTCATAATCCAGACCGGCCTCCTCCAGCGCTATGGCGACAGCGACCGAGATGGTGCGGGGAGCGTAGTAAAGCTGCATCGTGACCTCCCTACAGATGGGTCTGGGCGAACTGACGGTCTGGCGCTTCCAGATGCGGGGTCGCGTTGAAAAGAACCGGGCTGAGCTGCGCTCCAATCGGATGCAGCCGGTGCATCGAGGTGTTCATGATGGCAAGCGCCACCCGCGCCATCGACGGGATATCCAGCCCCATTGCCTGCCGCACCACCATCGAGATCAGCCCACCCGAAGTTACGACAATGGCCGGCCCACCCTCGGTTCCGATCTCATGCAGGGCGTCACTGACGCGGGTTTCAAACTGTTCGAAACTTTCGGGCGCATCCTGGATGTCGCCAGCGGCCCACGCAGCGAATGTGCGGGGCAGGTGGTCAACGAACCCTTCGCGATCAGTCGGGATCGCCACGCCGTGCTGTTCGTGAAACAGTTGCGCCAAGGTGAAATACTCGATCTCGTTCAGGCGTGCATCTCGAACCGGCTCAGGCAGTCCCATGCTCGATGCGGTTTCGACATGCCGGGTCAGCGTGCCGCAATAGACGCGAGGATAATGCGCGCGCGTGTCGCGCAAATGCGCGCCCAGCCAGCGCGCCTGCTGGTGGCCCAGATCGCTGAGCTTGTCATAGTTTACCTCGTCCCGCGCTGCCGTGTTGGCCTGACCGTGACGAACCAGTGTGATATGTGACATGGCGGTCCCTCTTGCTGGCAAGTCTTAGGGCAGGTTCCGGGCCGGGGCCAGAGGGGTTAGGCAAAAATCGAAGGGTGATTGCAGGTTGCCAGCTGGGCGCTATGGTTGGCCGCGCAAGACGTTTGGGGGGAGTTCATGGCAATCAACGAAAACCGCTTTTTGGCTGATCTGCACAAGCTGCGCGAATTCGGTGCCTCGGGCGTGTGCAAAGGCGTTATCCGCCCCGCCTATTCCGAGGCCGACATTGCCGCCCGGAAATGGCTGGCGAACCGGATGGCAGATGCGGGCCTTACCCCGCATTTCGATCCGGTCGGGAACCTGTTTGGTTTGACGGACGGGCCGTCCTTGCTGATGGGGTCACATAGCGATAGCCAGCCCGAAGGCGGCTGGCTCGACGGTGCGCTAGGCGTGATCGCCGCGCTTGAGATTGCGCGCAGTAGCGATCAGCCAGTCTCGGTCGTCAGCTTTCAAGATGAAGAGGGGCGGTTTGGTGTTACTACAGGCTCGGCCATCTGGTCGGGCGGTTTGTCTTTGGATCAGGCGGACGAGCTGACCGACCATGCAGGCATACCCTTTGCCAAAGCCCGGGGCGCGATGGGCGATCTGGCCGAGAGTTTTGTCGATCCCTCCCGTTTCACCGGCTTCATCGAGATGCATATCGAGCAAGGCCCGACGCTTGATACCCAGAAAGAGCAAATCGGAGTTGTAACCGAGATCGTTGGCATTCGCGATATGGTGGTTCAGTTCGACGGTCAGCAGAACCACGCCGGAACCACGCCGATGCATCTGCGTCGCGACGCGTTTCAGGCTCTGTCTGCGTTCAACGCCCGTCTGAACGACCGGTTCCGAAACGTGGTTACGCAGCAAACCGTCTGGACAATTGGGCATGTGGATTTGCACCCCAACGCCTCGTCCATTGTGCCGGGGCGGGTGCGGTTTTCGATGCAATGGCGTGACGGAGATGCCGACCGTCTGGCAAGGATGGAGGAGATCATTCGCGCCACAGCCGCCGAGATCGCCGCAGAGATGGGCATGGGCCTGAGCTACGGTCCGATGCTGGGGCTGGAGCCGGTGGCCATGGACTCCTCGCTTCGCGCCGCGTTGGAGCATGGGGCCGAACAGGTCGCGCCCGGCAAGTGGCGCAGGATGCCCTCGGGGGCGCTTCATGATGCCACCAACGTCTCGCGCCTGATGCCGGTTGCCATGCTGTTTGCGCCGTCTATTGACGGAATCAGTCACGATTTTGCCGAGGATACCGCCGAAAGTGACCTGATCGCCGGGCTTCATGTGCTGGATCACGTCGTTCAAAGGCTGCAGCCAAAACCGTAGTGAATTGTAGCGAATACGCAAATTCTCGATTGTAAGCATGACCATAGCCAATCTCCGAGTTGAAAGTGCAGCTTCGCAAATGTGCCAGTTACCAGCGCTGAGAACATCGTCTGTTGCCTAACGGAAAAAAGTTTCCTATAGGAACATTACCGATGCATGCGCTCGTATACATGCCCGCTCTGGCTGCGGTTCTGGGCCGAAACACCAAGGCTGAATCGTTGCATTAGATCCAAGTTGGGGCAAACTTACGGGTATGCGTTCCGACCACTCGATACGAAAAGGTATCTGCCATGACCGACGCACCGAAGCGCACTCCTCTTTACGATTTGCACGTCGAGCTTGGCGGCAAGATGGTTGATTTTGCGGGCTGGGAGATGCCTGTTCAGTATCC
>NZ_JBQFRV010000013.1:0-142110 GCF_056537565.1 Ruegeria sp. C8
CATGTCACAAGCTCTTATTTCTAAACGAAAACGACCAGCAGGTTAGCTGCTGGTCGATAGCTCGTCAACATTTACCTATAGTGGCTTGGCCCGCAGGCGCCCTTTGCAATTGAATTGTGCGTTTTGATCACTCGATCATCGGCAGCAGCTTATCCAGAGACTGCTTGGCATCGCCATAGAACATGCGCGTGTTCTCTTTGAAGAACAGTGGGTTCTCGATGCCCGAATAGCCAGTACCCTGACCGCGCTTGGACACAAAGACTTGCTTGGCCTTCCAGCATTCCAGAACCGGCATACCGGCGATGGGGCTGTTGGGATCCTCCTGCGCCGCAGGGTTCACGATGTCGTTCGAGCCGATGACGATGGCCACGTCCGTGTCCGGGAAATCGTCGTTGATCTCATCCATCTCCAGCACGATGTCATACGGCACCTTGGCCTCGGCCAGCAGAACGTTCATGTGGCCCGGCAGACGTCCGGCAACGGGGTGGATCGCAAAGCGCACCTCTTTGCCCTTGGCGCGCAGCTTGCGGACCAGCTCGGACACCGATTGCTGTGCCTGAGCGACAGCCATGCCGTAACCCGGGATGATGACAATGCTGTCCGCATCGTTCAGCGCAGCGGCAACGCCGTCAGCCTCAATCGCGATTTGTTCACCTTCGACAGCCATTTGCTCGCCCTGCGGGCCACCGAAACCGCCCAGGATCACGCTGACAAAGTGACGGTTCATCGCCTTACACATGATGTAGGACAGGATCGCACCCGACGAGCCGACCAGAGCGCCAACAACGATCAGCAGGTCGTTGCCAAGGCTGAAGCCGATCGCGGCTGCCGCCCAACCCGAATACGAGTTCAGCATCGACACAACCACCGGCATGTCAGCACCACCGATGCCCATGATCAGGTGATAGCCTATGAACAACGCCGCCAGTGTCATCAGGAACAGCGGGAACAGACCGCCCGAGCTGGTGTACCAAATCAGACAGATCAGCGAGAGCCCCGCCGCTGCTGCGTTCAACATGTGACCACCGGGCAGTTTGGTCGCCGCCGAGGTCACTTTTCCGGCCAGCTTGCCATAAGCCACGACCGAGCCGGTAAAGGTGATCGCACCGATGAAGATGCCCAGGAACAGCTCAACATGTAGGATCGCCAGTTCCGCCGGAGTCTTCTTGGCGATCAACTTGGCAAAGGCGCCAAGGTCGGACAGGTCCGCCTGACCCGCGCTATCTTTGATCGCCATGACCTGAGCCACGTTTCCGATCTCGAAATGCGCGTTGAAGCCGACGAACACAGCCGCCAGACCAACCAGCGAGTGCATTGCGGCAACTAGCTGAGGCATCTCGGTCATCTGGACGCGCTGCGCCACGTATTGACCGATCAAACCGCCGCCGATGATCAACAGGATGGACAGCAGCCACAAGCCCGAACCCGGACCGACCAGTGTGGCGAAAACCGCCAACGCCATACCAACGATACCGTACCAGACCGCGCGCTTGGCGCTTTCCTGGTTCGAAAGGCCGCCGAGCGACAGGATGAATAGGACAGCCGCAACAACATAAGCGGCAGAAGTGAAGCCAATCATATGCCCGACCTCCTTAGGATTTCTGGAACATGGCGAGCATGCGCCGGGTTACGAGGAAGCCGCCGAAGATATTGATCCCGGCCATGAACACGGACAGTGCCGCCAGCAGAATAACCAGGAACGACCCGGACCCAATCTGCATCAACGCCCCAACGATAATGATCGACGAGATCGCGTTGGTGATCGCCATCAGCGGTGTGTGCAAGCTGTGCGCAACGCCCCAGATCACCTGGAAGCCCACAAAGATCGCCAAAACAAAGACGATAAAGTGCTGCATGAAGCTTGCCGGAGCGATCAGCCCCACCAGCAACATCAGCGCGCCACCAACACCCAGCAGGGTGAACTGCTGCTTGGTCTGCGCCTTGAAGGCTGCGATTTCCTGCGCCTTCTTCTCTTCCGGGGTCAGTTCCTTGACCTCGGGCTTTTTCTGCGCCGCAATCGCCTGCACCTTGGGCGGCGGCGGCGGGAAGGTGATCTCACCCTCATGGGTCACGGTCGCGCCGCGGATCACGTCATCTTCCATGTCGTGATTGATCTGACCGTCCTTCTCAGGCGTCAGGTCTGCCATCATGTGGCGGATGTTGGTCGCATACAGAGACGACGCCTGCGCCGCCATCCGGCTGGGGAAGTCGGTATAGCCGATGATGGTCACGCCATTGTCGGTCACGATCTTCTCGTCCGCGACGGTAAGCTTACAGTTGCCGCCTTTCTCCGCCGCCAAATCGACGATGACAGAGCCCGGCTTCATCGCTTCGACCATATCCTTGGTCCAAAGCTCGGGCGCTTCGCGGTTCGGGATCAGCGCGGTGGTGATCACGATGTCCATCTCGGGCGCCAATTCACGGAACTTGGCCAACTGCGCTTCGCGGAACTCCTCCGACTGAACCGATGCATAGCCGCCAGTGGCCGCGCCGTCCTGCTGGTCTTCTTCAAAGTCCAGATAGACAAACTCGGCCCCCATCGACTCGACCTGTTCGGCCACTTCGGGGCGCACGTCGAACGCATAGGTGATCGCACCCAGCGACGTCGACGTCCCGATCGCGGCCAGACCAGCCACACCGGCCCCCACGATCAGCACCTTGGCAGGGGGCACCTTACCCGCCGCCGTCACCTGACCGGTGAAGAAACGACCAAAGTTGTTGCCCGCCTCGATTACCGCGCGATACCCAGCGATATTCGCCATCGAGGACAAAGCGTCCATCTTTTGCGCACGGGAAATACGCGGAACCATCTCCATCGCGATGACATTCGCGCCTTTGGACTTGGCAGCCTCCATCCCTTCTTCGTTCCCGGCCGGGTTGAAGAAAGAGATCAGCGTCTTGCCTTTGGTCAGACGCTTCAGCTCGGTCTCATTCGGCTGGCGCACCTTGGCGACGATATCCGCAGCTTTCCAAAGCGACGCCGCGGTTTTCATAACCTCGACACCGGCCTCTTCATAAGCCGCATCAGAAAAGCCTGCCGCAGCACCGGCACCCTTTTCGATCAGGCAGTCATAGCCCAGTTTTTGCAGCTGGCGCGCCGAGTCCGGCGTCATCGCCACCCGGTTCTCACCGTCAAAAACTTCTTTTGGCGTTCCTATCTTCAACGGAGAGCCTCCTTTACTTTCGATATGTTCGCGCGAGTTCTTTGCATCTTTCGTTCAATCCCCACCTACATTGCGAAAGATTATTTCGCAACTGCAGCATTCGTTACGTTGTGTCATTGGCAGTACACCTTCAAATCCAACGCCGCGTCTTTTGCGCATAACGGGCGAAGTCAGCGCGAAATTTGCGGCGCAAGCGATCCTCTTCCGGCTCGATAAAGCGGCGTTCCAGGATCCAGACGAAAATCGGCACGAGAACCAGCGACAAGACCGCATCGAAGCGCAGGATCAAACCGGTCAGGATAAGAACGTCCCCCAGATAGATTGGGTTCCGGCTGCGTTTGAAAATTCCGCTTTGCACCATGCTGGATGGGGTCTGGTGTGGCATTACCGTCGTCTGATGGCGGCGGAATTCGACGACCGCCAGAACAGCCAAAAGAATACCGCCCCCGACTAGCACGCCGCTGGCAAGATCAGTCAACCACCCTTCAAGGGACAGTCCAAAGGACAGGTGTCGCGCTTGAAACCACGCGAGGCAAGCCGCCCCCAGCAACCAGATCGGAGGGATGTCGATTTTCTGCATTCGCGCTGATTACCTGTCGATATCTCTCAAAGAAAGTGTCGTTTTCGACAGTTTGTCTACCGCTTTCCGACCTTAAGATCAAAACATCAAAAGGTCGCGGCAATTTATTTCGGAGATATGCATCGGTAGACAGCGCTTAGCGCATCCGATAGCCAACGGATATAACCAAAATAAACAACAGGGCCCAGCCGGAATGACCGACTTCAAAGCAACCAAAGCCATGTTCGAACTGCCCGAAGGCATTCTCTATCTTGACGGCAACTCTCTGGGTCCGTTGCCAAAGGCGGTTGATGCGCGTCTGCACCAGACGGCGACGCAGGAATGGGGGCAGATGCTGATTACCGGTTGGAACAAGGCCGGATGGATGGGATTGCCCACGGGTCTGGGGGATCGGATCGGATGCCTGATCGGGGCAGAGGCAGGCAGCGTTGTGGTGGGTGACACGCTGTCGATCAAAGTCTATCAGGCCGTTGCTTCGGCGTTGGAGCTGAACCCGAACCGCAAGGTTGTGCTGTCGGACAACGGCAATTTCCCATCCGATCTGTATATGGCGGACGGATTGCTGCGCTCTCTGGGCGCGGAGTACGAATTGCGCGTTGTCGCCCCGGAAGAGGTCGCTGAAAGCATCTCCGAAGAGGTCGCCGTTCTGATGCTGACCGAGGTCGACTATCGCACTGGCCGTATGCACGACATGAAGGCGCTGACCGAATTGGCCCATGCCAAAGGTGTGGTGACGGTCTGGGATTTGGCCCATTCCGCCGGTGCAATTCCGGTCGACCTGGCCGGGTGCAACGCCGATTTTGCGGTCGGTTGTACCTACAAATACCTCAACGGCGGCCCCGGTGCGCCCGCGTTCATTTACGTTGCTCCGCGCCTGTCCGACCGTGTGCGCCCGGCGCTTTCGGGATGGCTGGGGCACGAAGCACCGTTTGCCTTCGATCTCGACTATCGTCCCGGTTCAGGGATCGAGAGGATGCGGGTCGGTACCCCTCCGGTCCTGCAAATGACCGCGCTGTCTGCGGCGATGGATGTCTGGGACATGGCCGAGATGGCCGATGTCCGGGCGAAATCCATCGAACTGACCGAATTGTTCATCGCAAAGGTCGAGGCCACCTGCCCCGGCCTAACCCTCGCCAGCCCACGCGATCCGGCGCGGCGCGGTAGTCAGGTCTCATTCCACTTTGCCGAAGGCTATGCCGCCATGCAGGCACTGATTGCCCGCGGCGTGATCGGAGATTTCCGCGCGCCAGACATCATGCGCTTTGGCTTCACGCCACTTTATGTTGATGAAAGCGACGTGGAACAGGCCGCAGAGACTCTTGCGGACATAATCACCAATAACCTGTGGGACCAACCCGAGTACAAAATCCGCCAGCGGGTTACTTGACTTCGAGTCCGGCACCCAGCAATTCAGCCAATTGCGAGATGCGCTGCTCGAATTCAGCCGCGTTGGTCGCGGTCATCTTGACGCCCATCAGGGTCGCGGTGATGGTCTTCGCGGTCTCTTCCGGGCCGTTTGGCAGGCGAACGCGTCCGGCGCTGTCTTCGCGACGCAACCAGTCGGCATAGAGCGCGGTCATTTCCGCCTCACCCTCGGCCAGAATGTCCGAGGCAGTCGATTTGCTGGTGTCCAGCATCTCTCGCCCGTGGGGAGAGGTCAGTATCTCAGCCAACCCCTTGATCTGGCCGTCAATCGCGCGCGCCAAACGCTGGGACACGCTACCATTGCCCGACAAGGCCCGCGATACGTTTGCGGTTTTCTCGGCGTAATGCGCGCGCGTCAGGCTGCGCACGATCGCCTCTTTGTTCTTGTACTGCAAATACACGGCTGGGCGCGACATGCCCGCCCCTTTGGCGATGTCGTCCATCGAGGTTTTGCGGAACCCATAGGCCGCGAACGCCTCAAGCGCCGACGCAAGAATGGCCTGTTGCCGCGGATCGTCCTGTTTTTCCGTCATGAAACCGATCTGACACTTTTCGTTTAATTTGTCAATTGACATACTGACACTTTCAGACAATTATGTCAGAAACCGCCACAGCTACGAGAGGTGTGCCATGGCAACCGCGCTGAAGATCAACGGCAAGCAACATCAGGTTGACCTGCCCGACGACGTCCCCCTGCTTTGGGTCCTCCGGGATGAGGTCGGCCTGACCGGAACCAAATTCGGCTGCGGCGTAGCTGCTTGCGGCGCCTGCACCGTGCATATCGACGGAGAGGCCGTGCGCTCGTGCCAGGTGTCGCTGTCCGATGTCTGGGGCGATGTCACCACAATCGAAGGCATCGGCTCGCCCGAGGCGATGGCCGTGATCCAGCAGGCTTGGGTGGATCATCAAGTCGCGCAATGCGGTTACTGTCAGTCCGGTCAGATCATGCAGGCGGCGGCTTTGTTGGCCGAAAACCCCGCCCCAACAGATGCGGATATAGATGACGCGATGCAGGGCAACCTGTGCCGTTGTGGCACCTATCCCCGCATCCGCGCCGCGATCCAAGATGCCGCTGGCAAGTTGCAGGAGGCTTAAGACATGGGCAAAGTTGGAAAAATTCTGCGCCGCACTTTCCTGATCGGCTCGGCCGCGATTGTCGGCGGTGTGGCCTTTGGTGCCTACTACGTCACCCGTCCCGCCCCGAACCCGCTGAAACCCGGCGAGGGTGAGGCCGCGCTGAACCCATTCATTCTGATCGACCAGAATGGCGTCACCCTCTTCGCCCCGCGTGCCGAAATGGGACAGGGCGTAAGGACAACCTGGGCTGCTTTGATCGCCGAGGAGTTGGACGTCGATCTTGATCAGATCAACGTGCTGCATGGCCCGGCTGCGGCGGCGTACTATAACTCCGCATTGGTTGGCGAAGGGCTGCCAAACAAAGGCTACGACATCTCGAACTTCCAGCACAATCTGGGCGAGGCGCTGGGTGTCCTCAGCAAAGCGCTGAGCCTTCAGGTCACCGGTGGCTCGACCTCGATGAAGGACGGGTTCGAGCGGATGCGGCAGGCCGGAGCATCGGCGCGTGAGACGCTGAAGCGGGCCGCTGCCGACCGTCTGGGGGTTGACCCGTCGCAATTGCAGACGGCATCGGGGCACGTCATCGCACCCAATGGTGACAAGATCGCCTATGCCGACCTTGCGATGGATGCGGCCGGTCTTGAGCCGGTCGAGGTGCCTCTGCGTGACCCGTCCGAGTGGCGGTATCTGGGTCAGACCCAACCGCGTCTGGACATGGTTGGCAAGGCGACTGGCACCGCAGAATTCGGCGTAGATGTCCGCCTGCCCGGTATGAAATTTGCAGCCGTGCGTATGAACCCCAAGCTGGGCGGCGCGATGAACGGCTATTACGACAGCGCTGCAAAAGACATGGCGGGGGTCGAACAGATCGTTGATCTGGGCACTGGCGTTGCGGTCATCGCCAAAAACACATGGCTTGCCAATCAAGCGGTCGAAGCGATCGACGTTGATTGGGGGGATGCCACCTACCCGCCGGAAACCGACGGCATCTTCGCCAAGATCGCCGAGGCGTTTAACGACGCCCCGAACTCGACCATGCGTGACGACGGCGACGTCAGCGTCACACCCGAAGGCGCGACCGAAATCACCGCCGAATACCGCCTGCCCTATCTGGCCCACGCCACGATGGAGCCGATGAATGCCACCGCGCTCTACACCGGCGACACTCTGGAACTGTGGTGCGGCAATCAGGCCCCGACTCTGATCCAATTCCGCGTCGCCAATACCGCCGGTCTGGATACGGATGCGGTGCAGATCCACACCACCTATCTGGGCGGTGGGTTTGGTCGTCGTGGGGAACTGGATTTCGGCGAGATCGCCACCAAGGTCGCCATGGCCGTGCCCGGCACTCCGGTCCAGACGACCTGGAGCCGTGAAGAAGACATGCGCCACGACTACTACCGCCCTGGCGCGATCGCTCGGCTGCGCGGTGCTGTGAAGGATGGCAAAGCGGTGCTGATCGACGGCGCGGTTGCCGCGCAATCCTGCACGCAGCAAGCGGTTGAGCGCTATACCGGTATGCCCGGTGCAGGGCCCGACAAGGTTCTGGTCGAGGGCTTCTTCAACCAACCCTATGCGGTTCCGAACTACCGGATGAGCGGCCATATCGCGAAGCTCGACGTGCCTGTTGGCTTCTGGCGCTCGGTCGGCAATAGCCACAACGGCTTTTTCCACGAAACCTTCATGGATGAGATGGCCCATGCCGCAGGACGCGACCCGCTGGAATTCCGGCTGGAGTTGATGAAGACCGAACACACCCCCTCGGCAGGTTGCCTTGAAGCTGTGAAAGAGATGTCGGGCTGGACCGGCCAAACCCCGGCTGGCGTCGGTCGCGGCGTTGCCTTTACCTACAGCTTTGGCACTCCGGTCGCGCAGGTGATCGAGGTGGTCGACGAAGACGGCACCATCCGCATCAACAAGGCGTGGATCGCCTGTGACATGGGTCTCGCGTTGGACCCAGAAAACGTCAAGGCGCAGATGTTCGGTGGAATGATGTATGGCCTGAGCGCCGCTTGCTACGGCGAAATCACCTTTGCCGAGGGCGAAGTCGAGCAGTTCAACTTCCCCGACTATGACGCAATTCGCATGCACACGGCTCCGCAGGTCGAAGTGCGCGTTCTCGAGACCAACCGCCATATGGGCGGCGCAGGTGAGCCCGGTACACCCCCCTCAATGCCGGCCTTAGGTAATGCGCTGTTTGATCTGACCGGAGAACGCGCGCGAACCCTGCCGCTGATCAATCAGTTCGACCTACTGATTTGATCGCGACGCACCGGTCCGGCATCCCCTCCCGGACGGACCGGTGCCAAAACTTACGCTGTTTGCTGTAGGAACCGCGTGCTTGATCCTGCAGACCAGGCTTTGACGGCCGCGCCAAACGCCTCAAACAACGGGCGCGAGACCGGGTCATTTGCAGCATCCCATTCCGGGTGCCATTGGACCGAGAGGGTAAAGCCCGGCGCATCTTTGACATAAATCGCCTCGGGCGTGCCATCCGGTGCGTGGCCGTCGATCACAACATTCTGGCCTACGGCCTTGATCCCCTGACCGTGCAGCGTATTGGTCATCACTTCGCGTGCACCGAACAGCCGATGGAACACGCCGCCTTCGTTCAGAGTTACGACATGGCGCAGGGCGAACTTTTCCTCAAGCGTTCCATCCGGTGGCATCCGGTGGTTCTGCCGCCCCGGAAGGTCGCGGATCTCGGGATAGAGCGTCCCGCCCATCGCCACGTTAACCTCTTGGAACCCGCGGCAGATTCCAAAGAACGGCTGGCCGCGCTCAACACATGCGCGTACCAGCGGCAAGGTAATCGCATCGCGCGCCCGGTCGAAATCGCCATGCGCTTCGGTCGGCGGCTCACCATATTCCTCGGGGTGCACATTGGGGCGCCCGCCCGTCAGAAGAAACCCGTCGCACGCGTCCAGCAACTCCTCGACCGAGACGTAACGTGGATCAGCCGGGATCAGCAGTGGCAAACACCCTGAAACATTCGCAACGGCATCCGAGTTCATCGTGCCACCGGCATGCGTCGGGTAGTTGTCATTCATCAAGTAAGAGTTGCCGATGATACCGACGACGGGTCGAGACATTCTGCTTTCCCAATTTGTTTCCTAAACGTGTGGAAAAGCTATCGGCAGGGACAACAGCGCGCAATAGCACAGGCCCTGTGTGTCAGCGCAAGTACCTGTTCAATGTCGCACATATATGCATCCGACGGGACATTGTCACAATCGGACTCTCATTGCCCGCTAAACGTGCAATGCAAAAAGTCCAATTTGGGCGAGAGAGCCAGCGCAGGCTCTCCCCTTCTTCAAGGAAATCAGCTTTCGCCAACAAGGTTCGCGGCTTCGATCCCTGCCATCGCAGCAAGCACGTCATTGTCCGATGTGTCGCCTGTCACGCCAACGGCGCCAATCACGGCACCTTTCTTGTCGCGCAACAGCACGCCACCCGGCACCGGAATGACCTTACCGCCATAAACTCCGTTCACTGCCGCCATGAAATAGGCCTGCGCTTCGGCCCGCTGCATCTGAGCTGTACCTGCCATCCCCAGCATGACCGAACCATAGGCCTTGCCCTGCGCAATTCCAAACCGTCCGGGGGCCGCGCCATCTTCGCGCTCGAACGCAATGACATGACCGCCCGCATCCAGCACAACGACCGAAAGCGGTTTCAATTCCAACCGGCGCCCCTCTTCCAGCGCTTTACGAATGATGGTGCGCGCCTTGCGCAAGGAAATTGCCATCCCTGATCCCTTTCATCTGGCTAAAAATATCCTCGGGGAAGCGCGAGTGGGCAGACAGCCCCCTCGGTCCCGGCCTATCCACTTAACCCAAGCTGGCTTTCAACTCCAAACGGCGGGCGTGCAGAACCGGCTCAGTATAACCGGACGGTTGCAAACGCCCTTTGAACACCAGATCGCAGGCCGCCTGAAAGGCAATGCTTTCAAAGCCGGGCGCCATCGGATGATATGCAGCGTCACCTTCGTTCTGACGGTCCACAACGGCGGCCATCTTCTGCATCGCCGCCATTACCTGTTCTTCGCTGACAACACCGTGGTGCAACCAGTTGGCCAGCGCTTGGCTGGAAATCCGACAGGTCGCGCGATCTTCCATCAATCCAATGTCGTTCAGGTCCGGCACTTTCGAGCATCCGACGCCCTGATCGACCCAACGCACAACGTAGCCCAGAATACCCTGCGCGTTGTTCTCGACCTCGCGGGTGATCTCATCATCACTGAGGTTGCGGCCACCCAGCAGCGGAACGGTCAGCAAATCCTCCAACGTGCCGCGTGCCCCACCTGCGGCCAGCTCGTCCTGACGGGCCAGAACGTCGACCTTGTGATAGTGCGTGGCGTGCAACGTCGCAGCGGTTGGCGAGGGAACCCATGCGCAAGTGGCACCGGATTGCGGATGGCCGATCTTAGCCTCCAGCATATCGCCCATGCGATCAGGCATGGCCCACATACCTTTACCAATCTGCGCCTTGCCTTTCAGGCCGCAGGCCAGACCGATATCGACGTTGCGATCCTCGTAGGACGCGATCCATGGTGTGTTTTTGATGTCGCCCTTGGGCAGCATCGGGCCTGCCTCCATCGAGGTGTGGATCTCGTCCCCGGTCCGATCAAGGAAGCCGGTGTTGATGAAGGCCACGCGCGATTTCGCGGCCCGGATACATTCCTTGAGGTTGGCGGAAGTGCGCCGTTCCTCATCCATGATGCCCACCTTCACCGTGCTGCGCGGCAAGCCCAGGATGTCTTCGACCATATCGAAAATCTCGACCGAGAACCCGACCTCTTCAGGACCATGCATCTTGGGCTTCACCACATAGACCGACCCGGTGACCGAGTTTCCGCCGTCGCGCGCCAGATCATGCATGGCGATCAACGTGGTGCAGAGAGCGTCCATGAGGCCCTCGCCGATCTCGTTGCCTTCGGCATCCAGCACGGCCGGGTTGGTCATCAGATGACCCACATTGCGCACCAGCATCAACGAGCGGCCTTTCAGACGCGCCTCAGCGCCGTTCGCGTCTGTGAAGTACAGATCAGCTGCCAACCGGCGGGTAAATGTCTTGCCGGATTTGCTGACCTCTTCGGTCAGGTCACCCTTCATCAGACCCAGCCAGTTACCGTAGGCAACAACCTTATCCGCTGCATCCACACAGGCCACGGAATCCTCACAATCCATGATCGTCGACAACGCGGACTCGAGCCGAAGGTCCGAGATGTTGGCCGGATCAGCAGCGCCGATCGCGCTGATTGGGTCGATCATGATCTGAATGTGAAGACCGTTGTTTTTCAATAGGATGAACTCGGGCTTTTCAGCGGCGCCGCCATGGCCCACAAACCTCGAGGCATCCGCCAGAGCAGGAACCAATTCGCCTGCCTCAACGCTCAGCTTTGTGACATCCGCCCAAGACCCGCTGGCCAATGGCACAGCATCGTCGAGAAACGCTTTGGCCCATGCAATGACACGCGCGCCGCGGGCGGCATCATAGCCGCCGCCCGCAGGCAGATCACCCATCGCATCCGTGCCATAGAGCGCGTCATACAAGCTGCCCCACCGGGCATTCGCAGCATTCAGAGCAAAGCGCGCATTGGTGATTGGCACAACCAGCTGAGGGCCGGGCGTTGCGGCGATCTCGGGGTCGACATTGGCGGTTTCGATCTGAAAGTCTTCACCCTCGTCGACCAGATACCCGATCTCGTGCAGGAACGCTTTATAAGCATCGGCGTCGTGGGCCTCACCTTTGTGCTCCAGGTGCCATGCGTCCAGTTGGCTTTGAATCTCTTGACGTTTGGTAAGGAAGGCGCGGTTCTTGGGGCCCAGTTCGGATACCATCCGCGACAGGCCGTTCCAGAAGGTCTCGGCGGTGACACCGGTTCCGGGCAAAGCCTGACCTTCGATGAATGCGACCAGAACCGGATCGACCTGAAGTCCGCTGCGTGTCTGTCTGCTGGCCATTTTCTTCCTCTCCCACGAATGTACGCCACTGTATGCCGCCAGCATGTAGAGCGAAAGTTTCCGATAGGCAACGTATGCCGCTACGTTCTGGTAAGAAAATCTTACCAAAATGGCAGATCACCACCACTGACAGCGGATATAGGCGACTTGCAGCCCTGCCGCGATGCCCCTAACGTCGCCGTCGACCCAACCTTCATGAGGCCCCCGATGCGCGACGCCGCCCCCACCACGATCTATCTCAAAGACTACACCCCATTCGGGTATCTCGTGGACAATGTGCATCTGACGTTTGATCTGGCAGCAAATGCCACCCGCGTCACATCCCGCATCGCCTTTCGTCCAAATCCAGAGGCCAGCGATCGCACCTTTTTCCTGCATGGCGAGCAACTGAAGCTGATCCGCGCCTCCATCGACGGTGCCCAAGTGTCCCCAAACCTCACGCCTGAGGGGCTGACGGTTGCCGCCCCCAACGCCCCCTTTGTCTGGGAGGCGGAGGTCGAGATCGACCCCGGCAATAACACCGCGCTTGAAGGGCTCTATATGTCGAACGGCATGTATTGCACCCAGTGCGAGGCCGAGGGTTTCCGCAAGATCACCTACTACCCGGACCGCCCCGACGTGATGTCGACCTTCACGGTGCGTATCAATGGCGACCTTCCGGTGCTGCTGTCCAACGGCAACCCGTCGGGCAAAGGCGAAGGCTGGGCTGAATGGACGGACCCATGGCCCAAACCCGCCTATCTGTTTGCTCTGGTCGCTGGAGACCTCATCGCTCATCCGGGCCAGTTCACTACCATGTCCGGTCGCGATGTCGAACTGAACCTATGGGTTCGCCCCGGCGATGAAGGCAAATGTGCCTTCGGGATGGAGGCGCTCAAGAAGTCTATGAAATGGGATGAGGACGTCTACGGCCGTGAATACGATCTGGACGTGTTCAACATCGTCGCCGTGGATGATTTCAACATGGGCGCGATGGAGAACAAGGGGCTGAACATCTTCAACTCTTCAGCCGTTCTGGCCAGCCCGGAAACCTCGACCGATGTGAATTTCGAACGGATCGAGGCGATCATTGCGCATGAATATTTCCACAACTGGACCGGCAACCGCATCACCTGCCGCGACTGGTTTCAGCTGTGCCTCAAAGAGGGCCTGACCGTTTTCCGCGATGCGCAGTTCACCTCGGACATGCGCTCGGCTCCGGTCAAGCGCATCCACGACGCCATCGACCTGCGCGCAAGGCAGTTCCCCGAGGACAATGGCCCGCTATCGCACCCGGTCCGGCCCGAGAGTTTTCAGGAAATCAACAACTTCTACACCTCAACCGTCTATGAGAAAGGTGCCGAGGTCATCGGCATGCTGAAACGCTTGGTCGGGGATGAGGCCTATAGCAAGGCGCTGGATCTGTATTTCGACCGCCATGACGGGCAGGCCTGTACGATCGAGCATTGGCTGCAAGTCTTCGAGGACACAACAGGCCGCGACCTGAGCCAGTTCAAACGCTGGTACAGCCAGTCCGGCACCCCGCGCGTGTCCGTGGCCGAGGATTGGACGGATGGCACCTACACGCTGACGCTGAGCCAACGCACCGAGCCGACTCCGGGACAGAAGGACAAGCAGCCACAGGTCATTCCCGTCGCTGTCGGCTTGCTGTGCCCGAACGGCGACGAGGTTCACGCAACCCAAGTGCTGGAGCTGACCGAGGCCGAGCAGAGCTTTTCCTTCACCGGGCTTGCTGCCAAACCCGTGCCCTCGATCCTGCGCGATTTCTCGGCCCCTGTGATCCTTGAACATGCCACATCGAATGCCGAGCGCGCCTTTCTGCTGGCCCATGACACCGATCCGTTCAACCGCTGGCAGGCGGGGCGCTCGCTTGCCGAGGACACTCTGCTGCGCATGATCACCGAAGAGGCGACGCCGGAGTCCGATTATCTTGATGGCCTGTTGGCTGTGCTGCGCGATGAAACACTGGACCCGGCTTATCGGGCTTTGATGTTGGGCCTTCCGACCCAATCCGAACTCGCCGCCGCCCTATACGACAGAGGCGTAACGCCCGACCCGATGGCTATCTGGACCGCCGTAGAGACTCTCCGTCAAGCCACCGCGCAACATGTTCAGGACCTTCTGCCCAAGCTGCACAGCGAAACACTTGTGGACGCCCCTTATCAACCGGACGCGGCGCAATCCGGCAAGCGTGCATTGGGCGGAGCAGCGCTGGCTCTTACCGCTCGTCTCGACGGCGGCAGCAAGGCGGCAGACGCGTACCAAACTGCCGACAATATGACACTGCAACTGACCGCCCTGTCCTGCGTGCTGCGTGCGGGCAAAGGTGAAGCTGAACTGAGCGCGTTCTATGACCAGTGGAAACATGACCGGCTGGTGGTCGACAAATGGTTTGGCCTGCAGGTCTCGATGGCCGCCCCTCAGAGAACAGTAGAGGCCGCGCGGACCCTGACAGAGCATCCTGATTTCAATTGGAAAAACCCCAACCGGTTCCGTGCCTTGATGGGATCGCTGGCCATGAATCACGCGGGTTTCCATCAGGCAGACGGAGCGGGCTACGCCCTGCTTGCGGACTGGCTTATCCGGTTGGACCCGGTGAACCCGCAGACCACGGCGCGTATGTGTTCAGCGTTCCAGACGTGGAAACGATATGACGCCGACCGTCAGGCGCTCATGCGCGCGCAGCTGCGCCGGATCGCAGACACGCCCGACCTGTCACGCGACACGACCGAGATGGTCTCGCGCATCCTCGGCGCATGACTTCGTTCAGCTTTACACGGCAAAACCGGAACCCGCGTGTGGTGATTTTGCTGATCTGCATCTACGCGGTGCTGATCGGCCTGATCATTTTCCTGAACGCGGCATGGTGGTTGATGGCGTTGCTCGCGCTGGCAACACTCCCGGCGGTTTGGGATGTTGTGAAAGACACCAGCGCCGGGGTCGAACTGACCGGCGAGAAACTGC
Source organism: Ruegeria sp. C8 (assembly GCF_056537565.1). Lineage (NCBI taxonomy): Bacteria > Pseudomonadati > Pseudomonadota > Alphaproteobacteria > Rhodobacterales > Roseobacteraceae > Ruegeria > Ruegeria sp. C8. The sequence continues at coordinate 15,177 of NZ_JBQFRV010000013.1, forward strand.
GGTGGTTCACCGGCCAACGCAGCGGTGAACTGGACCTGTCCGAGGTTGATCGATTCCGATTTGACACCCGCTGGGATTTCTCGGTTCGCGTTTCGGCAGTGCTTAAGTCAGACAAGCGCGTCCGCCTACCGGATGAGTCGCTGCCCCCACACAAAGAGCTTGAAGACGTGTTGCAGCAGGCGGGATTTACCGTTGAACGTCATCATTTTAGGGTTTTTTGAAACAATCCCAAGCCCATGGGGTAATTGATCACACCCCGGACTTACGCGCGCAACGACTCCTTGAAATAGACACAGTTTTTGGCAAACTGGACGCGTTACACGTTTGTTACAGTTCGAGTTTTGCCATGTTTCGGTCTTTCAGGGTGGTTGCCGCCCGTATTTTCGGCTCTTCCAGTCCCACCTCTACGCCTTTGCCTGCGTCGGTCGCGGATGCAACCGCGTGGCTTGTCGCCTCGGGGCAGTTGAACATCCCTATTGCGGAAACAGATGACACCGCCGGTCATCAGGTGATCGAACGCGGACGCCATCTGGCGCGTCAGGATATGTGGGTCGAACTCTCAAAAGAGATGCGGGCCGCGGATGACGCACGCGAAACAACACCCTGCGGCCAACCGGTTGCCGACCTGTTGGGGTTCGGAGCCCGGGCAGATGTTGTGCTGGCTGCGGAACATGCCCTGTCGGATGGCAGAACTCAGTCGGACTATGATTTTCTGGCGGGCATCTCTGAACTGGAGGGTGAAATTCAGAACCACCCCGATGATCCTATGATCGCCCTTGTGGTGGCATTGGCTCATATTGATTTGGCTTGGGCATGGCGTGGGACAGCAGACCCCAAAGACCTGCCTGCCCTGCATCAATCCCGGTGCGCCGCGCATTTCGACCGCGCTGCGGATTTGCTGAAGGGCTGTCGCTCTGAAATGCCGAACAGCCCAGCAATTGCCGCTGCGGATTGTGCCCTTTTGTCGGGCCACATCAGCCCGCGCACCCGTGTAGCGGACAAATACGAAGCGCTGATCACGCTTGACCCGCGAAACCATCGCCACATGCGCGCAATGGGCAGCCATCTTTTGCCACGCAGGTTCGGGACCTACGACCAGCTAGAAGTTCAGGCCCTACGCAACGCCGCGCGCACTCAGAAAACATGGGGTGCTGGCGGATATACCTGGGTCCAGTTCGATGCCATTGCATTGGATGACGAAGCCTGCGCGCGTGTGGATGTCGAGTATTTTCTGGAAGGTCTGCACGACATCGTTGAACGCCGCCCCGACCAGCAGACGATCAACCTGTTGGCGGCCTATTGTTCGGTCACGCTGCAAAACGGGATGGGCCGCAGCCCAAAGGCCGACATCGCCCGCAAACAGATTTGCGAGGCTGCAAACTGGCTGATCCGCGATCACCTGACCGAGTTGCACCCCCTGATCTGGGCCCATGCGGCGAACGGGTTTAGCAACAGCCTGCGCATCAACTCGACCGAGCGGTTCGCCGCCCGTGGCCGCCGGGATGCGCTGCGCGCGATCGCCAATCAACTGCGCGAGGAACTGCGCAGTGGTCAAAGCGTGACCTTCACGCCGACAGGGTTGCAAGTCTCAGGGAACTAACCCCTTGCCCCTTTGGCGCGCCGGGCCTAATACGCAAGCCTAGACTTCTGCGGAAATTAGAGGCGCGCCATGCTCGACCTGACATACGAAATGCCGAAAATCAAAACCATTGCCGGGGCCAAGCACGATTGGGAACTGGTGATCGGGATGGAGGTGCACGCTCAGGTCTCATCCAATGCCAAGCTGTTTTCCGGCGCGTCGACCCAATTCGGGGCCGAGCCGAACTCGAACGTGGCTTTCGTTGACGCGGCGATGCCGGGCATGCTGCCAGTGATCAACGAATATTGCGTGGAACAGGCCGTGCGCACGGGTCTTGGCCTGAAAGCGGATATCAACCTGAAATCGGCTTTTGACCGCAAGAACTATTTCTACCCTGACCTACCGCAGGGCTACCAGATCTCGCAGCTTTATCACCCGATCGTGGGTGAAGGTGAAGTGCTGGTTGAGATGGGCGACGGCACCGCGCGCATGGTTCGCATCGAACGCATCCACATGGAGCAGGACGCGGGCAAGTCGATCCACGACATGGACCCGCATATGTCGTTCGTGGACCTGAACCGGACCGGCGTCTGCCTGATGGAGATCGTCTCGCGCCCCGACATCCGCGGCCCCGAAGAAGCCGCCGCCTATATCGCCAAGCTGCGTCAGATCATGCGCTATCTGGGTACCTGTGATGGCAACATGCAGAACGGCAACCTGCGGGCGGACGTGAACGTCTCGATCTGTTTGCCGGGTGCTTATGAAAAGTATCAGGAAACGCAGGACTTCTCGCATCTCGGCACCCGCTGCGAGATCAAGAACATGAACTCGATGCGCTTTATTCAGCAGGCGATTGAGGTCGAAGCCCGCCGTCAGATCGCGATCGTCGAAGGCGGTGGTAAAGTCGATCAAGAAACCCGCCTATACGATCCGGACAAGGGTGAGACCCGCTCGATGCGGTCCAAGGAAGAAGCGCATGACTACCGCTATTTCCCGGACCCTGACCTGCTGCCGCTAGAGATCGAACAGGCATGGGTCGATGACATCGCCGCCAAGTTGCCGGAATTGCCCGACGAGAAAAAAGCGCGGTTCATCGAAGCGTTCGGCCTGACCGACTATGACGCCTCAGTCCTGACCGCCGAGGTCGAAAGCGCCGCGTATTTCGAAGAGGTCGCAAAAGGCCGCAACGGCAAGCTGGCCGCGAACTGGGTCATCAACGAGCTGTTTGGACGCCTGAAAAAAGAAGATCACGACATCACCGACTCGCCCGTATCTCCAGCGCAGTTGGGTGGGATCATCGATCTGATTTCATCGGATGCCATCTCGGGCAAGATCGCCAAGGATCTGTTCGAAATCGTCTACACCGAAGGCGGCGACCCGGCGCAGATCGTCGAAGAGCGCGGCATGAAGCAGGTCACCGACACGGGCGCCATCGAGGCCGCTTTGGACGAGATCATCGCAGCCAACCCGGCGCAAGTTGAAAAGGCCAAGGTAAACCCGAAGCTGGCAGGCTGGTTTGTCGGTCAGGTAATGAAAGCCACCGGCGGCAAAGCCAACCCCAAGGCCGTTAACGAGCTGGTTGCCCAAAAGCTGGGTTCGTAAGCCCGTTTTCAAAGTTATGCGACGGAGTCAGGCCACCTGCTTGACTCCCTTTTCTTTTGCGCCCTTTCTTCCGCGCAGGAGAGGTGCCATGACCAGAAAATTCGATCAGGAACTTGAAGACCGGCTGATGCGCTACGCGGCCATCGACAGCCAAAGCGATGAGACATCGCCTTCGACCCCCAGTACGCCCATTCAGTTCGACATGCTGAACCTGCTCAGGCAGGAACTCACCGAGATCGGCGCGCAGGATGTCGAGATAACCGGCGACAGCGTCGTTGTGGCGACCATTCCTGGCACCGCCGAAGGGCCGACCGTGGGGTTCCTCGCCCATGTCGACACCGCCCCTCAATTTAACGCAACCGGCGTCAAACCGCGCGTCATCAAAGGCTATAATGGCGGTGAGATCACCTTTCCCGATGATCCCGATCTGGTTCTGTCCCCGGACGAACACCCTTACCTAGCCGAAAAGATCGGCCATGATCTGATCACCGCTTCGGGCACCACTCTGTTGGGCGCTGATGACAAGGCCGGCGTGTCCATCCTGATGACCATGGCGCGGCACCTGATCGAAAATCCAGACATTCCACACGGGCCCATCCGCATTGCTTTCACTCCGGACGAAGAAATCGGACGCGGCGTGACCGAGCAACTGCCAAAGGACCTCAAGGCCGATTTCGCATACACGCTGGACGGGCAGGAAGTGGGGGAAATCGAATATGAAAGCTTTTCGGCCGACCGTGCGGTGATCAAGATCACCGGCGTTTCGATCCATCCCGGTTTAGCAAAGGAAAAGATGGTCAATGCCACTCATCTCGCCGCAAAGATCGTACAGACACTGCCGCAGGCGACGTTGACCCCGGAAGTCACCGATGGGCGCGAAGGGTTCATCCATGTCACCGACATGAATGGCGGCTCGTCCGAGATGGAAATCAAGCTGATCCTTCGGGATTTCGAGATGGAAGGTCTTGAGGCCCAGCGCGACCTGGTGCGCAAGGTCTGCGACGCCGTTCAGGCCTCCGAGCCTCGCGCGACCATCACCTGCGATATCAGCCATCAATACCGCAACATGCGCTATTGGCTTGAGAATGACATGACCCCCGTCGATTTGGCGCGCGAAGCCTGTCAGGAATTGGGGATCGAGCCGCTCTCGGTTCCGATCCGCGGCGGCACCGATGGCTCTCGCCTGACCGAATTCGGCACACCCTGCCCCAACCTCTTCACTGGTATGCAGTGCATTCACGGACCGTTGGAGTGGATTTCGGTGCAGGACATGGCGCTGGCGACCGAGCTTTGCCTCTCGGTTGTGGCCAAGGCGGCGCAGAGAACCGGCTGATTTGCGCCACTTGCGCAACGTCTCTTTCACCCGGCGACCTGCGTGATAAGTTGTCGACTAAAGGTACAAGGGAACAGTCGATGCCGCGCTACGAATACAAAGTCATTCCGGCCCCGCAAAAGGGCGCGAAGGCCAAAGGCGTCAAAACGCCCGAGGGCCGCTTTGCCACCTCGGTCGAGCAGGTGCTGAACGAAATGGGCCAACAGGGATGGGAATACCAGCGCGCCGAGTTGCTGCCCAGCGAGGAACGCTCGGGTCTGACCGGATCGACCACAAATTGGCGCAACGTGCTGGTTTTTCGGCGGGTGATTGAGGCCGACGCCACCGAGGTAGTGGCCCCCGTGGCCACACCATCGCCAACCGAAACGCCCGAGGGGGTGCCCTTGGCTCAGCCCGTTCCCGGGCCAGATGCGGTTCAAGCCCCGGAACCAATTTCAGCCGAAGTAGATGAGCCGCCGTTGACGTTGAAACCGAGCGAAGAGGCCAAGTAAAACGCATCCAGACCGCACGGACCAGAGGGTGTGGTTTAGATAACACGGATTGAGCCAACGAGACTCAGGCGGTCATCCGTTCCTGAGTTTTGCTCGTATCGTTCCAAAACATCCTTCGTCACAGAACAGGACCACGGTCGCGATGAAACCTTGCACCGCTCTTCTTTGTTTCCTCTCCGCATTCGCCTGCCAGATCGCGCTGCCTGCCACCGCACAACAACGTCTGGGTTGGGTCAGCCAGATCGACGGGCTCGCCGCATATCAGGGCAGCGCCGATCTGGATCAAGGCGGAGACTTCAGCGCGACGCGATCGTTCCTGCGGGCCACCGGACTTTACCGATTTGATAGCGAAACGTCACTTGGCATTTCAGTCAGCTACGGGCAGCTGGACTATGACTTCAGCGCGGCTGACAACCAGCCCTGGAACGACATTCGTGACATCCGAATATCGGCTCCTCTGCGGTTCCAGGCTGGACAGCGGGTCAGTGTGTTCGTGTCGCCTCAGGTCAGATGGGACTATCAGAAAGGCGCCGCATCTTCGGATGGTCGTACCTATGGTGTTTTTGCGGGCGTTGCGTGGCAGATCAGCGAAAGCCTGACCATAGGACCGGCCTTTGGCGCCTTCACGCAATTGGAAGATAGTGGTGTCGATTTCTTTCCCGCGCTTTTGGTGGATTGGGACATCAATGATCGCTGGAACCTGAACACCGGCTCCGGAATCGGTGCGACTCGCGGGCCGGGTCTCACCCTCAGCTACGCGTTGAATGACGATTTCAGCCTCTCACTGTCGGCCCGATCCGAAAAAATCCGCTTCCGGCTGGACGACGCGGAGCTGGCACCGAACGGGATCGGCGAAGACAAGAGCCTCCCCGTGGTTGCGTCGCTCAGCTATGCTCCGAATCCGGGCGTGTCTTTAACCGTCTTTGCTGGGGCCGAATTCGATGGCCGACTGACACTGGAGGACGAAAACGGCAACGAAATCAGCCGCCAGAGCTATGACACAGCACCTTTGGTCGGGCTCGCCTTTCGACTCCGGTTTTAGACGAAATTAAACGCCAATATCCAACGCCAAGGCATGGATACGCGTCACAACGTCCCCTAGCGCTTTGTGAACGGCGCGATGTCGGGCCACGCGAGATTGGCCTTCGAATGCGGCGGAGCGGATGCGGACGTTGAAATGGCTCTCGCCACCTTCCTGAAACCCGGCATGGCCCCGATGGCTTTCGCTGTCATCCACCACCTCAAGCTCACGCGGATCAAAGGCGGCCTGCAGTCGGGTTCGGATTTCGTCAGTCACAGTCATTTTTACGCTCAACGGCAAAAAACTTGCCGCCCCCCTCTTCTACTTTCGGCTGCTTAGACTAAACTGCTGCCTCCGAGTCGAGAAGATGCGTTCTTAAGGATCACAGCATGACGAAATCAGACCCTTTCGGATTCGATATGTCCGTCTCCAGCGCCAAGAAAAAGAACCCGCGCGGGCGTCGGGGGATGTCGGGCGCATCTGAGACCTCGGTGCGAATCTGTGATCATCCGGGCTGCGAAGAGGCGGGCAAGTACCGTGCCCCCAAGGCCCCGGACGTTCTGGATGACTTCTACTGGTTCTGCCAGCAGCATGTGCGCGAGTACAATCAGAAGTGGAACTTCTTCGACGGCACGACCGAGGCCGAGCTGAACGCACAACGCACGAAGGACAAAGTCTGGGAGCGTGAAACCAAGCCCATGGGCGACCCCGAGGCACGCGCCTGGGCGCGGCTGGGCATCGAAGACCCACACCAGGTGCTGGGGGCAAACAGCACCCAGAACAAAGGCCGCACCTCGGGTGGCGGTGGCCGCCGCCTACCCCCCACCGAACGCCGCGCGATTGAGATTCTGGAGGCCAATGACAGTTGGTCCAAGGCCGAGGTTCGCAAGGCTTACAAAAAGCTGATCAAGGTGCTGCACCCGGATATGAACGGCGGCGACCGGTCTCAGGAAGAGCAACTGCAAGAGGTCGTCTGGGCCTGGGATCAGATCAAGGACAGCCGGAACTTTAAGTAGACCGCTCTTACCCTGGCAAAAAATCCCGCAATACTTCTGCTTCGGGTCGCTTCAGACAACGCAAGTATGTGCGCTGTCGCTGCACTGAAGCCGGATTTCGAAGCTCGGGAAACAAGGCACGCAATTCCTCGACGTCTTCGCGTTGGAATGATTTCAACGCAAGATCACCCAGAAACAAGCTTTCGCTTTGCAAACCATGTGACGAAAGGACCACATGCCGACTACAGGCAATGTGGAAGTAAGTTACTGGTGCTTCAGGTGGCATCTGACGGATCAAAACGTCGTTCACCAAGTGTATTGCGGCACAAAAAACCCGGGGCTCACCAAAAAGAAGCTCTGCTCGCCAACCTTCCAGCACAATTCGATGCTGGGGGGAAACAAATAAGTCTTGGCTGGGCAGGTCATCACCCAAAGCGCCGCGCTGAATCCGGACGGGCCTGAACTTTGGATTTTTGCGCAACACTTTCGCGCTCAGAGTTCTTTTGCCTATCCAGATGATCGGCAAGGTATGCCCGCCTTCCACACAGACCCGATCCCCAGCCATCAAAGAGTCTACAGGGCGTGGCCCAATTTCTGTGTCAATCAGCGTTCCGGTTACAAAACAAGGCGGGTTGACCGGGTCGAGGTCACTTACGGTGATCTCCCAATTCCCGGTGCTGAGAGACCCGGTCGGATCGACACTATTGAAAGCGTAAATCTGCCCACCTACTTGGATAAAATCCGCGGTTTCACTGGTCCCGCGATAGTTCCCCTGACCAAGATATGTGTAGGGTACGAAGGTCGTGCCGCCGTCGAAAGAAACCGTTTGACCTGAGATAATCGCAGGTGTCGTTGATCCCTGAACTATAAGGTTACCAGTGCCGCCGGTCTCATTCACCGAGTAGAGGGTCGCGTCAAAAGGCATTCACTGCACCTTGCCCGTCGCCAACAGGTAACAATTGAAGCCGCCCTGATTTAACAGAGGATATCGCGAACACCTTAACCCCCTACATATAGCCCACTACACATGCGGACTTTGCTCATTTTACCCTTCAGTTAGGCCCATTCAAAGAAATATTTATTTTCTTGAATTTAAATCCCTATCCGTCTCGGAGTGAGGCGTCCTCTAAACGATGATTGAATGAACGGGCTCTCAAACTTGTCCTTGAGCAGGAACTCAAGCCCGAGCCCAGACCGCGACTTTTTGTAGTTGCCGCGCGAATAGAGACATCGGGTTTGCCTAAGGTTGACGATTTATTGAAGAACCCAACCAGAGCCGCTTGCTCATCGACACTCTAACGTTACCCCGCCCTTCCCGCAGATAAGGCCAGTTGATAAGAAACATCCTGTCAGCGTTTTTAGCGCGCGGCTTTCCCTTGCCCTTGGTCGGAATATGTTGCACCACACACGGGTTCAAACCCGGCAAGACGGGCCTAAGGATAAGGACAAGGCGAATGGCTGACGGATCGATTGATATCAACGCAAAACCCACCGAAGAGATCTCGGTCCGTGACGTGTTCGGCATTGATACCGACATGGCGGTCAAAGGTTTTGCGGAACGTAGCGACCGGGTGCCCGCGATTGACCCGACCTACAAGTTCGACCCAGAGACGACTTTGGCGATCCTGGCAGGTTTTGCGCATAACCGTCGTGTGATGATCCAGGGCTATCACGGCACAGGTAAGTCGACCCATATCGAACAGGTTGCCGCCCGTCTGAACTGGCCCGCCGTGCGTGTGAACTTGGATAGCCACATCAGCCGGATCGACCTGATCGGTAAGGATGCGATCAAGTTGCGTGACGGCAAGCAGGTGACCGAATTCCACGAAGGCATCCTTCCCTGGGCCCTGCGCAACCCCGTGGCCATTGTGTTCGACGAATACGATGCGGGCCGTGCCGATGTGATGTTCGTGATCCAACGCGTGCTGGAGCATGACGGCAAGCTGACCCTGCTGGACCAGAACGAGATCATCACGCCGAACCCGAATTTCCGCCTGTTCGCCACCGCGAACACCGTGGGTCTGGGCGATACGACCGGCCTCTATCACGGCACGCAGCAGATCAACCAGGCACAGATGGACCGCTGGTCGCTGGTTTCGACGCTGAACTACCTCAGCCACGATGCCGAGACGATGATCGTTCTGTCGAAAGCACCGCTGTATAACACTGCTGAAGGCCGCAAGACCGTCAGCCAGATGGTCACCGTTGCCGACCTCACCCGGACCGCCTTCATGAACGGCGACCTGTCGACCGTGATGAGCCCCCGGACCGTGATCAACTGGGCCCAAAACGCAGAGATTTTCCGCAATGTGGGCTATGCGTTCCGCCTGTCCTTCCTGAACAAATGTGATGAGCTTGAGCGCCAGACCGTGGCCGAGTTCTATCAGCGCTGCTTTGACGAAGAACTGCCGGAAAGCGCGGCGAGCGTGAGCTTGGGCTAACGCCGAATTGCGCCCGGTTTCGGGCGCAGTGCCTCCGGCGGAGGTATTTTTAGCCAGATGAAGGCGGATCCGGCTTCCTGTTTGGTGGAAATCGGGACGGCACTGTGAAAGGCTTGGGGACATGGCACAAAAGAACGACAACCCTGCTGATCCGTTCAAGAAAGCTCTCGCTGAGGCCACCAAAGTCATGGCCGATGATCCGGAGCTTTCGGTAAGTTACACCGTCGACCCCTCGGGCCTTTCTGGTGAGGCAATGCGGTTGCCTCAGGTATCCCGCCGGATGACGCGCGAAGAGGTTTTGCTGGCGCGCGGAACTGCCGATGCCTTGGCCTTGCAGCGCCGCTATCACGATGACGCAACCCATACGCGCTATGCCCCACCCGGAGATATGGCGCGAGACCTCTATGAAGCGATGGAAACCGCTCGGTGCGAGGCGATGGGCGCGCGGGATATGCCCGGCACGGCCTCAAACATTGATGTCAAGATCAGCCATGAAGCCTTACGGCGCGGTTATGACCAGTGCAAGCAACCCGCCGATGCGCCTTTGTCGGTTGCTGCGGGCTATCTGATCCGGCATCTGGCGACCGGGCGTGACCTGCCGCCGGCGGCCAATAATGTCATGAACCTCTGGCGTGGATACATCGAGGAACAGGCCGGTGGCACGCTTGAGAAGCTCGACGAAATCCTCTCGGATCAGGCAGAGTTTGCCAAGTTCACTCGCCAGGTGATCAAGGATTTGGGCTATGGCGACCAGCTGGGCGATGATCCTGATGAGCTGGACGAAGAGCAGGAAGATCAGGCTGAAGAAAACGCCGAAGATCAGCCCGATCCCGACAGCACCGGACAGGATGATCAGGAGGAACAGGATCCTGACGCCACGCCCGAGCAGTCACAGGAAGAGCAGCAGGATCAATCTCAGGCCCAAGTCTCGATGGACGAGATAGCCGAGGATGAGATGGGGGATGAGGCCGAGATGCCCGAGGGCGAGGCTCCGCTGGAGCCGCCTGCCCCTCCGCCTGCGTCCGAGGCTGATCCGGAGTACAAGGTCTATCTAAACACCCATGACGAGGAGATCGCTGCCGAGGATTTGGCAGAGCCTGCTGAACTGGAACGGTTGCGGGCCTATTTGGATCAACAACTTGAGCCGTTGAAGGGTGCGGTCAGCCGCTTGGCCAACAAGTTGCAGCGCCGCTTGCAGGCACAGCAGAACCGGTCGTGGGAGTTCGATCGCGAGGAAGGTATTCTGGACGCCGGTCGTCTGGCACGCGTGGTTGCCAACCCGACCACACCGCTGAGCTTCAAGGTCGAAAAGGACACCGAATTCCGCGATACCGTGGTGACACTGCTTCTGGACAACTCGGGATCGATGCGAGGGCGTCCGATTTCGATTGCAGCCATCTGCGCGGATGTTCTGGCCCGCACGCTGGAGCGTTGCAACGTGAAGGTCGAAATCCTTGGCTTTACGACCCGCGCCTGGAAAGGCGGTCAGGCCCGTGAAGCTTGGTTGAATGCAGGCCGCCCGCAGCAGCCGGGACGTCTGAACGATCTGCGTCACATCATCTACAAAGGTGCCGATGCCCCATGGCGGCGGGCGCGGCCCAATCTGGGCCTGATGATGAAAGAAGGCCTGCTGAAGGAAAACATCGACGGTGAGGCTCTGGAATGGGCCCATCGCCGGATGCTGGCGCGGCGCGAGGCGCGTAAGATCCTGATGGTGATTTCCGACGGTGCTCCGGTCGATGATTCCACGCTCAGTGTGAACCCCGCGAACTATCTGGAGAAACACCTGCGCGACGTGATCGCCATGGTCGAAAAGCGCAAGATGGTGGAATTGTTGGCCATTGGGATCGGGCATGACGTGACCCGGTACTATGATCGCGCGGTGACCATCACCGATGTGGAGCAATTGGCTGGTGCCATGACCGAACAGTTGGCGGCATTGTTCGACAGCGATCCGCGCGCGCGGGCCCGAGTGATGGGGATGAAAAGGGCCAGCTGAGGCTGGCCTTGCCTCCGGCGGGTATTTTTTCAAAAAGATAAAGAGGTGGCTTGAAACCACACTTTGGCTTGAGGGAGGCAGGTATGTTTCAGTCTTTTGAGGTAACAGCACGGCCCGAACAGGGACCTCCGCGATTGACTGCTTTGCGGCAGGAACTAGAGCGCGAAGGTTTGGACGGGTTTCTGGTGCCGCGCGCGGATGCGCATCAGGGTGAGTATGTGGCCCCTCGGGACGAACGGCTGGCGTGGTTGACCGGGTTCACCGGCTCGGCCGGGTTTTGCGCCGCGCTGCGGGACGTGGCCGGGGTGTTCATCGATGGGCGCTATCGGACGCAGGTCAAGGCGCAGGTGGCCGACGACTACACTCCGGTGCCCTGGCCCGATGTGAGCCTGAGCAGTTGGTTGAAACAGCAGTTGCCAAACGGGGGATCGGTCGGATTTGATCCCTGGCTTCATGCCGCAGGGCAGATCAAAGCAGCGCAGACGGACCTTGAGGGAAGCGGGATTGAGTTGGTGCGCTGTGCCAATCTGGTGGACCGGATATGGCGGGATCAGCCTGCTCCTCCGATGAACCCAGTCAAGGTACATCCGATTGAGTTTGCAGGGGAAACCGCTGAGAGCAAAATCACCCGAATGGCTGAAAGCCTACGAGACGGCGGGCGGAGTGCGGCGGTGATCACTTTGCCCGACTCGATCATGTGGGTGTTGAACATTCGCGGCTCGGACATTGCTTACAACCCGGTCGCCCATGGCTTTGCCATTCTGCATGCGGACGGGCGTGTTGATCTGTTCATGGCTGCAGCAAAACTAGGCGAAGTGGGAGAACATCTGGGCCCTCAGGTTTCGGTTCATGAGCCTGATGGATTTCTGGACGCCGTTGCTGCCCTAGAAGGTAAGGTTCAGGTCGATCCGGGCACAGTGCCTCAGATTGTGGCGGATGCGCTTGGGGACTGGATGGTTGACGGTGGCGACCCCTGCGCCCTGCCCAAAGCGCGCAAGAACCCGGCCGAAATCGCAGGCAGCGCCGAGGCCCACCTGCGCGACGCCGTTGCCGTCGTCGAAACGCTGTTCTGGCTGGATCAGCAAACGCCGGGGCAGATCAGCGAAACGCAGGTCGTGACCCGGTTGGAAGAGGCCCGTCGGCGGGACAATGCGCTACAGGATATCTCATTCGACACGATCGCCGGCACAGGTCCCAACGGGGCGATCATGCATTACCGTGTGACTGAAGAGACCGACAGCACCTTGCAGGACGGTCATCTGTTGGTGCTGGACAGCGGCGGGCAGTATCTGGACGGAACCACCGACATCACGCGCACCATCGCAATAGGTGTGGTTGGTGAGACCGAGAAGGCCTGCTTTACTCGCGTGTTGAAAGGCATGATCGCCATGTCGATGCTGCGCTGGCCAATCGGTCTGGCCGGACGCGATATCGAATGCGTCGCGCGCGTGCCTTTGTGGCAGGCCGGGCAGGACTTCAACCACGGCGTCGGTCACGGTGTCGGCGCGTATCTGAGCGTGCATGAAGGCCCGCAACGCCTGTCGCGTGTCAGCCATGTACCGTTTGAGCCCGGCATGATCCTTTCGAACGAACCCGGGTATTACCGCGAGGGCGCGTTTGGCATTCGGATTGAGAACTTGATTGTCGTGGAGGAAGCACCATCGCTGCCCGACGGCGATGCGGAACGGGCTATGTTGCAGTGGCGCACGCTAACCTATGTGCCCATTGACCGCCGCCTGATCCTGGTCGACTTGTTGACCGCGCAGGAACGGGATTGGCTGAACAGCTATCACCGCGACGTTGCGGAAAAAATCAGGCCAAGGCTGGGCGAGGACGCTCAACTGTGGTTGGATGCCGCAACTGCGCCAGTCTGACATCAGACTGTCACATAAAATGGGCAAAGGAGAAGCCCTGACAAGAACGAGGGAAAAGACATGGTTGAAATCACGATCACCGAAGCACCCGGCAAATGGAGCGTCCGCTCTGGTGGGGCCATTCTGGGCGAAAGCTCAAACGCGCTTGAGCTGCGCGAAGGTGATCTGGAACCCGTGATCTATTTCCCCCGTTCTGACATTGCGATGGCCTTCCTGGACCGTACGGACAAGGTGATTCACTGCCCGCACAAAGGCGATGCCACGCATTTCTCGATCGTGAACAAATCCTCGGTCACCGAAAACGCGGCCTGGAGCTTTGAGACCCCCGGTAAGGATATGGCCGGCCTCAAAGACTATCTGGCTTTCTACCCGGTGGACTCGATCAAGGTCGAACAGATTTGAGGGGCGGAAGTACTTAGTTACGTCTGTCAGAAACTGTAGCTGTACCCAAGAATGAGCGAGTGCGACGAGTAGCGGCCATCCGTGAGATCTGTTGGGATGAACACTTGGGTCGTGGTGAAATCAAGATCGCCGGTCGTCTTGTAACGGTACCCGATGTCGATGTTTCCGCGTTCCCCTACTTGGAAGCGGCCACCAAACCCCAATTGCCCTGCAATAGCGGTGTCACTGTCATCGACCAATGTGACGCCAGCACCGGACTGACCGTCGTGGGAAACCCGCGCAAACCCAAGTCCCCCGCCAATATAGGGCTTGAACCTGCCCTGCACCGGGATGTCATACCAGAGGTTTACCATCCCGAATGTCGCATCAAAGCTTCCGTCGTACTGGGTAAACGGGCGGCCGATTTCCTTTGTATCATTCGAGGCGTGTGAAAGTTCGAATTCGGCCCGCAGATTAGGCGCGACCTTCATTCCGACGGCCAGTCCGTAGGAGATTCCAGTGTCGGTTGTGATGGTGCCTTGACCGACCACGACTGAAGGAATCGTTTGGAAGAAATCAAAATCATAGTCGCCCATATCGGTAATACCGAGAAAGCCGGTGACATACGGAGCCTCCTGCGCTCGAACTGGGACAGCACCAATCATCGAGATCGCAACCGCCGCTGTCAGCCAAGAAAATCGTTCGTAAGACATGTCCAAACCTCAATCAGAGTGACTTTAATGAGAAGTTCGTCAATTAGGCTAGGAGACACCGCACTTTCAGACAACGTGCTCAATTCAAAGAGAAGCCCATAGTGGCCCGGCCGCCACCAAAACCTCATGAGTGTTCCTCAGCCGCTGTCCCCGCCAGCAAAGAGGTCGCGATCAAAATCGAGCGCATAACAGGGAAGTCCGACCTATTGCACATAGAAAATGGGCAAAGCGGTGAAGGCAAGGCAATGCGCGAAGGAAGGCAAAACACAAAACCCGCCGCCGGCCAGAGCGCGCGGGATACGGCTGACCACCCAGCATCGCATTGGTCATGGGAAATCTGCTCTGAAAATACCCTCTCTGTTTTTCAGACCTAGCCCCTCAAATCAACGATCGCGGGTGATCACGCGCCAATCACGCAGCTGTTTCATGCAAGGCGGTGCATTTGCCCTCATACTAAGCGCGAAAAAGGATCGGAGGGTGCCATGTCTGTTTCTCGTCGCCAATTTGTTGGAATGGTCGGAGCCAGCGCGCTGTCACCCTCAACAAGCTGGGCGCAGGAAGACCCTGTGCTGGACGCGCTGCACAGCACGTTGCGCGGCGGTCGTACGGATTTCGAAGCCAAGATGGCCTTTCTGGTACAGCGTGGGAACCCGGATGTGGTCCCTGCCCTGTTGACGGCCATGCGCTTCACCGACCGGCGGCGGGACGATATCGTCGAGGTGATGGAGACACTGACCGGCGAGCAACGCGGCACCGACTGGTTCGACTGGATGCTGTGGCAAGAGCAGAACCCTCAGATCGTCCCCCACCCCTCGTTGATCCCGTTCAAACGCGAGGTCCTGCTGCGGATAGACGACAATTTCGACCTGTTCCTGCGTCCCGAATACCTGCAGCGCGAGCGGATGAAGATCCGGCTGGAGGAGATCACCTGGGGCGGCGTGCGCAAGGATGGCATCCCTTCGCTGGACAATCCGACGCTGATCTCGGCCTCGGACGCCGACTATCTGAAAGAGGATGATCTGGTCTTTGGGGTCTCGATCAACGGTGACGTGCGCGCTTACCCGCTGCGTATCATGGGCTGGCACGAGATGTTCAACGAGGTGATCGGCGGCGTGCCGGTGGCGCTGGCCTATTGCACCCTCTGCGGGTCCGGCATTCTGTTTGAGACGCAAGTGCCGGGGCGGCGGAAACCGTTTGTCTTCGGTTCCTCGGGGTTCCTGTATCGCTCGAACAAGCTGATGTTCGACCGCGAGACGCATTCGCTGTGGAACCAATATACCGGCAAACCAGTGGTGGGCCCTCTGGTAGATAGCGGGATCGAGCTGAAGCAACGCCCTGTGGTGATCACGACCTGGGACAGCTGGAAGACCTCGCACCCTGACACGCGCGTCCTGTCGCTCAGCACCGGGCATCGTCGCAACTATGGCTCGGGCGTGGTGTATCGCGAGTATTTCGCCTCACCCGAATTAATGTTCCCGGCTTTGGTGGATCAATCCGAGCATCGCCAGAAAGACTACATCTTCACCATCCGCCAGTTCGGCGCCGCGCGGGCCTGGCCGCTGGACGCTTTCGACCGGACCCGTGTGATCAACGACGCGATTGCGGATCGGCCTTTGGTTCTGATCGGCAACTCAGACCGGCGGACAGTGCGCGCCTATGAGCGTGCGGGCCACCGGTTCAAAGCATCAGACGGAGGTCTGGTCGACGAGAGCGGTCGCAAATGGACCTTGTCCGAAGAGATGCTGATCGGGCCAGATGGCACGCAATTACCGCGCGTGGCCGGGCATATTTCGTACTGGTTCGCGTGGGACAACTATCTGGGCGACGCGGCCAGCGTGTATAACGGCTAGGAGTGTTCCTCGGCTGCTGTCGCAGCCAGCGCCCGGTTGTAGGCCTTTAGAACGTCGATGTGATAGAGCGCGCCAACCGGCGTCTCTGTCCCGTTTTCGTCCATGACGATCACCGGAATACAGGGAATATCATCGCGGTCAAAATAGGGCATCGCCGCCTCGAGTGTCGCGCTTGCCTTGACGCAGAGGCCTTTTTCGATCAGTGCCCGCGCTTCCTCCTTGGTGATCGAGCGCGCATCGCCAATCGGTCGCATCACCGCCCCGGCGCGCAGCATCGCCAACAGATAGGCCTGTGGTCCCGCCGCCAGATGCACATTACGACGTTCCAGCTGGGTCAGGAAGAACGACCGGTCCACAAGGCGTGAGGCCAAAGCCGTGGACATCGACACTGATACCATCACCGCTAGACCGATCTGCCAGTCTCCGGTCAATTCGAACACAATCAAAGTGGTCGAGATCGGAGCGCCCAGAACCGCAGCGGCCACGGCCCCCATACCAGCAAAAGCGTAAAGGGTATGTGTGCCCGATACATCCGGCAGCAATCCAGTGGCGATCAGCCCAAAGGCCAGTCCGGTCAACGCTCCGATCATCAGAGAAGGCGAAAACACCCCTCCGCCCATGCGCCCGCCCATGGTTATAGCCACAGCCACTGTCTTGAGGACCGCGAAGAGGATCGCCGTGGTCAGCACCAGATCACCGGTCAGGGCACGGATCGTCGTTTCATACCCAACGCCAATAATGTGCGGGAACCAGATCGCGAGAAGGCCCAGCATCGCGCCCGAAACCGCAGGGCGCAGCCATCCGGGCAGGGAAAGTCGGGCTTGAACATGATTGCCGAAATCCTCGGCGAAAAAGATCGAACGCATCAGAAGCAAGGATACCAACCCGCAGATCAGCCCAAGGATTAGGAAAGCGGGCAGTTCGACGTAGAATTGCAATGAACCGGGTGTATCCAGCGTGAACTCGGTGACGTCGCCATATTCCAGCCGGTTGATCACCGTCCCCGCGACCGAGGCAATGACGATGGGTGCAAAGGCGTGGACCGCGAAATGGCGTAAAACGACCTCAAGCGCGAATAGTGCTCCTGCAATGGGGGCATTAAAGCTGGCCGAAACCGCAGCCGCTACAGCGCAGCCCAACAGGTCGCGCCCGGTGATTCCGTCGGCATGGATGCGGTCGCTGACCCAGGTCGAGATGACCCCGGCCATATGCACCACAGGCCCTTCCCGACCCGTGGAGCCGCCTGTGCTGAGTGTAATCAAAGAGGCGAACAACGAAGCGACGCCAGCCTTGGTCTCGACCCGTCCATCGCTGACCGCCGCCCCTTCGATCACATCCGCGACCGAGCGTACTCGGCCATCATCAGTAAAGCGCGTGAGGATCAGCCCCACGATCACCCCGCCGATGATTGGAATGATCAGCACGATGAACCAAGGCAGCTTCTCAGCGTGGCTGTGCAGCAGCAGGATATCCTCGGTATCGTAAATATAGGCCTGCAAGCCTCGGATCGCTTTGCGGAACCCAAGCGCCATGAACCCTGCCGCAATCCCAATCGCCAGAGCGATAAACCAGAACTGGATTTGGCTCGGCCCTCGGCGACGCATCACCCGCAACGCATCCTTGATCGCGGCAAGAGCCTGATTGAGCTGGTTGCGCAGAACGGTGCGGGTTGATTGGGTCATTGGCTCTCGGGGATCATAACTTAACCCTTAGTAAGCCACGGCGAGGTCTGAGAAAAGTAAGATAGCGACGGTCAGGCCGGCGGATTGCGCCAAAGACGCACTAAGCCTCCAACAAAGCGCGAGCAGCCGCCCGCGCTTCCTCTGTGATCGTATCGCCCGAGACCATGCGGGCAATTTCGTCCACGCGATCTATTTCGGCCAGCGGCACAACGGTTGAAAGCGTTTGGCCATCGGTGACCTGCTTCTGCACACGCCAGTGATGGGCTGCTCGCGCCGCGACCTGAGGGGAATGCGTGACGACCAGAACCTGCCCGCCCTGCGCCAGAGACGCCAGCCTGCGACCCACCGCATCGGCCGTCGCGCCGCCCACACCCCGGTCGATCTCATCAAAAATCATGGTCCGGGCGCTGTCATCGCCGGACAGGCAAACCTTCAATGCCAGCAGAAAACGGCTGAGTTCCCCGCCTGAGGCGATTTTGTTCAGCGGTCCCGATGGTGCGCCTGGATTGGTGGCAACCGTAAAGGCCACCGCGTCGGTGCCCTCGGGTCCGGGATCGGACTCGGTAAGCTCTGTCCGAAACACCGCACGTTCCATTTTAAGCGGCGCAAGCTCGGCCATGACGGCCTGATCCAATTGTCCAGCCGCCGCTTGACGCGCAGCGCTAAGATCTGCCGCAGCCGCATCATAGGTCGCCTGGGCCGCCTCGACCGCGGCACGTTGGTCGGCCAGATCGGCATCGCCCGCATCAAGCTTGCCCAGACGATCACGCAGCGTATCAGCAAACGTGCCCAAATCATCCGGGGCCACATCATGTTTACGGGCCAGTGCTCGGATGGCGAACAAACGCTCCTCGGCGGCTTCCAGTTCGGCGGGGTTGAAGTCCAGCGCCTGAAGGCAGGTGTTCACACCATCCTGCGCCACGCCCAATTCGATCATGGCCCGGCCAAGCGCTGCGATCGGTTCCTCCAATTGTCCGCCTGCAGAGTCCGACACACCCTCGAGCCAGCGTATCGCATCCGACATCGCGCCTTCGGCCCCGTCGCCACCCAGTAGGTCAAATGCACGAGCGACGTCGTCGCGGATACGCTCCGCCCCCTGCATCATGCGGCGGCGAGCGTCGAGATCTGCGTCCTCGCCGGGTTGCGGGTCGAGCTTGTCCAACTCGGCCACAGAATGGCGCAGGAACTCCTCTTCGGCGCGCATGGCGGCCAAAGCGGCCTCAGTCTCGGCTAGGGCTTTGCGGCTGCGCGACATCTCGGACCACGCCTGACGTACCTTGGCCAATAGTTCCGAGACCTGAGCGTAGTCATCCAGCAGCACACGGTGCCCACGAGGGTTCAACAGTCCCCGGTCATCATGCTGCCCATGCAATTCGATCAGCGTTTCCGACAAAGCGCGGAGGACTTCACCTGAACAGCGGCGATCATTGACCCAAGCGGTTTTTCGGCCCTCTGCCGTGTTAACCCGGCGCAGAATCAGTTCTTCGCCACCTGGCAAACCGGCCTCAGACAGAACAGCATGGGCGGGGTGGCCTTCAGGCAGTTCGAACTCGGCGACAACCTCGCCCTGTGCAGCGCCTTGGCGAACCAGCTCGGCCCGTCCACGCCAGCCTAGAACAAAGCCCAGTGAGTCCAGAAGGATCGACTTGCCCGCGCCAGTTTCACCGGTCAACGCGTTCAAGCCCGGCTGAAAACTCAATTCCAGCCGGTCAATGATCAGCATGTCGCGAATATCGAGGGCGCGCAGCATCGGGTCTTTAACGTCCCAAGCCTGATGACATGGCGACTACAACCACTCACCTTTAATCGTCTGGCGATAGATCGTGCTGAGCCAGTTGTTACCACGGCTCTTTAGATCCAACCCACGCGAGGTCAGCAGCTTGTACCCGTCATCATACCATTCCGAGGACTGGTAGTTGTACCCGAGGATCGCACCTGCTGTCTGCGCCTCATCAAATAGGCCTAGAGACAGATATGCCTCGATCAGGCGATAAAGCGCCTCGGCGGTGTGAGAGGTGGTCTGAAAATCCTCAACGACGACGCGGAACCGGTTGATGGCCGCGACGTGGTGATCCTGACGCAGGTAATAGCGCCCGATCTCCATCTCCTTGCCAGCCAGATGGTCAAAGGCCAGATCGAATTTCAGCACAGCAGAAGTGGTGTATTCGCTGTCCGGATAAACCTCGATCACGGTGCGCAGCGCTTGTAGGGCCTGAAAGGTCAGACCCTGATCGCGGCCAACTTCGTCAATCTGGTCATAGTAGCTGAGCGCCAGAAGATACTGCGCGTAGGCCGCATCTTCGTCGGTTGGGTAGAAGTCAATATAGCGCTGAGCCGCGGCCCGGCTTTCTTCGTAATTCTTGTCAGCGTGGAACGAAAACGCCTGCATGATCAGCGCACGTTTGGCCCAATCGGAATAGGGATACAGACGCTCAACTTCCGAGAAATACCACGCCGCGTCGTCCGAGCGATTCTGCGACAGCTCATATTCACCGCGCGTATAGATCTGTTCCGGCGTGAAACCCTCAAGGTTCTGATCCCGATCCGCGCCTTTGCTACCGAACAGGCCTCCCCCGTTGCCGCAGGCGCTCAAAACTGCTGCCAGAAGAATCGCGCTTGCGAATCTGACTGCCGCTTTGTTGCCAACCATACCGCTCATCCTTAGTCGTCTTACTCACAGGATCCCAACCGGATCGAGCCTCGGTCTAGCACAGAAAATTCTGGTGCAAAACGCATTATCCACTTCATGGCGGAAATGTCGTCAGAGTTGATCAGATCAGGCGACGGCAGGGATTTCGGCGGCAATCAGGCCCTGACCGGGCAGACGGGCGGCCTGCTCGGGGGTACAAAGGATCGGACGAACCGCGCCAGGCGTCTCGAACAATGTGCGCAGCAGCGTGTTGGTCATGGAATGGCCCGACTTGTCGCCGGTGAAGTGACCCAGAATCGGACCGCCTGCCAGATAGAGATCGCCCAGCGCGTCCAGCATCTTATGGCGCACAGCTTCATCCGCGTGGCGGAAACCGCCCGGTGTAAGAATCTCGGTGCCCTGAACGACCACCGCGTTTTCCAGCGTCCCGCCCAAAGCCAAGCCGTTCTCACGCATGGTTTCGACGTCGATCCGACGGCAGAAGGTGCGGCTATCGCTAAGTTCGCGCACGAAGGACCCGTTGCGCATATCCAGCGTTTTCGTTTGGCTCCCGATGGCCGCATCCTCGAAATCGATGTGGAAGTCGATGATCAGCCCGTCCGCAGGCTTGATCGAGGCACTGGCCCCTTCACGAGACGCCGTCACAGGCTTCAACACTTCGTAGGCCAGAACCGGGCTGGCCTGCCGGCGAACGCCCTTCGCCATAATGCCCCGTACAAAGTCGATCGAGGATCCATCCATAATCGGAACTTCGGGACCATCAATTTCGATCAGGGCGTTGTGGACCCCACACCCGGCAAGCGCCGCCATGATATGTTCAATGGTCGAGACGGAAACACCGGCGTCATTCACAAGACGGGTGCAAAGCGGTGTACGCTCGACCATGTCGTAAACTGCAGGGATCAACGCATTGCCCAGCTCAATATCCGTCCGTTTGAACCAGATCCCGTGACCGGCAGCTGCCGGTTTCAGAACCATGATTGCAGGCTGACCGCCATGCAGTCCAACGCCTTTAAACGTAACCGGAGATTTGAGCGTATGTTGCAAAATGGGCCTCAGAGCGTGGTGTCCAGCCTATGCGGGCTGTGTTGGACACTGAGTTAAGGAAGAGGCCTCTCAGGCTCAACTCACTCTTTGCAACTGAATGAAACATGAATGTGACAGATCGGCAAAACCCTGCTCAGGGCTATTTAAGATCCTGTAAATCATGAAGAAAGGGCCGCCTTTTGGCGACCCTTTACGATGATTTTGTTACCGCGATTAGTTCGCTTGACGGCGCAGGAAGGCCGGAATTTCGATACGATCCTGATCCGGATCAGCCTCTTCCTGCACAGGTACCGTAGCGTCAGCCTGGCGCATTTGCGGCTGATGACGCGGCGGTTGCGCAGGTGTATCTGCCGCGTGGCCGGTCATCCGGTCGATCAGACGATTGAACCCGAATCGGGGGCGCTCTTCGTGTTCTGCCTGCGGCTGAGGGGCTGGTTCCTGAGGCCGAGTAGCCGTCAGGCGTTGCGCCGCTGAGGGGACATTCTGAACGGCGGCCTGAAGGCGCTGCAGCGCCTCGGGCGAGGGGGTGCCGGCAGAATGCTGATGTGGCGCGGTATAGGTTTCGGGGGTCTTTTCAACCGGTTCCGGCTGCGGCTCGAATTCGGCCACGCGCGGTTGGTAGGCTGGGGGAGGAAGACCATCATCATCCTGCTCAACCTGCGGCTGGAACTGGCTTGGGGCCGGCTCTTCCGCCGCTTCGAACAACGACGGTTCGCGGTTTTCGGTCTGAACCGGCGCGGCCTCGGCTGCGGCGGGTGCCTCTTCCTGGACTGGCTCTTCAGCTGAAACAGTGCGAGTCAGAGGCTCGGACATCGAGCGGCGCGCGACCGGAACTTCCGAGGTCTTCTCGCTGGCGTCGATACCAGTTGCGACGACCGAAACGCGCATGCCACCTTCCATTGCGGTATCCAGCGTCGAGCCAACGATAATGTTCGCCTCGGGGTCCACTTCCTCACGGATGCGGTTGGCGGCTTCGTCCAGTTCGAACAGCGTCAGGTCGTGCGACCCGGTGATGTTGATCAGCACACCCTTCGCGCCCTTGAGGCTGATTTCGTCCAGCAGCGGGTTGGCGATGGCCTTTTCCGCCGCCTGAATGGCGCGATCTTCGCCAGTGGCTTCGCCTGTGCCCATCATCGCCTTGCCCATCTCGTCCATCACGGCGCGCACGTCCGCGAAGTCGAGGTTGATCAGGCCCGGACGGACCATCAGATCGGTCACACCCTTTACACCCTGATACAGAACGTCGTCCGCCATCGAGAACGCCTCGGTGAAGGTGGTCTTTTCATTGGCCAGACGGAACAGGTTTTGGTTGGGGATGATGATCAGCGTGTCGACAACCTTTTGAAGCGACTCAACGCCGTCTTCGGCCTGACGCATGCGCTTGGCCCCTTCAAACTGGAAGGGTTTGGTAACGACGCCAACGGTCAGAACGCCCAGCTCACGCGCGGCCTGCGCGATGATCGGAGCAGCACCCGTCCCGGTGCCACCGCCCATACCGGCAGTGATGAAGCACATGTGCGCGCCCGCGAGATGGTCGACAATCTGTTCAATGCTTTCTTCTGCGGCAGCGGCGCCAACGGTTGGTCGGGCCCCTGCCCCCAGACCTTCGGTGACTTTCACACCCAGCTGCACCCGCGCCGAGGACTGGCTTTGCTGCAGCGCCTGCGCGTCGGTGTTCGCGACGACGAAATCCACGCCGTCCAGCTGTTTCTCAATCATATTGTTGACTGCGTTACCGCCCGCACCGCCAACGCCAAATACTGTAATCCGAGGCTTCAGTTCGTCGTGCCCGGGCATCGAAAGATTCAATGTCATGCTCTGTCCGCCTGTATTTTTGTTCCGCCAAAGCGGTGTTTTTCTTTACCTATCCATCTTTGATTCTAGCGATGTGATGCGTAAAGGTCACGTCAAAAATCACGTGATTCCACAAAATATGGACGAAATAAGGCAGCAACCGGCGGCATTTCGCATGCTTTGCCAAATATAGCGGAAACAACGCGGATCACTACAAGACACAGAGCATCCGAGCAGTGAACGACCTATGCGTCACGCCTCGAATTCGAACCAAAACTACTGCGGAAAACTGCTCAATGTCCTGCCGCAAGACCTCTGACGGGTCCTGTGGATATCTTGAGGGATAAAGCAGGCCTCCGCAAGGTGTTTTTCAACTGATTGGGGCACTTGGACAATTCAGGCTGTGATTGGTCATGCTGCGCACCTCCTGGATTTCACCATTGCCCAGCTCTGCCAGCCGGACCATCAAACGGCCCTCGTACTCGAACGGCCACCAGCAAACAGGAATGCCGTCTGTATCATCATCATAGAGAAAACAGACCTGCCCATTCGGTGTTGTGATCTGACCGTAGACGCATGCCCCACCTTCAACCCGCCAGACCGAGGTCTTGCGGTTCAGGAATTGCTCGGTTCCCACCAGATCACCGCTGCGGATTTCGTGGAACTGCACCGTTTTGCCCAGCACAGCATCCAGAAACTTCTCAGGTGAGATGACGGACTGCGCCGAAGCGAGGCCGGGCGCAAGCGCCACGCACAAGGCGCGGCGCAGAGTTCTACCAATTGTCACGGAACCACCGAACGGCGCGCTTAAACGGCCGCGCGGCATAGGTGTCGACAGGGACCTCGAAATCCCACCACTCATCCTGCGGATGCGCCGCAAACAGGCTTAGACCAACGGCCGAGGAAAAGCCCGGACCAGTCGCGGATTGCGGCAGGCCGTGAACGCGCAGCGGGCGGCCCAAACGGACGCGCTGGCCAAGTATACGGGTCGCGAGGCCGTCCAGCCCCATGATCTGACTGCCTCCACCGGTCAGCACGATCTGCTGGCTGGGCATATGCTCGAACCCGGCGGCATCCAGACGGACGCGAACCTCTTCCAGAATCTCTTCGACCCGAGGGCGCATGATCCCGATCAGCTCGGCCCGGCTGACGGTGCGGCGATCATGTTCCCAATCGCCGGTATCGCCGCCGATATCGATCAGGTCGCGATCGTCGGCTCCGGTCGCGTGGACACCGCCATTGAAGGTCTTGATCCGCTCGGCCACGGCGGTTGGCACACCCAGACCCATCGAGATATCCTGCGTGACGTGATCACCACCCATGCGCACGCAATCAGCGTAGATCATGTGTTTCTTCATGAAGATCGACACGCTGGTCGTACCGCCGCCCATGTCGATACAGGCCGCGCCCAGCTCCTGCTCATCCTCGACCAGCGCCGAGATACCCGACACATAGGCCGAGTTCGCAATCCCTGCGAGCTCCAGATCGCACCGCTTGATGCAGCGGACGATGTTCTGGATCGAAATCGCGTCGACGGTCAGCATATGCATGTCGACGGCCAGAGATTGTCCCATTTGCCCGCGCGGGTCGATCAGCCCCGATCGGTTGTCCAATGCGAAATTCACCGGTTGGGCATGCAGAACCTCGCGCCCTGCCCCGTAATCCGGGACGTCGCAGGCGTTCAGAACACGGCCGACCTCGGCCTCGGTCACAAGCTGGCCTTCCAGATCGACCTGCGCATCCAAACCGTAGGAACGTGGGTTCGCACCCGAGAAACAAGCGATCACATGATCGACTCGGATATCGGCCATCTTCTGCGCGGCTTGCAGGGCGGTGCGGATCGCACGCTCGGTTTCCTGCATGGCCGTGACTTCGCCGAACTGCACCCCGCGCGAGCGGGTGGTCGCCGCGCCAATGACCCGGAACCCGGTCTGCCCGGCCATCGAGCCGATGGTGTTATCCTCACTCAGCCGCCCGGTGCCATCAAACCGCAGCACGAGGCACGAGATTTTCGAGCTACCCACATCCAGAATGGCGATAACGCCCCGCTGCATCGCTTGTCTGCGCATTTGCCGCATGGCGCGTTGGGACTGATAGAGATCGGTCATCATGGTCGTTACTGCCCGTTACCCACTGTCACTTTTGTATTCCACCAGTCTTCGCTGGCGGCTTTGGTCATTCTGATAGTTGGCCGCTGTCCGAGGCGCATATCCACCACGGACACGTCTCGCTCCAACAGATCCTGCACTTCGTTCACGGCCAGCACCCGTTCGAGCGCGCGCACTGGCCGGTCCGTCGGCAGCATGATGCGCTGGCCGCGATCCAGCACCAGATCCCAGCGCCGCTCACCAATGCGCACAAGGCCCCGAACACGGCTGCCAAGGCTGCGTGAGGTGCGGAAAATCTCAAGCGCTTCAGCGACATGCTCATCCGCGCCCTTGCCCGCGATCAAAGGCAGATCGATGTGATCCTTGCGCGACGCGATCAGGTCCACATGAACGCCGGTCTCATCCAAAAGCTCGATAGACTTTCGGGTGCGCCACACGATGACAGGCTGACGCTCGACAACGTCCACCTGCAGGATGCCACCGGGCCGAATGCGCACGGTGGCCGATTTCACCGGGTCCAGGCCGATAATCGTGTCGCGCATCTGTTCGACATCCAGATCCCAAGAGCTGATCGGGAAATCCAGAGGCACCACCTCGCGAATGTCATCCGACAAGCCGGAGCCCGCGCCATCAATGGCCATCAGATTGACCATGAACTCAGGACGTTCCTGAATCGAGGTCCGGATGTCGGCGATATAGGTATTGAGCGCCTCGCGCCGTTCCTCGGACGCAAAGTAGAGCCCGACGGCCGCCGCAACAACGCAGACAGGCAGACCCAGCTTGACGCCCATGCGGATGCCCGGTGTCAGCATCCAGCGCTGGAACCGGTAGCTGAGGCGCGAGGGGGCCGGGTCAGACCGGCGCGCGGTGCGTTTGAACAGCTTCACCCCGCCCAAACGCAGAACAGGCTGCGTATAATGGGATTCGGTATCGGCGGCTTCGAAATCGGCATCCGGCCCGGCCAGAGGTTTGGCCCGATGGATCACCGGCGCGCGGGAGGCTCTTAGCGGTCGCATGAAGCGTCCTCCACCATCCAGGCACAGAGCTGTCCGAAACTCATCCCGCAATGTTCTGCCTGTTCCGGCACCAGAGAGGTTGGCGTCATACCGGGCTGGGTGTTCGTTTCCAGAAGGAACAACCCATCCGCGCCCATAGTGTCGTCCCAACGGTAGTCGGTACGGGTCACGCCGCGGCAGCCCAAAGCGTTGTGCGCTTTCAAAGCGTAGCCCATGCAGCGGTCAAAGATATCCTGCGGGATGTCAGCGGGCAGCACATGCCACGAGCCGCCGGGCTTGTATTTGGCATCGTAGTCGTACCAACCACCATCCGTCATGATCTCAGTCACGGTCAGGGCGCGATCACCCATCACGGTCACCGTCAACTCACGTCCCGCAACGTATTTTTCGACCATGATGTGATCGGGCATATCCTCCGACAACTGCGGAGGACCGTTCGACCCTTCGTGGACGATGTAGATGCCGACGCTCGACCCTTCGTTGTTGGGCTTGGCGACGTAAGGCGGCTCCATCACATGAACCTCAACCACCTCGACCTTGGGCACGATCACGCTGGGAACAATGGGCAGTCCTTCGGCCTGATAGACCTCTTTGCTGCGCTGCTTGTCCATTGCAAGCGCCGAGGCCAAAACACCCGAATGGGTGTAGGGAATGCGCATCCACTCAAGCAGGCCCTGCACACAGCCATCCTCGCCCCAGCGGCCATGCAGAGCGTTGAAGACCACATCCGGTTTGATGTTCAAAAGGCGCGCGTAGAGGTCGGGACCTGCATCCAGCTCAACCACTTCAAAGCCTTCTCCCACAAGGGCGGCTGCGCATTCGCGCCCAGAGCTGAGAGACACCTCGCGTTCCGCCGAGGGGCCACCCATCAATACCGCCACTTTGGGGTTTGTCTTGCTCGACATACCCAACGTGCGCCTCAATGTCCCCGGACCTTATGTGGTGGTCCGTACTGTGTTTATGCCTTTGATCCGTCGCCGTTAATTGCCTGTTATGGTCTGACGGTTGGGGCTTTATTCTTCCAGCGGATCACCGACCCGCATGATTTCCCACTCTAGCGTGATGCCGCTTGTTTCGTAAACCTTTTTTCGCACCTCTTCACCCAGACCTTCTAGGTCTGCGGCGGTGGCATCGCCCGTGTTGATCAGGAAATTCGAGTGCTTGGGGCTCATCTGCGCGCCACCTTTCGTGGCCCCACGCATGCCCGCGTCGTCGATCACCTTCCATGCCTTCAGGTCATGCACATCATCCGCCTTCCCCGTCGAGGAGAACCCAGCCGGATTGCGAAAGGTCGAACCGGCGCTGCGGTCTTTGGTGGGCTGGGTTTCGTCGCGCTTTTGCAACTGCGCCGCCATTCGGGCACGAAGCGCGTCGGGGTCACCTTTGGGACCTTCGAAACTTGCCGAGATCAGCACCGCGCCATCAGGCAGATCGGATTGACGGTAGCGAAAGTTCAGGTCCTCGGGGTCAAGGTCCATCACCTCACCTTGCCGTGTGACGATAGTGGCCTTTTTCAGAACATCCGCCGTGTAGCTACCATAACACCCTGCGTTCATGCGCACGGCCCCACCGATTGACCCCGGAATCGTGCGCAAAAAGGTCAGATCCACACCAGCATCCGCCGCTCTACGTGCCACATGCGCATCCAACGCCGCAGCACCTGCGGTGACAGTAGTGCCCTCGATCTCAATCCCGTTGAAGCCCCGGCCCAGCCGGATCACCACTGCGCGCAAACCGCCATCGCGCACAATGAGGTTCGAGCCGACTCCCATCGGAAAGATCACGACATCATCGGGAAGTTCGCGCAAAAAGCCCTGCAGATCTTCAACATCCGCAGGTTGGAACAAATAGTCTGCCGGACCGCCGACACGCAGCCATGTCAGGTCGCTGAGGCTTCGGTTTTCGGACAGTTTGCCACGAGGCACAGGAAGAACAGTCATAGCTGCTAACTCGCGGATTCAGAGGGAGTTGGCAACCTGTATCCGCAGCGAAACGGTCAAATCCGCCTACGCAGCCACCGCCCCAGATAGATCACCGGCCAGCGCAAGATCGACATACCCATCACGAGGACTATCAGCCCTATCCACGGGCCGTTCTCATAGGTGACATATCCAAGCAGAGGGATCCCGACTGCGATCAGGATGTAGGCGCGGGTCCAGTGGTTGTCCTTGCTGGGGATCATCGCCAGAAGGTTCGCAACAAGGCCCCAAAGGGCCGCGAGGGCAAGAGAGAAGGTCATTCCATCACCTCTCCGCGCACCCATTTGCGCCAGTAATAGCGGATCGGGTTGCGGAACATCGAGACGAAACCTCCGAAGGCGAGAGCCGACCAGACCCATCCATGGTCATAACCCAGCCAGAGGATCATCACCGGCGCGCAGAGCAACAGGACAATCCCCGGAGGGAATTGCAGCCGCATCGGCAACAAGGCCACGATGGTGGCGCTGATCACCCAAAGGGCGGCAAATATGGTCGAATAGTCCATTGTCCCCTCCTGGGACGCGGTCTTGGCAATAGGTCACACACCCTCAGGTTGTGCAGCAAATAAGATCAGCCGTCAAACAGCCTGTTTTCGTTGCAACCGCTCAGGCAACCCGTTCGCCCATGCACTGATTGTCCCGGCGCCGAGACACACGACCATGTCGCCCGGGCGGGCTTGTTCGCGGACCAGACGCTCCAGATCGTTTTCGTCCAGCAAGGCCCGCGCATGGCGGTGGCCGTGACGGATGAGGCCCTGCACCAG
Organism: Ruegeria sp. C8; assembly: GCF_056537565.1. Classification (NCBI taxonomy): domain Bacteria; kingdom Pseudomonadati; phylum Pseudomonadota; class Alphaproteobacteria; order Rhodobacterales; family Roseobacteraceae; genus Ruegeria; species Ruegeria sp. C8. The sequence continues at coordinate 44,495 of NZ_JBQFRV010000013.1, forward strand.
ATCATCGCGCGAGGCGCCCTCGATCGGGTCTTCTCCGGCGGCGAAGATATCGGCGATGGCGACCACGTCAGCGTCGTTGAAGCAGGTGCAGAAATCGTCGAACAGGTTGGACAGACGCGAATAGCGGTGCGGTTGGTGAACGGCGATCACGCGGCCCTCGGTCGCTTGGCGAGCGGCTTTCAGGACGGCGGCGATTTCGACCGGGTGGTGGCCGTAATCGTCGATGATGGTGACACCGTCGACCTCTCCGACCTTGGTGAAGCGGCGGTTGACGCCACCAAAGTTGGCCAGCGCCTCGCGGATTTCAGTGGTCTTCATGCCCAGATGGCGCGCCACAGCGACAGCCGACAACGCGTTCGAAACATTGTGGTCACCCGGCATCGGCAGGGTGCAACCTTCGATCACCTTGTCCTCATATTGCAGGTGGATATCGAAATGCGCGACGCCGGCTTTGTAGGTCAGGTTCTCAGCCCGCACATCGGCCTGCGCATTGAAGCCATAGGTACGAACGCGGCGGTCAGTAATGCGCCCAACCAGCGCCTGCACTTCGGCATGATCCGTGCAGCACACCGCCAAACCGTAGAAGGGCAGGTTCGATACGAACTCATAGAACCCGTCGCGCAGCGTATCGAAATCACCCCAATGCTCCATATGCTCGGGGTCGATATTGGTGACGATGGCGATGGTTGCGGGCAGGCGGTTGAACGAGCCGTCGGATTCGTCGGCCTCGACCACCATCCATTCGCCCTGCCCCATCCGCGCGTTCGAACCATAGGCGTGGATGATACCGCCATTGATGACGGTAGGATCGAAGTCTCCGGCCACCATCAGTTCGGCCATCATCGTGGTCGTGGTGGTTTTGCCATGCGTCCCGGCGATGGCAATGTTCGAGCGCAGGCGCATCAATTCGGCCAGCATATCAGCGCGGCGAACGACCGGCAGTCCTTGGGCGCGCGCCTCGTCCAGTTCCGGGTTGCCCGGTTTGATCGCGGTCGAGGTGACGACCACGGCGGCGTTCTGCAGGTTTTCGGCCTTCTGCCCCACAAAAATCTCGGCCCCCAGAGACGCCAACCGATCCGTGATTTTCGAGGCTTTCAGGTCCGACCCCTGCACCCTGTAGCCAAGGTTCAGCAACACCTCGGCGATCCCCGACATCCCGATCCCGCCAATCCCAACGAAATGGATCGGTCCTACGTCCTGCGGCAGTTTGGTTGCGGGGTTCATGTGGTCTCCTTCTGCGCCAGTTGCTCGACAAGGGCGACCAGCCGCTCGGTGGCGTCGGGGGCTCCTGTCGAGAGGGCGGCATGGGCCATTTTCTGTGCGGCTTCGGGGTTGGTCAAAACCGTGGTCATTTGCTCGGTCAATGAGGGAACGTCAAGCGCCTTTTCGGGGATCATGATCGCCCCACCCGCCTGCACCAGCCCTCGGGCGTTGGCGGTTTGGTGATCCCCTGCGGCGGCGGCAAATGGGATCAGGATTGAGGGGCGGCCGATGACCGAGATATCGGCCACGCTCGACGCGCCCGAACGGCTGATGACCAGTTGCGCATCCGACATGCGGCGCGGAACGTCATCAAAGAACGGCTGCACATCCGCGCGAATGCCGTGATCGGCGTAGAAGGCCGTGACCCTCTCACCATCCTCGTCGCGGGCCTGATGCGAGACGCGGATGAACCCGCGTAGAAATTCCGGCAAAGCCGCGATCGCTTCGGGCACCACATCGCTGAGGATACGCGCACCCTGACTGCCACCCATCACCAGCACCGACATCGGATATTCGCCGGGCGGAATGTAGGGCGCACCGGCCCGCTCCAGCACCGAGGCGCGGACCGGGTTACCGGTGTGAATGCCGCTGGACCCTTCGGGCAGATCGGTCGGCCAAACACCGCAGGCCACTTGGGCCACGCGTGTGGCGAAGAGCTGGTTCACACGCCCCAAAACGCCGTTCTGTTCGTGGATCATACGCGGCAGTTTCAGCAGCGTTGCCGCGCCCAGCGCCGGGATCGACGGGTAGCCGCCAAAGCCCACAACCACGTCCGGACGGTCGCGCAACATCTGCATCGCCATGCTGGTCACACCGCCTACAATCTTCGGCCCCACCAACGCCTTTGCGGCCAGACCGCCGCGTGCGAATGTGGCCGAGGACGCCTCGACAATCTCGGTCGTGTGCGGGAAGCCCCCGGTATAGCGAGCGCCACGCGGGTCGGTCGACAGACGCACGCGCCAGCCTTTTTGCAACATCGCCTCGGCCAGAGCCTGCGCCGGGAACATGTGGCCCCCGGTGCCGCCAGCCGCGATCAACAGGTAAGGTTTGCCCATCAGCATCGTCCGCGCAGAATATCACCAAGCTCACCCTGTGGGCGCGAGCGTGTGAAGGCCAGCAACATACCGACTGCAATACCACCTGCGATCAGGGATGAGCCGCCATAGCTGACAAAGGGCAGCGTCATGCCCTTTGCGGGCAACAGGCGCACGGCCACACCCATATTGATCATCGCCTGTACGCCAAACATGCAGGCCAACCCCGTCCCAGCCAGACGTATGAACATATCCCGCTCACGCATCAGGCGCATCAGCGAGCGCACAACGATGATCGAATAAAGCGCGATGATGATCAGCACCAGGATCAGCCCATATTCCTCGGCCGCCACGGCGATGATGAAATCCGTATGCGCATCAGGCAGAGACCATTTGACCTGCCCCTCTCCCACGCCAACGCCGAACAAACCGCCCTCACGGATGGCATTGGTGGCGTAGCCGAGCTGAGTGGTCGGATCGACCTCCTGGTTCAGAAATCCGTCGATGCGGCGCGCAAAGTGGTCCGAGTTGGAATAGGCGAACATCCCGCCTAGCACGACCACTCCGGCCATGCCAACCAGCAGAAGCATCGGCGCTCCGGCCACGAAATACATCACGCCCCAGCCGAACAGGATCAGGCAGGCTTGCCCGAAGTCAGGCTGCATCACCAGCATGCCGACAATCGCCATACACAGCGCAAAGGACCACAACCGCCCCGGAGGGCCATTGATCTCTTGCGAAGCCGCCAGCAGCCACGCCGCAACGACCACAAATCCAGGCTTTAGAAACTCGGACGGTTGCAACGAGGCGAACCCCAGCGAGTACCAGCGCACGGCCCCTTTTCCGAAATCCGTCCCGAAGACCGGCAGGAACGCCAGCGCCACGAAGGCCCCTAGAAAGCCCAGCACCGCCAGACGACGCACCAGTGTCGGCGACATCATCGAGGTCAGCAGCATCGCGATCAGCGCCAATCCGCCGAAAAGAGCCTGTCGCTCGACATAGTGGAAGGGATCAAACCCGTTACGCCCGGCCAGAGGCGGCGATGAGGCCAGCCCAAGCAACAATCCGATGACAAAGAGAATCAGAACGCAGGACATCGTCCAGCGATCAATCGTCCGCCACCACTTCGGTAGAATCGGTTCCCCGCGCCGGTCCTGGACCGCGCCATACACCATCTCAGTCATGAGATACCGCCACTTACTGCCTCACTCGCGTCCCGTTTTCGGGATCTGTTTGAGAGTCTACAGCGAAATTGGCGTTTGGGCTAGGGAAATGAGCCGTGCAAACGAAAAACCGCGCCTTAACGAGATGTCATCCGCCCCTGCTAGCCTTAGCCTTTCCTTGAACCACTGGCTTACCGTTTTTCACGTGACGCTGCACCAGATTGCGCATTTGCCTCCCCCTCCTCGGGACCAGTCGCGCGGGTTCCGGCTTGTGGGTGTCTAAAAACAACTGCGGAAAAATTTGCCGCAATTCTTTGACCGCATCCTTTCCAATCGCCCTAAGCGCTTCGGGCCCCGTGAACAGGCTTTCCGTCGGCGCGCCCTCGGCAAAGATGACCTCGTGGTGGTCAAGGAGAAGGTGGATATACGTAACCGTCGCGCCTCCCGTCTGCACTGAAACGCCAGGCAGATCGAGCAGTTTGCAGGCCGGGACAAAGACCTCATCTTTGGCGAACATGCGCTCAGCAATGGCTGACTTGACCAGCATGCGGTGTTGTGGCGAGACACACAGATCACGCGCAGGAACGCCCTGTCCCAAAGCACCCTGCGCGATATGGATTGGCCTTAGCTTGGGTTTCAGCGTCAGATCTATTTTGTCGAGGTCCTGCGTGCCGATCCAACGGATCGGTTGAGCACCATTATCCTGAGTGAGAACCAAATCACCTGGGTTCAGATCGTCAATCAATCGTGGGCCATCAGGTGTTTCGATCAACGTGCCCGAAACGAAACACGGCACAACCGTATCAACATCAATATCGGGGCCGTTGTCGATAACCCCGTTGACGGTCAGAGGCGTGTTCAGCGGTGGAACAGAGCCATCAAGAAACCCAATGAAGAACCCGGATTCCGCGTTGATAACGTTCGAGTTTCCATTGCCGTCGATGTCGTAGTCGAAGATACCGATCTGGTACGTATTGGTGCCGTCAGTGACTTCGATAGTGAAGTCCCAGAAGATCACATTGCCATCGAAGGTCTGCGTTGGATCGTTTGGAAACTCGTTGTTCTGGTCATCACCATCGATGATTGTAGCGTCGGCCCCATCCTCGATAGTGATCTGGCTGTAGGCCGAAATCTCGAAGACAACGCCTGTTGGATCGAAGGTAACGTCATTCGCAGACAGATCTGTATCGGTTCGGAACGCACCGAAAACATTGGTCGGCATAGTGAATACACTCCGCAAAACGGGAAACAGCTCGGAACTTGGCACTTTTTTATCGTCACTCAGGCCAAGGTAACAGGTGGTAGGCCTCACAACGGTTCAAAATACATTAATCTGTTGCTGTTCAGGCGCTCTCGGCTGCGGAAACTGTGCCTTTCGCCTGATAGAAGCTGGCCTTTGGACACGCTCTGTTTTTGAGCGGGTGTCTTACCAGCGCTTGCCATCCGGGCCAATCCGCGCCATTCGCAGCGCATGACCTATGACACGATCATCCTCGGGGCCGGTGCTGCCGGTATGATGTGCGCGGCGCATTGCGGCGGGCGGGTTCTGGTGATCGATCACGCAAAAGCCCCCGGCGAGAAGATCCGCATCTCGGGCGGCGGGCGCTGCAACTTCACCAATATGTATGCGGGGCCTGCCAATTTCCAGTCGCATAACCCGCATTTCTGCAAATCCGCGTTGGCGCGCTATACGCAATGGGATTTCATCGATCTAGTCGGGCGTCACGGCATCGCATGGCATGAGAAAACGCTGGGGCAGTTGTTCTGCGACGACACCTCGAAGCAAATCGTGCAGATGCTGCTGGATGAGATGACCCGGGCCGGGGTTGACTTATGGCTACGGACCGATGTCAAAGCGCTGCGCAAGACCGAAGCCGGATTCGCGCTTGAGGTCGACCGCGAAGGTGCGCGGCACAGCCTGACCGGCCGCAATCTTGTGCTGGCAACCGGCGGCAAATCGATCCCCAAAATGGGTGCGACAGGTCTGGCCTATGACATCGCGCAGCAATTCAATCTACGCGTCACGAATACTCGCGCTGCGCTGGTTCCGTTAACCTTCTCGGACGGGAGGTTCAAGGAGCTGTCAGGCGTCTCTCTGCCCGTACGCCTATCCAACGACCGCACGAGTTTTGACGAAGCACTTCTGTTCACCCATCGCGGCCTCAGTGGGCCGTCGGTGTTGCAACTCTCGTCATATTGGCATGAGGGAGAAGCGATCCGCGTCAATCTGATCCCGGACCTGCCTTTGTTCGATCTTTTGCGCGATCAGCGACAGACCGGAGGGCGCAAGGCGCTGACCACCGAACTCGCCCGGCACTTGCCATCGCGGTTGGTGGATCACCTCGCCCAGCATATCCCGATGAAGGGCAACCTTGCCGATCAGTCCGACGCCGCGCTGAACGATCTGATCTCGGCATTGTCAGAATGGCAGCTGACCCCCTCAGGGACCGAAGGGTATCGCACCGCCGAAGTCACTCTGGGCGGAATTAACACAGATGACCTGTCGTCAAAAACGATGGAGGCCAGGGATGTCCCCGGCCTCTATGCGATTGGTGAAGCTGTAGATGTCACCGGTTGGCTTGGCGGCTATAACTTCCAGTGGGCGTGGTCCTCGGGCCACGCCGCCGGAAAGGCCATTTCCGCGCGTTAGCCGACACGACTAACTGCGCGGCCTCAGCCGACGACGTTATAGCCGCGTCCGCGCATGCAGTTGCGCACGATGACTTCCTTATTCTGGTTCTTCGCGATCACGTCAGCTCCGGCCCCGATCAGAGCCCCCGCCGCAGCAGCGCGACCCAGATTGTCGCTGCTGTCCTGAATGATGGCAGTGGTCGCCGCAGCACCGGCCGCACCAATCGCCGCGTTACCCGCGGTCGATCCATCGACCGCTGCCTGAGACGCCGCCAGTTGCTGACATTGCAGCAGGTCCGACTGGTAGTTGGGGCCAACCGGGCCATCAATAACGGGCACGTAGTTTGCGCCTGTATTCGTGCAAGCCCCAGCCAGCAGCAGAGCCGGGACGATCAGAAGGGATTTCGGGTTAGGCATATTCATGACCTCTTTTTGAATTTCCGAGCAGAAAAGCAAATCCTTAAACGGCTTCAAGCCGATACCCGCAAACTGTCGCCCAATCGGCAAGGAATTGCAAACGGGCTAGGCGTTTAGGCACTTTTGAACCTGCGCTGCGAAGTCATCCCCGCGCTGCTCAAAATTGTCATATTGGTCAAAACTGGCGGCTGCTGGGGCCAGCAAGACGGTCTCCCCTGCCTCGCTGTCGGCTATGGCCTGCTCAACGGCAGCGGCCATTGTGGTACAGACCTGCGCCTCGATCTTTAGCTGCATGGCGAAACCCGCCGCCTCGCGCCCGATCACATAGGCCTTGATCACCTGATCCGAGGCACCGTTCAGGGAGTCGATACCGCCTTCTTTCTCCAACCCACCGCAAATCCAGCGGATTTTCTTGAACGCACTCAGAGCTTTCACGGCACTGTCCACATTCGTTGCCTTGGAGTCGTTCACAAAGGTCACCCCACCCGCTTCGGCGATGATCTGACTGCGATGCGGCAGGCCCGGATAGCTGTGCAAGGCATCCTCGATCACGCGCGGCGCCAGACCCAGAGACCGGCAAGCGGCATAGGCGGCACAGGCGTTCTGGTGATTATGCGCGCCCGGCAACCCCTTGATACCGCGCAGATCAATCGAGCCGGTCTGCCGCCCTTTGCGATACTCCGAAAGGAAGCCTTTGCGGGCAAAGACCTGCCATCCCGGACCGGTCAGTTTGCGCTCAACCGAGATGCGGATCACCCGATCATCCGCCGGACCCTCGGCCAATTGTCCGGCCAGGAATGCGCCTTCGGCTTCATCAATGCCAATCACGGCACGGTCTGGCCCACCCTCGGCAAAGAGGCGTCTCTTGGCGGCGAAATACCCACCCATTCCACCGTGGCGATCCAGATGGTCCGGCGACAGGTTCGTGAAAACAGCTACATCAGGCGTCAATGCGCGGGCCAGCTCGGTCTGATAGCTCGATAGCTCCAGCACGACGACCGATCCATCGCCGCCGGGGTCGATATCCAACACGCCGCGCCCGATATTGCCCGCCAACTGCGCCTCACGCCCAGTTTCAGTTAGGATGTGATGGATCAGGGCCGCCGTGGTCGATTTGCCGTTCGACCCGGTCACCGCGATCACGCGCGGCGGCATGTCGTAGTTGTTCCACTCAGACCCGGCAAAGGATATAAAGAACAGGCCGATATCGTTGTCCACTGGTACCCCGGCCTCCAACGCGGCTGCGACAATCGGGTTCGGTTGAGGGTAAAGATGCGGAATACCGGGTGAGACGATCAGCGTGGCGATATCATCAAACGCCCCGTGGCGCCGCAGATCGAGGCATTGAAACCCCTCCCCTTCAGCAGTCTCGCGCGCAGCCGGATTGTCGTCCCAACAGATCGCCTCGGCCCCACCGGCACGCAACGCGCGCGCCGTCGCCAAACCCGACCGACCAAGGCCCAAAACGGCGACCTTTTGCCCTGAGAAACCTTTGACCGGGATCATGCCGCCCTCTTCTTTTCAACTTGAATGCGCGCCACACTGCACCGAAGAAAAACCCGATGGCAAGGGCGCTTTCAGGCTCGCGCGCCAGCGCGAGCCTTGCCCAACAGGTGGCAAGAGGGCCGCAGGCCCTCTGAACCTGGCGGGAGGGCTACCGGACTTTCAGTGTCGCCAAACCGATCATCGCGAGGATCAGCGAAATGATCCAGAACCGGATCACGATGGTAGGTTCCGCCCAGCCTTTCTTCTCATAGTGATGATGGATCGGAGCCATCAGGAACACGCGCTTGCCAGTGCGTTTGAAATAGAGAACCTGAATAATCACACTCAGCGCCTCGACCACAAAGAGGCCGCCAACCACTGCCAGCACCAACTCGTGCTTGGTCGCCACGGCAATCGCGCCCAGCGCACCGCCCAAGGCCAGTGACCCGGTATCGCCCATGAACACAGCCGCAGGCGGTGCGTTATACCACAGGAACCCAAGGCCGCCGCCAAACAGGGCCGAGGTGAAGATCAGAATCTCGCCCGTTCCGGGCACGTAGTGCACATCCAGATACTCGGTGAAGTCGACACGACCCACCGCATAAGCGATAATCCCCAGCGTTGTGGCGGCAATCATCGCGGGCATGATCGCCAAACCGTCCAGACCATCGGTCAAGTTCACGGCATTGGCAGAGCCGACAATCACGATAATGGCAAACGGGATGTAGAGGATCCCTAGATTAACCAGAGTATCCTTGAAGATCGGCACCGCCAGCTGGTTCTGCAAAGCCTCCGGATGATGCAAAGACGCCCAAAAGGCCGCCAATACGGCGATGATGATTCCCAGTGCCAAGCGCATTTTGCCCGATACGCCTTTGGTGTTCTGCTTGGATACCTTCGCATAATCATCGGCGAACCCGATGGCCGCATAAGCCAACGTCACAAACAGCACCATCCAGACGTAGGGATTATCCCAGCGCGCCCAGAGCAGCGTTGACGTGACCAGCGCGCCTACGATCAGCAAGCCCCCCATGGTCGGCGTTCCGGCCTTGGAAAAATGGCCCTCGGGACCGTCATCACGGATCGGTTGGCCTTTGCCCTGCCTGCGGCGCAGTACGTTGATCAGAGGCTTGCCAAACAAAAACCCAAAGATCAGCGCCGTCAAAAAGGCCCCACCCGCGCGGAACGTGATATAGCGGAAGAGGTTCCAGAAATCCCCTCCGTCCGACAGGGCGGTCAACCAATACAGCATTACAGTACCTTTCTCACACGAGGCGCACGGGCGCGTTACCCGTCAAGCGCGCCCCCTTGCCCCATTTTCCGTAGACCGTCAACAATCCGGGCTAACGCCATGCTGAGCGAGCCTTTCGCCAGCACGGTATCGCCACTTTCAATCAATTCCGGCAGGTGTCCCGCCATCTCGGCGCTGGTTTCGAACCACAGGCCCCTCTTTGTATCCGGCAAAGCCTCGTGCAGCGCTTTCATCAACGGCCCGATGCAGTGAACCTGATCGACCTGCGCCATCGCGCTCACCTCGGCCATGCCTGCATGCATTGCGACCTCTTGAGCACCCAACTCCTTCATGTCGCCCAAAAAGGCGATACGGCGCGTTCCGTTCGAGGCGGCCAACACGTCCAGCGCAGCCTCCATCGAGGTCGGGTTGGCATTGTAACTGTCGTCCAATAATTCGATCTGACCGCCAATCGCCAGCGGCAGAGTCTCCCGGACCCCGCGCCCCTTGACTGGCGACCATTGACGCAGGCCGTCTATTGCCTGATTCAAGCCGACACCCATCTCAACACAAGCGGCCAACGCGCCCAGCGCATTCATCGCAAAATGCGTACCTGCCGATTGGACGTCGAAGGCAAACACAGTGTCACCAACCTCAGCCCGTGCTTGAACGGTTTCGGACCCGGTAGTCACTTCGATCAGCTTGTAATCTGCACCTTGCCGACCGAACTCAACGATTCCAGCGCCAAGGTTTTGTGCTGCCTGGCGCAATATACCCGCATGTTCGACATCAGCGTTCACGATGGCTGCACCACCGGGCTCCAACCCTTCAAAGATCGCCGCTTTCTCATGAGCGATACCGGCAACGGACTCGAACGCTTCGAGGTGAACAGCGGCCACCGTCGTCACCAAACCCACATGCGGGCGCGCCTGACGAGCCAGCGGGGCAATCTCGCCCGGATGGTTCATCCCGATCTCAATCACTGCAAATTCAGTGTCTTGCGGCATACGTGCTAGCGTCAGTGGCACACCCCAGTGATTGTTATAGCTGGCGACACTGGCATGGGTTTTGCCCTGCGTTTCCAGAATGGTGGCCAGCATTTCCTTGGTTGAGGTCTTGCCAACACTCCCTGTCACTCCCACAACACGCGCCTCGGTCCGGGCGCGGGCGGCCTGTCCGAGTGCTTCCAGCCCGGATTGCACATCATCGACAATCAACAGAGGCGCATTTTCGGACACCCCTTCAGGGACATACGACACCAAGGCGGCGCCAGCGCCCTTCTCCAGCGCCTGAGCTACAAAATCATGGCCGTCGCGCGCGGCCTTCAACGCGACAAACAAGTCGCCCGGTTGCAATATCCGCGTATCAATCGACACGCCATCCACAGTCCACTCACTGGTAGCGCGCCCGCCGGTTGCAGCGGCGGCCTCTGCCGCAGTCCAGAGTGTCATGCGACCCTCCCGTCCAGAGCGGCCACGGAAATGCTCGCCTGTTCCACATCATCAAAGGGTAGCACCTGATCACCTACGATCTGGCCGGTTTCGTGACCTTTGCCTGCAATCAGTAGAGCATCGCCGGGTTGCAAAGCGTCAATACCCCGCAGAATAGCCTCGGCGCGATCACCTACTTCGGTCGCCTCTGGCGCACCGTCCATCACGGCGGCGCGGATAGAGGCCGGGTCTTCGCTGCGCGGGTTGTCGTCAGTGACAAAGACGATATCCGCGTGATTGGCGGCGGCCTTTCCCATCAGCGGGCGCTTGGTGGCGTCGCGATCTCCGCCCGCGCCAATGATCGCGATCAGACGTCCCATCACATGCGGTCGCAACGCTTTCAAAGCCGTGGCGACTGCATCCGGCGTATGGGCATAATCCACAAACACCGCCGCGCCATTGTCGCGGGTTGCGGCTAGCTGCATGCGGCCCCGGACGGTTGTGAGATGCGGCAGGGTCTCGAACACCCGCTCAGGGTCGTCGCCTGCCGCGATAACCAGTCCGCAAGCCAGCAGGATGTTTTCGGCCTGGAACCCTCCGATCAAGTTCAGGCGCGTCTGGAAGGTCTTGCCCTGCCACGAAAACCGCAGATCCTGCCCGGTCGAGTCAAACCGCTGGTTCATCAGACACAGGTCGGCCTCGCCCAGCCCGACGGTCAGCACAGACTGCCCCCGCGCTTCAGCAATCTTGCGCACCTGCTCACCCTTCGGGTCGCTCAGGTTGATGACTGCGGTGCCGTCCTCAGGCAGTACACGGTCGAACAGGCCCATTTTGGCTGCGAAATACGCCTCGAACGTCTCGTGATAGTCCAGATGATCCTGCGTGAAATTCGAGAAACCAGCAGCGGCCAGATGCACTCCGTCAAGGCGGCGCTGTTCCAGCCCGTGTGAGGACGCCTCCATCGCCGCGTGGGTCACGCCATTCTCGGCGGCCTCGGACAGACAGCGATGCAAAATGATCGGTTCGGGCGTTGTATGGGCCAGCGGGGCCGTCCATGCGCCTTCGACCCCCGTGGTGCCTAGGTTGACGGCGGCGTGACCAAGCTCGGACCAGATCTGGCGGACGAATGTGGCGACCGAGGTTTTGCCATTGGTTCCGGTGACCGCAACAATCGTCTGCGGTTGCGCACCGAACCAAAGTGCAGCGGACCCGGCCAATGCCTGTCGCGGGTCTTCAACCACCACCAAGGCAGCGTTGGATGCGGCCAGTTCGGCCTCGGCGATCTGCGCGCCTTCAGCGTCGGTCAGAATAGCAGCAGCGCCCATGCGCAGAGCGAATTGGATAAACTGACCCCCATGGACGCGCGTACCTGGAAGGGCTGCGAAAAGGAAACCGTCTTTGACCTCTCGGCTATCGACGGCCAGCCCGGTGATGTCGGGATTCGCGCCTCCGCGTGCTGTCAGGGCCAGTTGGCTGAGTTTCTTTGTTCTTGCGCCCATGACCCACCTGTTCTTTGGCACCCTAATTCGAGGTCAGGGTTATAGCAGCGCTCGCCTCAGGCTCAAGCCGGGGTCGCAGGCCCAACAAGGGCGCGACGCGGCCGATCAACTCAGCCGCCACGGGCACCGCTGTCCAGCCCGCAGTCCGGCGCTTTTCTCCATAAGCCAGAATGGAGGGTTCATCCAATGTGACGATAAGCACGTATTTCGGGTCGTAGGCCGGGAAGATGGTCGCGAAGGTCGCGATCACCTTGTCATCATAATACCCACCACGCGGTTTGGGCTTATCGGCGGTACCGGTCTTGCCCGCCACATCATAACCATTGACCTCGGCAAAACTGGCCGTGCCGTCGGTCACCACTTTGCGCAGCATCTTCTGCGCCTGACGCGCGGTGTTTTCCGACATCACACGTGGCCCGTATTGAGGACCATTGCGGCGCAGGATCGTTGGGCTGACATAGTGCCCGCCATTGGCAATCGCCGCATACCCTGCCGCCAGATGCATCGGGCTGGTCGACAGACCGTGGCCGTAAGAGATGGTGACCGTGCTCAACTCACCCCATTTCTTGGGCTTGAGGGGCGCACCGCCTGCCGCTTCGACGATCTCGAACGGGGTGGGTTCGAACATTCCCAGCGTTTCCAGAAAGCTCTGCTGGCGTTTTGAACCAATCTGCAAGGCCAGACGCCCGGTGCCCCGGTTAGAACTGTGAACGATCACATCTGCCACGCTGATCTTGCCATAGTTCTTGCCGTTGAACTCGCCAATTGGGAATCGACCGATCTTCATTGGGCCCGAAGTGTCGATGATGGTGTCCGAATTCACCAATCCTAGTTGCACAGCCTGTGCGGCGGTAAAGATTTTGAAGACCGACCCAAGCTCATAGACACCCTGCACATAACGATTGAACAGAGGGCTGTCGGACGGATCAAAGCCCGAGGTTGGCGGGCGCGGACGGTCATTGGGGTCAAACGAAGGCAGAGACGCGGCCGAGATCACCTCACCCGTATGTGCATTCATCAGAACCGCCGAGGCCCCCTTGGCGTTCATGATCTTCATCCCGCCATACAACACCTGCTCGACCGCTGCCTGAATGGTCAGGTCCAGCGACAGTTGCAACGGCTTGCTGCCGTTGGCCGGGTCTCGCAGGTAGTCGTCAAACTTCTTCTCGACCCCGGCAACACCGATCACTTCGGCAGCACTAACGCCTTCGCGGCCAAAACCTGACCCGCCAAGAATATGTGCCGCCAGCTTGCCATTCGGGTATAGGCGCATTTCGCGCGGACCGAACAGGATGCCCGGATCGCCGATGTCATGCACCGCCTGTTTCTGCTCGGGCGAGATGCGTTTCTTGATCCACAGGAACTTGCGTTTACCGGTGAAGTCCTTGACCAGACGCTCTTTGTCGAGATCCGGGAAAATCGCGACCAGCTGATCGGCTGCCGCAATCGGATCAATCATCAAAGGCGGTTGGGCGTAGACTGAGTAGGTATCCAGATTGGTCGCCAGAATGCGGCCTTCGCGATCAACGATATTGGCGCGCTGCATTGCAATCGAAGCACCGGGCGCGCTGGCCAGCGGCTCTTGCGCCTCGGACGTCGCCAGCATTCCCATACGGACACCCACAACCGAGAAAGCGCAGAAGAAAAACAGACCCAAAACCAAAAGGCGCCCCTCGGCACGAGCACGGGCGCGGTCTTTCATCTTTTCATGACGTTGGCGGATGTTCTCGCGCTCAATGGCCTTTGGGTTTTCGCCCTTCGCGCGGGCATCCAGAACGCGTGCCAGAGGGCGGAGGGGAGTACGGGTCATGGAATCTGCACCTCGCCCAAAGCCTGAATGTCGGTGATCGCCTGCAGCTCGATCGGGTCGACAACCGGCAGGTCGGGGTCCTCGGCATAGGCGATCTGGTCTGCACGTCCGAATTGCTCAGCCCGTAAAGGCAGCAGGCCCATGCGTTCGAAATTCAAATCAGCCAGTTCACGCAAACGATCGGGGCGGTTCAGATAGGCCCATTCGGCATTGAGAACCGCCAGCTTAACCTGCGCCAAGCCGATCTCACCCTGCAGCGCCTGCATTTCCTTTACAACTTGCTGGGTCCGGTAGTTCTCCTGATAAGCCCACAGAGCCAATCCGAACACGGACAGAGCGGTCAACACATACAGAATACTCTTCATCTTGCCCTTCCCCCAAGTTGTGGCATACCAATGGCGCGGGCCTCAATTTCCCCCGCCTGAGCCTCAGTACGGATCGCAACACGCAGCTTGGCCGAGCGCGCACGCGGGTTTTCCTGCAATTCCTGCTCGTCCGGCCCGACGGCCTTGCGTGTTTTGAGCGTAAATTGCGGCAGTTCCTGTTCCATCTCGGGCGCATAGCGGTTGGCCCGCCCAGTCTTACCAGCCCGAGACTGGAAGAACCGTTTAACCATGCGGTCTTCGATGGAATGAAAGGTCACAACGGCCAGTTGCCCGCCGGGCTTCAAAGCCCGCTCGGCGGCCATAAGACCTTTAAACAACTCATCATATTCGGCGTTCACTGCAATCCGCAGGCCCTGAAAACTGCGCGTCGCCGGGTGCGATTGTCCCGGCTTGGGGCGCGGCAAGCAGGATTCGATAATCTCGGCCAGTCGCAAGGTCGAAGTGATGGGGTCCTCGGCGCGCGCTTTGACAATCGCCTTGGCGATACGCCGACTCGCACGCTCCTCACCGTAGTGGAACAGGATGTCAGCCAATTGCGCCTCAGTCGCGGTGTTGACCAGATCGGCGGCGCTTTCACCCTCCTGGCTCATACGCATGTCGAGCGGGCCGTCTTTCATGAAAGAAAAGCCGCGCTCGGCCAGATCCAGCTGCATGGACGAAACCCCAAGGTCCAGCACTACACCGTCGAGATCCTGGGCATACTCATCCAAGCGCGAGAACACTCCGGGCTGCATTACTAGTCGGTCGCCATAGTCACCCGCCCAGTCTGCGGCCATCTCAAACGCAAGAGGATCGCGATCCACGCCGATCACTTTCTCAGCCCCGGCCTCAAGCAAACCCCTAGTATAGCCGCCTGCGCCGAAGGTGCCGTCCAGCCAAGTGCCCTCCACCGGAGACACCGCCGCCAGCAAAGGGCGCAGCAGGACGGGAATATGTGGCTTAGAAGATGAGGAGACCGCGCCGGACATGCCGTTACGCGTCCCCAACGCCATCGAGATAGACCATCGGGTCGAAATCATCCGGCAGATCGTCCATCCATTCCTCGGCTTTGGCCAGCTCCTCGACCTCATAGGTCTCAGGCTTCCAGATCTGGAAGGTGTCACCGGCTGCTATGAAGAACGCCTCATTCTCTAGGTCGATTTTGTTGCGCAGCTTGGCCGGCAAAACCAGACGTCCGGTTTCATCCACATTGGTGGGAAAGGACTGACCATGGAACATGCGTTGAAGCATCTTACGCTCCATCGAGCCACGCGGCAGAGCGTCGATCTTGTCGTCGACCTCATCAATCGCCTGCATGGTATAGCATTCAAGGTATTTGCGGCGGTGGTCACCATAGACAATCACAAGCTCAGGATTGTCACCGGGCTGCCAATTGGGGTCAGACGATTCAAGCACACGGCGAAAAGAGGCCGGGATCGAGACCCTGCCCTTCGTGTCCACCTTATGGTGGCTTTCACCTCTAAACCTGCGCGCCAAGACGACTGTCCCTTTCGCTTGCGCCCCACTTGAATTTCACGTTCCCCCCGGATGAAAAACGGCGGGTTGATCTGCTGCCACTGATCAACCCGCCGCATTGGCCCGCTTTGCGGGATGTCCAGCTGCACGCGCCACCTGGGGGGATGTCTGCTCGCCCGCGCGCCGGATCTCTTGAGTGATGAAAGCGAGATGCCTGTATGAAACCTGATTATTTTTGGTTGGGGTCGTTTGCTGCCCCTGCTGCCTCGTCCTCATCGGATGCATTAGGGATGACATGGGAATTCATGGAAATCAATAGGAATTTTTGGGCACCATCTAGTACGAGCTATGAAAACAAGGCGAATTTTGAGCCAATTTTAGAACCAACACACCTCATATCGACACCCAAAGTCAATCGATAGCTATATATGGTAACCTCAAGAACCTCCCGCGATCACCCATGATTTCCCAAAAAAATTTCAAATTCTTGGAAATTTTGCCGACTGAGACCCATCAGCAACGCAAAAAACAAAGAATCACACAGAAGGAAACAGCGTGGAATGTGGCCGCTTTGATCTACTCCCACGAATTCCCAAGCCACGATCCAAGATCGCTTTCCCGTGATCGAGTTGAAACAAAACGTCCATCAAACGCACAAACTTTCGCAGCTGCGCTCAAACTCCGGGCAAGTCGAATGGTGAGACGGAAACTTTGCTCGACCAAGACTTAGCGCTCAAGGTCCCGCAAACCCCAAAAAATCATGGGTGATTTCAAACCGAGACTGACAAGGCTCTGATATCCATGCATTTGCTGCATAGCAGCATTGACGTTGCGAGCTATTGTGCAATCGCAGCATTCACTTATTTTCATCCTCAAGCAAACGCTGGCACCGGTCAGCAAGACAAGAATGAACGGAATAACAAGATGGCAATGGCAACAAACACACCGGCACTTAAAGGCACTCAATTTGGCGGTATCACCACCATGATCGAGGCCGCAAAGACACGTTTTGCCCGCTACCGCCTGTACCGCCAGACGGTAAGTGAGCTGTCCGCGCTGTCGAACCGCGAGCTGGCCGATCTCGGCCTGAGCCGTGCAATGATCCGCGGCCTGGCCAGTCAGGCGGCAAACGACTTCACAGCGCGCTAAGCGCACAGGAATACACGAGATCAGACCCTTCCTCCTCCCTTTAGGGTCTGTAATCAGCGGCGGCGTCTCTCCTCCTCCCTGACGTCGCCGCACCAAATACCGGCCTCGCAACGCCGGACCAAGACACACCGGGCTCTCCTCCTCCCTGCCCGGTGTTGAAAGCGCGCGGTGACGTCTTCCTCCTCCCTGACGTCGCCGCGTCTTCCTCATACCGGGCTCAAACCCGGGTTCGGATACATCGGGGCTCTCCTCCTCCCTGCCCTGATGTAGAAAAGAACGGCGGTATCCCTTCCTCCTCCCTGGGAAACCGCCGTTTTTGCTTTTTGGGCAAACGGAATAAGATCGGCGCAGTTACGATTATTCAGGAGTGCGTCATGGCCGCCTATTTCATCGCTCAGATTTCCATTCATGACCCGGACGGGTATCAGAAATATCTTGAAGGCTTCATGCCCATCTTTGACCGGCACGGTGGGCGCCTGCTGACCATTTCTTCAAAACCCGTTGAGATCGTCGAAGGCAGTTGGGCCGAAGAAGGCATCGTGCTGATGGAGTTTCCGGACATGGCCGCGGCCCGGGCGTGGAAAGACGACCCGGACTATATCGAGTTGGCCAAGATCAGACGCAAGACAGCGACGGCCAATCTGGTGCTGGTCGAAGGTCTCTAGCGGTCAGAACGGAACGTCGTCCTTCGCGGTCAGGAAACGGGAAACGACCTTTTTCACGCCTGCTTTGTAGAAATCGACCTCGACCTTATCACCTTCGATGCCGGTAACCGCGCCGTAGCCAAATTTCTGGTGAAACACCCGCTCACCCAAGGTGAAACTGGCAATCGCAGTGGCGTCAATCACGGTATTCCGGCTTTCTTTCGGCTGGGACATCCCATACTGGCCCTGCCGTGCCTGCATCCGCTTCCAGCCCGGAGAGTTATAGACATTCGCCTCAGCCGCGCGGGTTTCGATCGTCGCAGCTGGTTGCCCACCGCCATACAGCCCCGGAGGCGTCAGAACCTCCACATGATCCTCGGGCAATTCGTCGATAAACCGCGACGGCATCGCGTTCTGCCATTGCCCGAACACCCGCCGATTGGCCGCGAAAGAAATCGTGCAAACCTCCTCAGCGCGGGTAATGCCCACATATGCGAGACGGCGTTCTTCCTCGAGGCCCTTGAGGCCCGATTCGTCCATGGAGCGTTGCGAAGGGAACAAACCGTCCTCCCACCCGGGCAGGAACACGGCGGGAAACTCCAACCCCTTTGCCGCGTGCAAGGTCATGATCGAAACCTTCGCTCCATCGCCCTCTTGTTCATTGTCCATAACCAGGCTGACATGCTCCAAAAACCCTTGCAGGTTCTCAAAATTGTCTAGCTGATTCACCAGTTCCTTGAGGTTCTCCAACCGGCCCGGCGCTTCGGGCGTCTTGTCGTTTTGCCAATGCCCGGTATAGCCAGATTCGTCCAAGATGATCTGCGCCAGCTCGATATGCGTGTGCTCCGGCGCACCATAGCGAATGGGCGACACCCCGTCGTCAATAACCGAGTCGTCATCGACCTCGATCCGAGGCCCTCGCGTCAGTCCATTCCACCGCGCCAATCCGTCGATCAACTCGCGCAGAGCCTTACCGCCCTTGCCCTTGATCAACTGGTTCTCAACCGCAATCCGCGCCCCTTCGACCAGAGATACCCCGTTTTGGCGCGCAACAACCTGAATCGTCTGCTGCGCCTTGTCACCAAGGCCGCGTTTGGGAGTGTTCACGATCCGCTCGAACGCCAGATCGTCCTCAGGGCTGACCACCAGCCGGAAATAGGCCATGGCATCGCGAATCTCCATCCGCTCATAAAAACGAGGGCCGCCAATCACCTTGTAAGGCAGACCAATCGTCAGAAACCGATCCTCAAACGCGCGCATCTGGTGTGAGGCGCGAACCAGTATGGCGATCTGGTCGAGGTTCATCGGGCGCACACCACGCGTGCCGCCCTGCATCGCGTCGATCTCTTCCCCGATCCAGCGCGCCTCTTCCTCACCATCCCAATGGCCGATCAGTCGAACTTTTTCACCGTCTTCGGCATCGGTCCAAAGCTCTTTGCCCAAACGGCTTTCGTTGCCGCGGATCACATTCGACGCAGCCGCCAGAATATGCGGGGTGGAGCGGTAGTTCTGCTCCAATCGAACTACATGCGTGCCGGGGAAATCCTTCTCGAATCGCAAAATATTGTCGACTTCAGCCCCACGCCATCCGTAGATTGACTGATCGTCGTCACCAACAACACAAATGTTTCGATCGTCATTGGTCAGTAAACGAAGCCAAAGATATTGAGCGACATTAGTATCCTGATACTCGTCCACCACGATGTATTTGAACCAACGCTGATATTGTCGCTGCAGGTCCCGATGTGTCCTAAGAATATGGATCATATGCAGCAGAAGATCCCCAAAATCCACTGCATTAAGTTCACGCAAACGGGTCTGATATTGGGCGTAGAGTTCAATACCCCTTTTGTTAAAGGCCTCGGCATCCGCCGAAGGAACACTTTCAGGCAGCAATGCGCGATTTTTCCATTCGTCGATATGCCCTGCCAAAAGGCGGGGCGGCCAACGTTTTTCGTCTATGTTGGCAGCCTGAATGAGTTGCTTGAGCAAACGAAGTTGGTCGTCACTATCAAGAATTGTGAAATTTGATTTCAGCCCTACAAGTTCCGCGTGGCGTCGAAGCAACTGTGCGCATATTGAATGGAACGTTCCCATCCATGGAATGGGATGCTGAAGTTTATACGGATCATCCGCCATTCGTTTTTTCATGTCTCTAGCAGCTTTATTAGTGAACGTTACCGCCAAGACTTCGTTTGGTCGCGCCAGATGGTTTCGTATCAGATACGTCACACGGGCCATCAGCGTCCTAGTTTTTCCGGTACCCGCACCGGCCAAAATAAGAACAGGTCCACTAACCATCTCAGCGGCCTTGCGCTGCTCAGAATTGAGATAGCCCAATTCATACCGCTTACCCGCTGCCATTGCTTTTTGGGATAGCGATGCGCCCTCAAAGGCGTCCATTTCGTCAAAACTGCTCATATCAGCAAACTACGCTGGATGGGCCAAAAGGAAAAGGGTTTGTTCACGGCTTGTTCGCACGAATTTTCCTTCTGGGTCTTACAAATCTTAATCATTTTCGCACCCGCACATGCAACGAAGTTAACACTCTGTCAAAACCTGTTGCCGATGCTGCTCTGCACTTTGTGGGAGAACGCGGGTATGGAACAGACAGCAAAAGCACGCCTTATGGGCAAGCTGAAGGTCTTTGTCAGCACGGCAGTGCTGATCGCTCTGACGGTTTTGGCCGGTTGGGGGATATATACGCTGCCTGCCCCGCTTGTGGACCGCATGCTGGAATCGGATCTGCGGCATCACGCCGTACGCCTTGAAAGGAAAGTGGAAAGTCAGCTTTTTGACGTCAAGACCAGCTTTGAACGGCATATCCTCAGCCAACATGATGAGGCTTTTCTAAGCTTGCTGCCTGAAACCTCAGATATCTACCGCTTCAAACTGTTCGATTCCTCGGGTGAGGTTTTCTGGTCTACGCGGGACGGCGATGTCGGCTCGGTGAATACCAAACCTTATTTCACGGACGTAGTTGCCATGGGCAACCTGTTCTACAAGCATGAGGAAAAGCCCATCGCCGAGGTGGACTCGCTGAACGCCGACCAGTTGGAGAATCTGGACAGCAACACCCGCCACGTGGCCGAAATATATACGCCTGTGATTCAGAGTGGAAAATTCCTCGGCGCGATTGAGTTCTATTCCGACATCACGGATGTGAGAAATCTGTTCATTGATCGGGTTCGAATGTCGCTGATCGCGATCAGTGCGGTGGTCCTACTGGCTTTGTCCGCCGTAATTCTGATTGTGCATCGCAACAATCGCAGGCAGTTGGGCGTACTTCGCGTTCGTGCGCAGAAAGAACGAGAGTTGATGGATGACCAACTGCGCCTCGCGCGCGAAGTCCGCCTGCTGGGCGAGTTGAATGAATGGCTGCAATCCAGCCGCTCTCTGGATGAGCTGTTTGACATGGTCTCACGATTCATGACGCATATCCTGCCCGAGGCTGAGGGCAGTGTTTATGTCTATTCCAACTCGCGCGATGTTCTGGACGGATGCGCCAGTTGGAACGGTGGCACCCACAAGACGCATATCCACCCCGAGGGTTGTTGGGGCCTGCGCCGTGGGCGGACCTATGAATTCGGTGCCTCCGAGATTGATTTCGTCTGCGAGCATGCCGAGCCCCATGACGGTCGGGCCTATTTCTGCTTTCCGATACTCGCGCATGGCGAAACGGTCGGTCTGTTGCACCTGCGCGCGCATGAAGGAAAGTGCGAGGCCTTTCACGCCAGCAAGAAACTGGCGCAGCTCTGCGCGGAACAGATAAGCATGGCGATTGCCAATGTGCGGATGCGCGATCAGTTGCATGACCAGTCAGTGCGAGATCCACTGACAGGGTTGTTCAACCGACGCCACATGACCGACAGCCTCCGCCGGGGAATCAGCCGTAGCCAGCAAACCGGAGCACCGCTCAGCCTGATCGCAGTGGACGTGGATCATTTCAAGAAATTCAACGACACACATGGGCATGACGCGGGTGATATGGTTCTGCGCGCCGTGGGCGCCGCCTTGGAACAAGGGTGCGACCGCGATGAGATCGCCTGCCGCATCGGTGGCGAGGAGTTCATGCTGGTTCTCCCCGACAACACGCCAGATGATGCGGTGACACGGGCTGAAACCCTGCGCCAAGCGGTCGAGGCCGTATCGGTCAGATATGGTGACAAGTCCCTGCCTCGGATCACGATCTCGGTCGGAGTAGCGCATTACCCTGCACATGGGACAATGCCGCAAGACCTGATGCGAGCGGCTGATGACGCCCTCTATTCAGCCAAGGACAACGGCCGAAATCAGGTGCGCGTTGCAAGTGGTCATACCGATTCGGCCGCTGAACGTCCGGGGCCAAAATCACTCAACGGGAGGCCTGATGCGGCGTGATCCCCTTGCCGAATCGCAGTGCAGGTCGGATCAAACCTCATGGACCTGCACAGCACCTATCCCGGCATTGCCGACCTGAAACGCCGCGCCCGACGGAGGCTGCCGCATTTTGTTTGGGAATATACCGAAAGCGGGACCGGTACTGAAACAGCCCTACTTAGAAATCGAGCAGCGCTGGATGCGGTGAGGCTGCGCCCCTCGATTCTAAAAGGTGAACTGGAATACGATACCAGCACGCGTTTTCTGGGGCAGGACTGCCCACTTCCTTTCGGAATCGCGCCGATCGGCATGTCGGGTCTGATCTGGCCGGACGCAGAAGGCATATTGGCGCGTGCGGCTGCGCAGGCCTCTCTGCCCTACACATTGTCAACGGTGGCCAGCCAATCCCCGGAGGATCTGGCCCCTCATCTGGGTGAAAACGCGTGGTTCCAGCTTTACCCGCCTAGGGATCCCGAGATTCGGGCAGATTTTCTGGCCCGCGCCCGACATGCTGGGTTTAAAACGCTGGTTCTTACCGCCGATGTTCCTGTCGCCTCCCGCAGAGAGCGTCAGACACGCTCAGGGCTGACCCATCCGCCAAGGCTGACGCCAAGATTGCTGGCCCAAGTAGCGCGGCGCCCCGCTTGGGCGTTTGGGATGCTGCGACAGGGCATGCCCAAAATGCGCACGTTGGACAAGTACATCGACAACACAAAATCGATGCCGCTCACGGCCCATGTCGGATACTTGCTGCGCACGTCACCGGACATGGATTACGTCAAACGGTTGCGCGATCAGTGGGATGGGCCCTTCGTAATCAAGGGAATCATGCGCCCCGACGATGCCGAAATGCTTGAACAAGCCGGGGTGGACGCGCTTTGGGTCTCGAACCACGGAGGCCGTCAATTTGACGGTGCCCCCGCCAGCATCGAAGTTCTACCGGGGATTCGCAGGGTCACCAGCCTGCCTCTGATCTTCGACAGCGGCATCGAAGGTGGGTTGGACATCCTTCGCGCTTTGTCCAAGGGGGCCGATTTCGTCATGCTTGGACGGGCCTTTTTGTATGGCCTGGCGGCACTTGGCGCCAAAGGACCAGCTCATGTGATTGATCTCTTACGGCAGGATATGCTCGCAAATATGGGACAGATGGGCCTTGCCGACCTGACCCAAATCAAGACGATTCATCACGAAGATTGATGCTGCGGCGCAGCAACGCTACAAGAAACGCGCGAACAATGGCCGTTTGCGAGCGTTAACATGCCGGTTATACCCAGAACCACTGATACACCTGCGCGTATTCTCCGCCTATGAACACGGCCGAAACACCAAGACCGGGACCCAAAATGACCGATTTCAAGAAGATCCTGATCGCCAATCGCGGCGAGATTGCCATTCGCGTGATGCGCGCAGCCAACGAGATGGGTAAACGCACCGTTGCGGTCTTTGCCGAAGAAGACAAGTTAGGCCTGCACCGCTTCAAGGCGGACGAAGCCTATCGCATTGGCGAAGGTCTTGGCCCTGTCGCGGCATATCTGTCGATTGACGAGATCATCCGCGTTGCCAAGGAATCGGGTGCGGACGCGATCCATCCCGGCTACGGCCTGTTGTCCGAGAACCCGGACTTCGTGGATGCCTGTGTTCAAAACGGCATCACCTTCATCGGCCCCAAGGCCGAAACCATGCGTGCCCTGGGCGACAAGGCTAGCGCCCGCAAGGTGGCGATTGCCGCCGACGTGCCGGTTATCCCTGCCACAGAGGTTCTGGGTGATGATATGGCCGCGATCAAGAAAGAGGCGGCCGAGATCGGCTACCCATTGATGCTGAAGGCCAGCTGGGGTGGCGGTGGGCGCGGCATGCGCCCAATCCTGTCCGAGGATGAGCTGGAAGAGAAAGTTCTGGAAGGCCGCCGCGAGGCCGAGGCCGCATTTGGCAATGGCGAAGGCTATCTGGAAAAGATGATCACCCGCGCCCGTCACGTCGAGGTTCAGATCCTCGGCGATAAGCACGGTGAGATCTATCACCTCTATGAGCGTGACTGCTCGGTCCAACGCCGGAACCAGAAGGTGGTTGAACGCGCCCCTGCCCCCTATCTGACCGAAGAACAACGCGCCGAGATTTGCGAACTGGGCCGCCGCATCTGCGCCCATGTGAACTATGAATGCGCTGGCACCGTCGAATTCCTGATGGATATGAATACCGGCAAGTTCTACTTCATTGAAGTGAACCCTCGCGTTCAAGTGGAACACACCGTCACCGAAGAGGTCACTGGCATCGACATCGTTCAGGCTCAGATACTGATCGCCGAGGGCAAGACACTGGCCGAGGCCACTGGCAAAACCAACCAAGATGAGATCCGCCTGAACGGCCACGCGCTGCAGACCCGTGTGACCACCGAAGACCCGCTGAACAACTTCATCCCGGACTATGGCCGCATCACCGCCTATCGCTCGGCAACTGGCATGGGCATCCGTCTGGACGGCGGCACCGCCTATGCGGGCGGCGTGATCACGCGCTACTACGACTCGCTGCTGACCAAGGTCACTGCTTGGGCGCCGACGCCCGAAAAGGCGATCGCCCGGATGGACCGTGCCCTGCGTGAATTCCGCGTGCGCGGCGTCTCTACCAACATCGCATTTGTGGAAAACCTGCTGAAGCACCCAACCTTCCTGTCGAATGAATACACCACCAAATTCATCGACGAGACACCGGACCTGTTCGCCTTCAAAAAGCGCCGTGACCGGGGCACCAAGGTTCTGACCTATATCGCGGACATCACCGTCAACGGTCACCCCGAAACCAAGGATCGCCCTGAGCCGCGCGCCGACCTGAAAGAGGCGAAAGCCCCAGCTCAGAAAGCCGAACCCCAGATGGGGACCCGCAACCTGCTGGAGCAAAAGGGCCCGCAGGCCGTGGCCGACTGGATGAAGGCCCAGCGTCAGCTACTGATCACCGACACCACCATGCGGGACGGTCACCAGTCGTTGCTGGCGACACGGATGCGCTCGATCGATATGATCAAGGTCGCGCCCAGCTATGCCGCGAACCTGCCGCAGCTGTTCTCAGTGGAATGCTGGGGTGGCGCGACATTCGACGTGGCCTATCGCTTCTTGCAGGAATGCCCGTGGCAACGCCTGCGTGACCTGCGCGAGGGGATGCCGAACCTGATGACCCAGATGCTGCTGCGCGGCGCAAACGGTGTCGGCTATACCAACTACCCTGACAATGTGGTGCAGGAGTTTGTGCGCCAGGCCTCGCAAGGGATCGACGTGTTCCGCGTGTTCGACTCGCTCAACTGGGTTGAAAACATGCGCGTTGCGATGGATGCAGTCGTTGAAAGCGGCAAGATCTGCGAAGGCACCGTTTGCTATACTGGCGATATTCTGGACCCGGATCGCTCGAAATACGATCTGAAATACTATGTCGGCATGGCGAAAGAGCTGCGCGATGCAGGGGCGCATATTCTGGGCTTGAAAGACATGGCAGGTCTTCTGAAACCGGCCTCGGCCAAGATCCTGATCCGCGCGCTGAAGGAAGAGGTCGGCCTGCCGATCCACTTCCACACACATGACACCGCAGGCATCGCCAGCGCCACCATTCTGGCGGCGTCTGAGGCCGGCGTCGACGCGGTGGATTGCGCGATGGACAGCTTCTCAGGCAACACGTCTCAGGCGACGCTGGGCACCGTGGTTGAAGCGCTGCGCCATACCGAGCGGGACACTGGCCTCGACATCAAGTCGATCCGAGAGATCAGCGATTACTTCGAGGCCGTGCGTGGCCAGTACGCGGCCTTTGAATCCAGCCTGCAGGCCCCGGCCTCCGAGGTGTATCTGCACGAGATGCCCGGCGGCCAGTTCACCAACCTCAAGGCTCAAGCGCGCTCTCTGGGGCTTGAAGAGCGCTGGCACGAGGTCGCGCAAACCTATGCTGACGTGAACCAGATGTTCGGTGACATCGTGAAGGTGACGCCGTCGTCCAAGGTTGTCGGTGACATGGCGCTGATGATGGTCAGCCAGGGCCTGACACGAGAGGAAGTGGAAAGCCCTGCAACCGATGTGGCCTTCCCCGACTCGGTCGTGGACATGATGCGCGGCAATCTGGGCCAGCCTCCCGGTGGCTTCCCGCCTGCGATCCTGCAAAAGGTTCTCAAGGATGAGGCCCCCAATACCGAGCGTCCGGGCAAGAACGTACCCGCCGTCGATCTCGAGGCCACCCGCGCCGACCTCTCTAAGCAGCTGGATGGCAAAGAGGTCGATGACGAGGATCTGAACGGCTACCTGATGTATCCGAAGGTGTTCCTTGACTACATGGGTCGTCACCGCACCTATGGTCCGGTGCGCACCCTGCCGACCCGTACCTTCTTCTACGGCATGGAGCCGGGCGAAGAGATTACGGCTGAGATCGATCCGGGCAAGACGCTGGAAATCCGCTGTCAGGCGATCGGTGAGACCGACGAGAAAGGCGAGGTCAAAGTGTTCTTCGAACTCAACGGCCAGCCCCGCGTCATTCGAGTGCCCAACCGTCTTGTGACAGCCACCACGCAGGCCCGCCCGAAGGCCGAAGTCGGAAATATCAACCACATCGGCGCGCCGATGCCGGGTGTTGTGGCTACTGTTGCGGTCACCGCTGGCCAAGAAGTCAAGGAAGGCGATCTCCTGCTGACAATCGAGGCGATGAAGATGGAAACCGGCATCCACGCCGAACGCGACGCGGTGGTCGCTACCGTCCATGTACAGCCCGGCGGCCAAATTGACGCAAAGGACCTGCTGGTCGAACTGGAATAACCAGTCTAGTTTTCGAAAGCACAAGGGCCGCTCGGGGAACCGGGCGGCCTTTTTCTACTCAGGAGGAACACGATGCTGTCCATCACCCCAATCTACGCCTCGTTGCTGGCGATCCTTTACATTGTTCTGAGCTTCCTGGTCATCAGCCAGCGCCGCAGTGACAAGGTCTCCTATGGCGATGGTGGCAAGCCGGACATGCTCAAGGTGATCCGGACGCACTCCAACTTCATCGAATACACGCCCTTTGCCCTTCTGCTGATCACCATGGTCGAGCTTCAGGGTGCCGGAGCGCTGATGCTGAACCTGTTGGGCCTCTGCCTGCTGGGCGGTCGCTTGTCGCACGCCTACGGCTTTGGCCGCAGCCCGCAGATCGTGATTCTGCGCCAGATCGGGATGGTCCTGACCTTCACAGCTATCCTCGTTGCGGCAATTGCGAACCTCGTGTTGGCGCTTTGAGCCAAGCATCCGTTTTTTGGCGAACGCCTATATTTTTCGAGCCGATGCGATCAAGCTACGACGGAAGGATGCCAACGGTTCCATTGGCTGCCTCCAGTTAAAATCGGAGTGTATGAACAACGTTGCAAACTGAGTAAATTAGCAGGTTGCGGGCCAAAAAATTTTGCCATATACGCCTGCTCATCCAGTTGGCCGTTGCCCAACGAACATAGACCAAAATGTTCAAGGTAGCGCCCTAACTTTTGAAACTTAGCCTTTCGTGGCTTGATCTGAACAAAAAGATCTGGCTTTGCACTGAAGGACCAAGTTGAAAAAGTGCCCCTATAGCTCAGCTGGTAGAGCAACTGATTTGTAATCAGTAGGTCCGCGGTTCGAGTCCGTGTGGGGGCACCACTTTAAAGCAAAAACAGTATGCTAATCTACGCTCATGGTCGATTTCGATCTATCTTGTGGAGCAAAGATCAAGCGCGCTTGGTTACAACAAGGCTTGGCGCATTCGAATAAACTGAAAACTTTGTGCGCTATGTGAACAACACTACAGAACCCAAAACCGAAAACCGCCATAGTCATGCCTATAACGAGTTAGCGTTCATGGTGTGTTTCGAACGCGAGATCGGTTTCTCCTCCCTGAGATAGGGGCGCGCTTTGTTTCCAGCGCGCCCCGTCTTTTTTGGCACGATGTCACGCTTACCGACCCAACTCGGGCTTGCGTAGAAGCCGCGCGGTACGACGTTGTCAAACGCCCGCACTGTCCTACAATTTGGGTGTGAACAAACGAAGCGAATGGCCATGTTGGAAGACAAGCGCAAAGATCTTGACTCGGAAAAGCAGAAACAACTCCTCCGGAAGTTGGTTGAAGATCTGAGTAAACAGCAGATCGACCTCTACTATCAGCCCATAAGCGAAATCGCCGCGTTTCTTGAGAAACAGATCGAAGGCGGTGAGTCTCTTCTGGCAGAAGACAGGGCACTTCTGCGTCGGTTGAGCCGCCGCGATATCGAAGTTCTTCTCAGTCTACACTAATAGATTTCTGCACTGATAGATTTGCCAAAATTTTCTGCTAGAGAAAGTGGTGGGCGACCCTGGAATCGAACCAGGCGTGCGTCTCCGCGAGGGAGTTACAGTCCCCTGCCACACCTTGCGGCCTGTCGCCCACTGTCAGGCGTTGCACCTGACGTGGAGGCGTGATTACTAGCGCACCAAAGGAGCGTCAACAGGAAAATACCGCTTTGACGCAGGAAATCGAACGCCCGGCCCGGAGGCCAATAAAATGAAGAAACCCAAGTGGGTCGTGGAAAAGGAACAGGCGCGTAAAGCAGCGGCTGCGGAAACGGTTTGGCTGTTTGGTCTGCACGCCGTGCGCGATGCTTTGATGAACCCAAAACGGCAGAAATTGCGCCTGATTGTGACCCGAAATGCCCGTGACAAGCTGGCAGAAGCCATTGATTTTGCGGGCACCGAGGCCGAGATGGTCGATCCACGGAAGTTCAACGCTCCAATTGATCAGGGATCAGTCCATCAGGGTGCCGCCCTTGAGGTCAAGCCGCTGGAATGGGGCGGATTGGCCGAAAACTGTATCGGGCGCGAACACCCACGTGTGATTTTGTTGGATCGGGTGACAGACCCGCACAATGTCGGGGCGATTCTGCGCTCGGCCGAGGTGCTGGGCGCCAGTGCTGTGATCGGGACTCGGCACCATTCCGCGCCTGAGACTGGAGCGCTGGCCAAAACCGCGAGCGGCGCTTTGGAGCGTCAGCCCTATTTGCGGGTCCGCAATCTGGCCGACGCGATTGTCGAGTTGCAGGGCATGGGCTTTCTGGTGCTGGGTCTCGATGGTGAGGCCGAGGATACGATCGAGGCCGCCATAGGGGATCAACGTGATCGTCCAGTGGCGCTGGTGCTGGGTGCAGAAGGCCCTGGATTGCGGCAAAAGACCAAGGAAACCGTGGACAAACTGGTTAAAATTGACGCAGCCGGTGGTTTCGGATCTTTGAACGTTTCAAACGCGGCGGCGATTGCCCTATATGCCTCACGGTACACAGGATAGGAGCGCGTCATTTCTGGCCCATCGAAAATCGCCACCTGCTGTTATTGCGGGACCCGAGCGGCGCTTGTCCTGAAGGGAAAGCAGCGGCATGAGTTGAGCTGTTCCAGTTGCGGTGCGCCGTTACATGACCTCAAGATGCTGCCCAAGCGCAAGGTGACCGAAAGCGCGCCCAAGAAACATGCGGTATCCCATACCGCCCAGCCGAAATCCAAGCGCAAGAAAAAGAAGAAAACCCTGTTTTCGCGCGTGATGGATGAGGCCTGGGATGTGATCGAGGATATCTTTGACTGACCTTCGCGCTTTCGGGGTGTTCACAACCACGTCATCTGGGGTGTCTCGCAGCGCAAAACGTTGCAGATTGAGACGCTGAGTCCATGATTCCGGTGTACCTATGCCAATCCGCCACGCTCTCATTGGCGCGCTGAGCGCCACTCTTATCGCTTCTGCCGCTGTTGCGCAGCCCATGCCCGTGTATTTCGCGCCCGAGGGGGCTGCGATGGCGGGATACGATCCCGTGTCCTATTTTCAGGGTGACATACCCGTGCAGGGCCGTCCCGAGATTTCAGTGACGTGGAAGGGAGCCGAATGGCATTTCGCGTCCCTCGAAAACCGCGCGATGTTTGAGTCGAATCCGCGGGCCTTTGCCCCTCAGTTCGGGGGGTATTGTTCCTATGCGATGGCTCAGGGCATCCTTAAGGGAACCGATCCGGGGGCCTGGCAGGTTGTGGATGGGCGCCTCTACTTGACGTTTTCGCCTGAAATTGAGCGGAAATGGCGTGAGGATCAGTTGGAATACATCCATCAGGCCGAAGGGAACTGGCCTGAGATTCTGTATCGAGAATAGGCAACCTTCCGCCGTTTGTGAAAAGTCATCACAAAAATGCGCACGCCCTCTTTTTTTTAACCAAAACATGCCTAAATGTCACAGTGACCGCGGAACGGAACTGCCGCGGGTCATTTCACTGTCCCTCGTTCCAACAACTGGCGCCCAAGGTTTCTTGGGCGCTTTTTTCTTTTTCAGCCGTCGCATAGGGTAGCGGTATGGCTGAATATTCTGATAAGTTCCTGAGATCCATTCTGAAGCGCACCAAGACCGTTGCCGTGGTCGGAGTGTCCATGAACGAGGTACGGCCGAGTTTCTACGTGGCCCGCTATCTGTCGCTGAAAGGCTTTACCGTGATCCCGGTCAATCCCGGCCATGCGGGAAAGCAACTTTTCGGCCAAACCGTGCGCGCCAGCCTGTCAGATATCACAGAAGATGTTGATATGGTGGATATCTTCCGCCGCTCTGAGGCTGTGCCTCCGATCGTGGATGAGGCGCTGGAGGTATTCCCATCCCTGCGCACCATCTGGATGCAAATCGGTGTTGAACACGCAGAGGCTGCCGCCAAGGCTGAGGCGCGCGGCGTGGATGTGGTGATGAATCGATGCCCCAAGATCGAATATCAGCGCCTGTTCGGAGAGCTACGCATGGGCGGCTTCAGCACCGGCATCATTTCTTCCAAGCTATAACGTCACTGCGCCTGGTAGGGCTTGAGGCGGGCCACCTGCTCTTGCCTGCGCTTTTCCAGAACAACCTCGCGCGGGACCCAGTCATATCTTGTGTCTTCCTGCAGTGGAGACCAGAAAAGAACCCCGCCATAGCGCCACGGGTCCAAAACCACGCCGTCATAGAGCGACTCGCCCCGCGCGCTGATAATGGCTGTGCTGTGGTCGATTCGCAGTGGATTGTCGGCATTGGCGATGGCGCGATGCATGTCCAGCGTTTGGAAGTTCTCTTGCTTCAACCGCCGCTCGATATCTTCGGCCCAGTGCCAGCATAACCCACGCGGGCGCAGGCCCTTGTTGACCTTGGCATTGTGGATCAACGGAGGGTCGGTGATCTCGTATTCCTGCACCAGCTGCGCGGTGTAGGAATATGCAATGCGGGCGGCCCGGTTGGCCTCAGCCGGGTCGATATCGGGACCGAGGCTTTGGATTTCCGAGGCAAGACGCTGAACTTCATCACCGGTGGACGGTGGCGGGGCCGCACAGGCGCCCAAAGTCACGAGGGCCAGAACGCAGGCCAAAGCTCTGATCATTGTGATGTCCCTCGACCGATAGACCGTGAAACATGATCATAGAACCGCTTCGGCGCGGACGGAAGACTGAGCTTAGCTTTTTGGGCGTGCGGCCTTTTCGGCGATACCGCTAAGGCCCTGACGCCGCGCCAACTCCGCCAGCACATCGTCCAGCGCAACGTCGCGCGAGGCCAGCATGACCAGAAGGTGATACAGCACGTCGGCGGCCTCGGCCGTCAGCCCGACTTTGTCGTTCTTGATAGCTTCGATGATGGCCTCAACGGCCTCCTCGCCGAATTTCTCAGCGCATTTTTCTGGGCCCTTGGCCAGCAGCTTTGCCGTCCAACTGCTCTCCGGGTCCGCCCCTTTGCGCGCCTCGATTGTGGCGGCCAGATCGTGCAGGATACTCATGTCAGCCTCATCGGGATACCGGCGGCGGCCATGTGTTCCTTGGCCTCGCGGATGGTGTGTTCGCCAAAATGGAAGATCGAGGCGGCCAGAACGGCACTCGCCCCGCCTTCGGTGACGCCTTCGACTAGATGGTCCAGATTGCCAACCCCTCCCGAGGCGATCACCGGCACATCCACCGCGTCGCTGATTGCGCGGGTCAGTGGCAGGTTGAACCCTGATTTTGTTCCGTCCCGATCCATCGAGGTTAGCAGGATTTCTCCGGCACCTTTGGCGACCACGGTTTTCGCGAATTCTACTGCGTCGATGCCGGTAGGCTTGCGGCCACCATGAGTGAAGATCTCCCATTTTCCGGGTCTGACGGTTTTGGCGTCGATCGCGCAGACGATGCACTGGCTGCCGAACTGGTCTGCCGCCTCGGCAATGACATCCGGGTTGGCGACAGCGGCCGAGTTGAAGCTGACCTTGTCAGCCCCTGCCAGCAGCAAGGCACGCACGTCATCCTTGGTACGGACGCCACCACCCACGGTCAGGGGAACAAAGCATTGCTCGGCCGTGCGCTGAACCACATCGAACATGGTGCCACGGTTCTCATGCGTTGCATGAATGTCTAGAAAACAGATCTCATCCGCGCCGGCGGCGTCATAGGCCTTGGCCGATTCCACTGGGTCGCCTGCATCGCGCAGACCCACGAAATTCACACCTTTGACCACGCGGCCATCGGCGACATCCAGGCAGGGAATGATACGGGTTTTCAGCATGCGCTTTCCTTTGTTGCCCGCACCCTTACCGGCAAAGCCCCGCCGATGCCAGACTTGTGATTGTCACCCCTCTCAAACCTGTGAAAACTGTCCCCAAATTCATCAGGAGATCAATAAGATGCGAAACCTTATTCTGACCACCACTTTCCTTTTTGCAGGAGCAGTTGCCGCAATGGCTGACGATATCATCAAAGTAGAAACCACAAAATCTGTTCCCGAGGCGCTGGACGCCCTGGAAGCCGCAGTGGGGAACGCAGGCGCGACGGTCTTTGCGCGCATCGACCATGCCGCAGGAGCCGAAAAGGTCGGTACGCCGATTCCGCCCAATCAGGTGCTGATCTTCGGCAACCCGGCGCTGGGGACGCCTGCGATGCAGATCGACCCGCGTGCAGGCCTGTTCCTGCCGTTGCAAGTGCAGGCCTATGAAGACGCGAACGGGCAGGTCTGGCTGGCCTATGAAGACCCGAAAGAGACGATGGATGAACTTGACGAGGTCGAAAACTCGCCCGTGATCGAGAAAATGCGCGGCGCGTTGAAGAAACTGACCTCGGCTGCCGCGCAGTAAGGCGTTTAGCTCAGGGCGCGAATGGCCTCAGCCAGGTCAATCGCGCCATCATACAGCGCCCTACCCGAGATCGCGCCGTTCAGCTCAACTCCGCAATCGCGCAGGGCGATGAGATCGTCCAATGAACTTACGCCACCCGAGGCAATGACCGGAATGGAGACGGCTTGGGCCAGCGCGGCTGTGGCTTCGATATTCGGGCCCTGCATCGCGCCGTCGCGGTTGATGTCGGTATAGATGATTGCCGCGACGCCAACATCTTCGAAGCTGCGGGCCAGATCGGTGACCTGTACGTCAGTTTCCTCGGCCCAGCCTTTGGTGGCGACCATGCCGTTGCGTGCGTCGATGCCCACTGCGACCTTACCGGGGAAGGCTTTTGCAGCCTCACGCACCAGATCGGGGTTTTCGACCGCAACGGTGCCCAGAATGACCCGCGCCAAACCCTTTTCGATCCAAGTCTCGATGGTGGCCATGTCCCGGATACCGCCACCCAGCTGAGCGGGCACGTCGCAGGCCTTCAGGATCGCCTCAACCGGGGCGGCATTGACCGGCTCGCCCGCGAAGGCACCGTTCAGGTCGACAAGGTGCAGCCACTCACATCCTGCATCAACAAAGGCACGGGCCTGCGCGGCGGGGTCCTCGTTGAAAACGGTGGCTTTGTCCATTTCACCGCGCAGCAGGCGAACAGCGTTGCCGTCTTTCAGGTCGATGGCGGGATACAGGATCATGTCGGGCGGCCTTATCTGAATGTTACACGGGCGGCGTATCGCACAAGCGGGTTAGCGACGCAAAGTCAATCTTGCCCGTAGCCCGACACCGGGCCAGAGTGAACCCAAATCAGGGAGGTTATCATGAAGAAACTTGCACTTTCGATTGCTTTTGCATCGCTGGCCACAGGCGCGATGGCGGCAGATCCGGCGGATGGGCTATGGAAAACACAACCCGGCGACACAGGTGGATACCTGCACGTGTCGATCAGCGAATGCGGCAGCGCAATTTGCGGCACCATTGACAGCGCCTTTGATGGCAATGGCGATCAGATTCTGGACTATGAAAACCTCGGTAAACAGATCATCTGGGACATGGTTGCAGAAGGCAGCGGCAGCTATGACAACGGCAAGATCTGGGCCCCGGATCGCGACAAGACCTACAACTCGAAGATGACGCTGGACAGCCAGAACCAGCTGACAGTCAAAGGCTGCGTCGCAGGTGGTTTGGTCTGCCGGGGGCAGACCTGGACCCGCATTCAATAACGCCCTAAGGCGCCCAAGTCAGGAAGTTGCCGATCATGCGCAAACCAACATCCTGACTTTTCTCGGGGTGGAATTGCATCCCAAGCATCGTGTCGCGGCCAATCACGGCCGTGACGTCCTGCCCATAGTCCACATAAGCCAGCCGTTGCGCCGGATCCGTGACACGGAAATGGTAGGAGTGGACGAAATAGACATGATCGCCGGATTTCACACCATTAAACACCGGGTGATCGCTATCCAGAACAAGATCGTTCCAGCCCATATGCGGCACCTTGAGCGAAGCGTCCGAAGGCTCAATCCGCAGCACGTCCCCAGCGACCCAATCCAAACCATCGGTTTCGGTGTATTCATGGCCTTTTGAGGCCATCAACTGCATCCCAACGCAGATACCAAGGAAAGGGCGGCCTTTCTGTTCAACCGCCTCAACCATCGCGTCATAGATGCCCTTGTGGCCACGCAGCTCGGCGGCGCAGGCCGGAAAAGCTCCGTCCCCGGGTAGCACCAGCCTGTCTGCGCACGCGACGACACCCGCGTCCGAGGTCACAACGACCTCACCCGCGTTCAGTTCTTTCGCCATACGCTGAAAGGCTTTTTCGGCCGAGTGCAGATTGCCGCTCTCGTAGTCGATAATCGCGGTGAGCATTTGAGTCCTTTCTGTGCGCAACTTGTCCGAAAACCGGTGCCCACTTTTCGGGTTACGCTTACAACGCGCCCTTCGTTGACGGGATCGCATCCGCCTTGCGCGGGTCGGTTTCAACCGCATCCCGCAGGGCGCGGGCAACGGCCTTAAAGGCAGCCTCAGCGATGTGGTGACTGTTGAAACCATGCAACTGGTCGATGTGCAGCGTGATGCCGCCATGGGTGCTAAGCGCCTGAAAGAACTCGCGCACCAGCTCGGTGTCGAAGGTACCGATCTTCTGGGTTGGCAGGTCCACGTTCCAGATCAGGAACGGGCGCGCTGACAGGTCCAGCGCACAACGCACCTGAGCGTCGTCCATGGGCAAGTGACACTCGCCGTAGCGGCGGATGCCTTTCTTGTCGCCCAGTGCCTGCGTCAGAGCCTGACCCAGCGCGATGCCGGTGTCTTCGACCGTGTGGTGGTCGTCTATGTGATAGTCGCCCTTGGCGCGGATCGTCATGTCGATCAGCGAATGACGCGCCAACTGATCCAGCATGTGATCAAAGAAGCCAACGCCGGTCTGGTTGTCATACTGGCCGGTGCCGTCCAGATTGACCTCGACCGAGATCTCGGTCTCGGCGGTCTGACGGCTGATCTTTGCGCTGCGCATGGGCGAATTCCTTTTGCTACAGGCGCGCTTATAGACGGGGTTGGGCGGGTTGATCCAGTGCCCGCAGCGCAATCGGTACAAACTGTTGCAGGGGATTGCACACAGGTCCGGGCCATGCCAGCCTGCCGGAAACTCAAGTCAAAAGGCCCGGCACATGTCCACCTGCGTTTTTATCCAGATCCGCTGCAAACCCGGCACCACCTACAAGGTCGCCGAAGAGATCGCCCTGCGCGAGATTCACTCAGAGCTTTATTCCACCAGCGGCGAATACGACCTGCTGCTGAAGCTCTATATCCCCGAAACCGAGGATGTGGGCCATTTCATCAACGAACACCTGCTGGTGATTCCAAACATCGAACGATCCTTGACCACGATGACGTTCAAAGCGTTCTGATCTGAACCTGCACTCTTGATGCGACAGAATCGGCCCGGTAGCGAAAGACATCCGGGCCACAGCTGAACACAGACGCTCAGGCACCGCGTTCGCATCGAAATTGATCAGTTGGGAAAGTTTGCATCTGGAGCGGGCGAGGCGATTCGAACGCCCGACCCTAACCTTGGCAAGGTTATGCTCTACCCCTGAGCTACGCCCGCATCAGATACACATGTTGGTCCGAAGACCTTAACTCAATGGAGCGGGCGAGGCGATTCGAACGCCCGACCCTAACCTTGGCAAGGTTATGCTCTACCCCTGAGCTACGCCCGCGCCGTTGAGTGAGGAGGGATGTATAAATTCCCGCGCGAGCCTGCAAGCGGAAAAAGACAAAAACCTGCAAAAATCTTTCGACGGAAATTCGGAGCTGATGCGTTGAATGGGTAATGAGGCTTACAAGGCGAAGGGACGCGTGATGAAATCAAGGGCTTTGGTAGAAATGAAGACGGCACTGCTGGCGGCGTTGATTGTTTTCGCGGTATTGCTCTGCCCGCCCGAGGATGATCCGTTGGCCGAGGCCCCCTCTCCTATGTACGAGCGGCAGGTTTTGACTGGATAGTTCGTCTTGCCGGGATTTGCCAAAAGAAGGCACCGCATTCGACGCGGGCGTGGTCCAAGCTGACCTCTGCGGACGCGCGCCAAATCTCGATGTCTCAATAACGATTCTAGCAGCTAACCACCCGCTTGCCGGTTACGGCATTTACCGATGAAGGCGCAGGCTGTAACACCGGAGAAAGGAGCCCGGCAAAAACAGGACGAAGATGCAGGTTGTTATCCACGCAGGCGTGGCCTTTTCCGACAATGACCGGTTGATCGAAACCCTTATGGCGAACGCGTCGGTTTTGAACCAGCAGCGGGTCATCCCTCTGGACCTCGCGCAGGGGCGGCAGTTCGTGAAAGTCGCCTCGGATTCCATGACGACCGGAGTGCCTCTACCAGATGTCTTGATAGGTTTGAATGAGGTTCTTCCCGACCGCAACACCTGCGATCGCGTTGTCCTGTCGAACGACAAGGTTTTTGGCCCCAGACGCGCCGCGATTCTGCACGGGCAGTTTTATCCGAATGCGGCCGAGCGGATTGCGTTCCTGGACCGTGTTCTAGAGGCGGATCAAATCGAGCTGTGTTTCGCGCTGGTGAACCCGGCGAGCTTCATCTCGAAATTGCTGATGTCACTGCCCGCAGAGCGGCGGAAAGCCGTTCTGGGGAACACCGACCTGAGCAACCTGAACTGGCTGACCATGGTCCACGACCTGCGAGAAAAAGCTCCGAACGTTCAGATCACGCTCTGGGCGAATGAGGACACTCCGCTTATCTGGGGCGATATCCTCAGAACGCTTGCCAGACTACCCGACAAGGCGGCCCTGCAACATGAATACGCGTTCCTTGCTTCTGTGCTGACGGACGCGGGCCGTGCAGAGCTGA
Organism: Ruegeria sp. C8; assembly: GCF_056537565.1. NCBI lineage: Bacteria > Pseudomonadati > Pseudomonadota > Alphaproteobacteria > Rhodobacterales > Roseobacteraceae > Ruegeria > Ruegeria sp. C8. The sequence goes on from NZ_JBQFRV010000013.1 coordinate 81,923, forward strand.
CGCAACTGTTGGAACAAATAGCGTGGCAGGATCGAGACATGCTACGGGATAGTCTGACCCATCTGTTTGATGAACATGCCGACCCGGCGCAGATCGAAGAAGAGCTTGAGATTTCGGGTTGGAATTCCGATGTGGTCAGCGCGTTTTCCGAGATCTACGAACAGGATCTCGCGGCACTACGCGCCATGCCGGGCGTAAGGGTGCTGCAGCCCTGAAACGGGCTGCATCGCATTACATACCCAGAGCTTCCTTATACATTTCGAGAACCGCCTCTTCTTCGGCGATATCATCCTTGTCGCGCTTGCGCAGAGCGACCAGTTTGCGCATGACCTTGGTGTCGTAGCCGCGCGCTTTCGCTTCGGCCATGACCTCTTTCTGCTGCTCGGCCAGATCTTTCTTTTCGGCATCCAGACGCTCGATCCGTTCGATGAACTGGCGCAGCTCGCCTGCTGTCACGCGGTAGTTGGCGGCGGCCTGATCTTCGGTCATGTCTTCCATGTAGGTCTCTCCCAGAGGCTGAATTGCGATGCTGAGACATCGGGCATGGTGCCGGATACATCGCTGGTGCCCGGGTCGCAAGCACCCAATCCCATGGGCGGGCTTGTCGGCAGGCGCCTGATCCGCTAAGCGCAAAAACACGGCACCAGCAGAGGCAGGCAACCATGTTCGAAATCATCACCTGGGGCGGCGCCGCCCTGTCAGTGGCCGGGCTTGTCGGTCTGATCTGGTGCATTCTGCGCGTGATGAAGGCCCGAAAAGCGGGCCTTTCAGATGACGAACTGCGCGCTGTTGTTCAGGGTGTTCTGCCCTGGAACCTTGGGGCGTTGTTTCTGTCGGTCATGGGACTGATGCTGGTCATCCTCGGCATATCGCTGGGATAACCCGACCGATCAGATCGGCAAATTGTCAAACCGCGCTTCCATCGCGTCCTCGCACAGGGCCGCATCAAGTCGGCGCATGCGCGACGGAACATGCATCCCCTGCTGACGCATGCGATCCACGATCTTGCTGAAACTGGGCTGCAGCGCCAATCGGGTATCCAGACACGCGTTCTGAAGTTTTTGCTCTAGCTCTTGCGCTTCGAAATAGAGGTTATCTGTCGTCATTGTGATCCTCCCAATTGTCAGTATCCCCGATATAGGTAACGCGGATACGACACGAAGATGCTACCGGAAACGATGGCGGTTTATTGCCCGCTAAAATAGCCTGTTCGGCAAATCTGCGCGTCTGGGTTAAAGTTTAGGCAAATTTCATATGTCGTGCCTTGACGGACATCAAAACCCGAACTGACTCTTGTATCACATTCTGATTTTCCTATATGTCGTCTAAGTGGAGGAAACCATGAAGCCAAAAGTGAAAGCGTTCTTCGACGACCAGACCTTTACGGTCTCGTACGTCGTCCACGAAGACAGCAGCCGCGCTTGTGCGATTATCGATAGCGTTCTGGATTTCGATCATGCCTCGGGCCGGACGGGGACAAGCTCTGCCGACCAGATCATCGCTTATGTACACGCCAAAGACCTTAAGACCGAGTGGATTTTGGAAAGCCATGTGCATGCAGACCACCTCTCGGCTGCGCCATATCTGCAGCAGGAACTGGACGGCAAAATCGGGATCGGACATCACATCGTCGAGGTGCAGGAGACCTTTGGCAAAATCTTCAATGAAGGGACCGAGTTCCAGCGAGATGGCAGCCAGTTTGATGCCCTCTTCCGCGAGGGCGACAGTTTCCACATCGGACAGATGCGAGGCGATGTGCTGCACACACCCGGTCATACGCCGGCCTGCCTGACCTATGTGATCGGCGATGCCGCTTTTGTCGGCGACACCTTGTTCATGCCCGACTTCGGCACCGCACGATGCGATTTCCCAGGCGGCTCGTCCGAGGTGCTTTTTGCTTCGATCCAGAAGATCCTGTCTCTGCCCGATGAGACCCGCATTTTTGTGGGGCACGACTACAAGGCTCCGGGGCGGGATGAGTATGCGTGGGAGACCACGGTGGGCGAGCAAAAGGCGCTGAACATCCATATCGGGCAAGGTCGCAGCATCGAAGAGTTTGTGGAAATGCGGGATGCGCGCGACGCGACACTCTCCAAACCCCGGCTGATTCTGCCGTCGCTTCAGGTCAATATGCGCGCGGGCCAGATGCCCCCGGCCGACGAACAGGGCGATGTTTTCCTGAAGTTGCCGATCAACAAGCTGTGACCCGCGCCAACAGTATAGGATGGACATAGAATGAACCCGGACTGGATATGGGGCCTGTGTGGCGGCATCTTGATCGGCTGCGGCGCTGCGCTTTACCTGCTTGGCAATGGCCGGATCATGGGGGCCAGTGGCATTCTGGGAGGTTTAATCGACGGCCCGGCGAGGCGCGAGAAACTGGTATTTGTCTTGGGGCTGATCGGTATGCCGCTGATCATGAGCCGTCTGATGAGCGAACGGCCTGAAACGCACCTGACGGAAAATCTAGGCCTTCTGGTCGTGGCCGGGCTTTTGGTTGGCATCGGCACGCGGCTGGCAAACGGGTGCACTTCGGGTCATGGGGTCTGCGGCATCTCTCGGTTTTCGCTGCGCGGGATTGTTGCAACCCTAATCTATATCGCTGCCGGAGCGGTGGTTTTGGCCCTGTTCCGCCACGGTTTGGGGGTGATCTGATGCGGTTGTTGATCGCTTTGTTATCGGGCGCGATGTTTGGCGCGGGGCTGTTGCTATCGGGAATGACGGATACCCAAAAGGTTCAGGGCTGGTTGGATATCTTCGGTGCATGGGACCCGACACTGGCCTTCGTCATGGGAGGCGCGATTCTGCCCATGTTGGTCGCGTGGCGCATGACCAAGACCCGCCAACCGGTGACTGGCGGCACATTTCCCGCACCTGCTCGGCCCGAACTTGACCGAGGGCTGATCCTCGGCTCAGTCCTGTTTGGCGCAGGCTGGGGATTGGTCGGCCTATGCCCAGGCCCAGCCATGGCGGCACTGTCCTATGGCGGGACCAGCAGCGCCGTCTTTCTGGTTGCGATGGCGGCGGGGATGCGGTTGGCGCCGGGGCTGCGCGCGCAACTGGACAGGGCGGCCAACGCGGCCTAATCAATTGGCATGGAGATTCGACCTATAACCCCCCGCTACGCCGTGTCCCCGCAGATCACTGTCGAGGACGTGCCCGCCATTGCCGAGGCCGGCTTCGTCAAGGTTATCTGCAACCGACCCAATGCTGAGGTCCCCGAGATCATGCAATCGGATGCGATCGGAGACGCGGTCCGCGCAGCAGGGCTGGAATACGAGGTGCTGGAACTGACCCACCAGACAATGACACCCGAGAATGTCGCCCGGCAGAGGGATATGGCCGAAAGTTGCTCTGGCCCGGTTCTGGCATATTGCGCGTCCGGCACGCGTTGTTCGGTTGTTTGGGCTCTGGGTCAATGCGACCAGATGAGTACGGATGAGATTCTGACTGCCACCACCAATGCCGGGTATCAGTTGGAGCAGCTGCGCCCTACTCTGGATCAACTGCGCAACACGTCAGACTAGATCAGACCTCCCCATACTTCGGGCCATCGAGGCCCGCCAGTTGCGAGATTTCTGCAGCCATTAGATCGGGTTCAACAAGGCTCAGGTCGTCGTCGACCGGATCGGCAACTGAGGGGCTCGCGACCAGATCGAGAGGGTCGGACAGGATATCTACGTCCGTGTCAGCCATATCGCCCCGGACACTGGCCGGTCGGCTTTCTATGAATTCGGCGGACTCCAAAGCATCCAGCGCGGGCAGCGGTACGTTTTCGTTCAGCCGAACGGCGCGCATCCCGCCCGACTGCCCCAGACGCCCGACCGAGGCGCGGGTGCGTTCGATCGTCAGAACCTCAGTCCGGTCCAAGCGTGCGCCGGTCAGCGGCAACAGGCTGCCTACCTCAAGCGTGGAAAGATGTGCCAACGGCAACCTCATCCGGCACACCACGGCGTTCAGCTCGGCTCGGACGACGCCTGATGACTGCTCCAGCCGAGGGCCAGTGTCGATATCCAGCTCGACCTCAGCTTCGTCGGGCGCGAGCGGATCAGGCAGCACGATCGTGATCTGGCCCTGACGCAACCCGCCTCCAAGTTCCACGGTCAGGTCAAAAACTCGGCAGCTGTCTGCCTCCAGCGATAAGATCAGACCACGCAAATCCGCCGCCCGTGAGGTATACTCATACCCTGTCAAACCCTGCTGATCTGCCGCATCGACCAGACCGACGGCACGGCGCAATGCATCCTCGACCAGCGGGGCTGCCATGGCGGCGTCCGTATCCGTAAAGCCTCTCGCGGCGGGCGCGTCCGAAGTAACCTCACCAATTGTTTGGGTCTGAACGATGGCCGAGACGCAGTTCAAATCCAGACAGGCCGCGGCAACCCCCTCTGGCCCCGTAAATTTCAGAAGCAGCCAATCCTCGGCCAATGTGGCCGCAAGGCCAGCCTGCGCCCGGTCTGCCTGCTTTGCACCAATAATAGCCAGCGGAAGATTCAAACGCTCACCTGCGGCCCGCGCAAAGCCCAGACGCAACGCCCGCAGGATCGAGCGGGGTCGATCCCCCAAATCCCCCTGCCCCAATGACAATTTACGCGCCAGAGCGGCGCCGACCGATTGTGCCATGGCTTCGGTACCATCCGATTTCTTGTCGTGAGTCTTAGTGTAACCCGGCAGAGGTTACGAACTTCTTTAAACCGAACTATTGCGCCGCTTGTCGGTAGGCCAAAGGCAGGCTGACGCGGAACGCCGCACCGCCCTGCCCGGGCAGATAGGTGATATCGCCGCCCAAACGGTGCATGATCTCGCGGCAGATCGCCAAACCCAGCCCGGCGCCGCCAGCCTTGTCCCCTCCGACCCGCGCGAATTTCTCAAAGATCATCGACCGCGCCTCGGGCGGGACACCGCTGCCGTTGTCGATGAAATCCACAACCAGCTGCCCGCCCACATCATGAGCCGAGATCGTCAGTACGGGTTCATCGGCATCACAGTATTTCCGCGCGTTGGAGATGAGGTTGATAAACACCTGCCCCAAGCGGTCGAGATCCGTTTGCAAGGGGATACGCTCGGATGCCTTGCTGCGCCGCACAGCGAGCCGCTGATCCGTGCCCGCCAGTGCGCTGGAGATCGACCGATCCAGAACCGAACGCAACGTATCATCGCCAAGGTTCAGCCTGACCTGTCCGTTCTCAAGAACGCTTAGGTCGAGCAGATCGTCCAACAAACGTGTCAGGCGCAGCGCCTCGTCGTGAATGATGGCGGCATAGCGGGTCTGTTCTTCACCGCTCAGCCCTTCGGTGTCGCGCATTATCTCGGAAAACGCCCGGATCGAGGTCATGGGCGTGCGCAATTCATGACTGACCTGGCTGAGAAAGCTGTCTTTCTGCTCGGATATTTGGGTTAGCTTGGCGTTGGCATCGCGCAACTGGCGTGCCGTGCGGCTAAGTTCGGCAGATTTTTCTTCCAACTGGCTGGAGTATTCCAGCAATTGCGCAGATTCGTCGGCAACGGCCAGGAGGTCCTCGACCGAAACCGAGGCTCCTCCCACGATCTGCCCGATCATCGCATGCGCCGTCGCCGCCCCTACTGAGCCGCTGAGCTCCCTCTCAAGCCGGGCCAGAAATCCGGGTGTCGGCTCGGGCAAGGGCGAGCGTCCGCCCTGAAGTTCGGCCTCGCGCTGGAACAATTCCTGGGCGGGCGATGTGCCCAGAATGCGCTGGGTCATGATCATCAGGTCTTCGCTTTGCGCAACCGACCCGGTCCAACCGCGCGGCGCGACCGAGTGGTCAAAGACATTGACGAATTGCGCGCCCTGAAGCCGCTCCAACGGGCTGGGAAAGCTCAGCAGGGACGCAACACAGAACACAACCGCATTCAGGGAAATTGACCACATCACGGAATGCACCATTGGATCGATACCTTCGATCCCGAACAGGGCCTGAGGTCGCAGCCATGCAATACCAAATGGTCCGTTCAGCAACACACTCTCGGGCATCCACGCAGCCCCCATTCCGGGAAGAAGCAGCGTGTAGATCCACAGCACAAAACCCACGGTCAAACCTGCCAGGGCACCGGTTCTGGTGGCTCCGCGCCAGAACAATCCGCCGACCATCGCGGGCAGGATTTGCGAAATACCGCTAAAGGCCACCAACCCGATCGAGGCCAACGCCGCGCCGCCGCCAGACAGACTGTAGTAGAAATAGCCCAGCGCCATTATCGCAGCGATTGAGATACGCCGCGCCATCAATACGATGTTGCGCACGTCTCCGGGGACAGACCCGACCCGCTCATGCGTGTTCAGCCAAATCGGCATTACGACGTGGTTCGACACCATCGTCGACAGGGCCATTGCCGTCACGATCACCATCGAGGTCGCTGACGAGAACCCTCCGATGAAGGACAGCATAGCCAGGCCGTCCTTGCCCTGCGACAACGGCACGGTCAGCACGAACAGATCCGGGTTGGACCCTTCCGGCAACATATCGAGCCCGATAACGGCGATGGGGACGACAAACAGGCTCATCAGTAGCAGGTAGAGAGGAAAGGCCCACGCGGCGGTACGTAGATGGCCCTCGTCATCATTCTCGACCACCATCACCTGGAACATGCGCGGCAAGCAGACAAAGGCGGCGGCAGACAGGAAAATAAAGGTCGTCCAGCGCCCGGCATCCACTTGCCACGTGCCAATTTCCGAGGCGTCGATCCGCTCCATCATCGGGCCAAAACCACCGGCAATGCCCCAGACGACGAAGATGCCGACAGCCACCAGCGCAAACAGCTTGACGACTGACTCGACCGCAATGGCAGTTACCACGCCATGGTGGCGTTCATTGGCATCCAGATTGCGGGTGCCGAACAGGATCGCGAACATCGCCAGCCCAGCCGCCACCCAAAACACGCTGGAGCCTTCGCGGTAGAGGCCCGAGGGGTCGGCCTCGGCAAAGATCGAGAAAGACAGGGTAATCGACTGCAATTGCAACGCGATATAGGGCGTGCCGCCAATCACGGCCAGAATCGTGACGCACACCGCCAGCGTGTTCGACTTGCCATAGCGCGAGGACAAAAGGTCCGCGATCGAGGTCACGCGCTGGCTGCGCCCGACGCGCACCAGTTTGCGCAGCCCCCACCACCAACTGATCATAACCAGCGTCGGCCCGAGGTAGATTGTCACGAACTCCAACCCCGACCGCGCCGCATTGCCAACCGCGCCGTAAAAGGTCCAAGCCGTGCAGTAGATCGATAGGGACAGCGTGTAGATCAAAGGGGAGCGCAGCCATTTGCCCCGTCCGGCCGCCGCCATCCTGTCTGCGGCAAATGCCACGCCGAACAGCAGAACGACATAGCCCAGACAGACCAGAATCAGGACGTTCAATGTTGCCATCAGCCAGCGTCCGCGTCAGAGCTGTCATCCACGCCGGTGCGCCGGGCGACGAAGCCAAAAATCAGGCTGACCAGAATCAGACCGATCCAGCAGGCGAAGATGTAGAAGATCGCCGACGACAGCGGCACACCGCCGGTTTCAGAATAGGCGTCCGGCCACAGCAGCGGCAACACCAACAGCGCTCCGCCTAGAAATGGTAGTAACCGAGCCGAATCCGCCAACCTACGCCGGCGATAGCTTTGCCGTTCCAGAAACAACGAGGGCCGCGCACCGCGCGACGTGCGGTCCTGACCCTCGGGCGACGTCATAACTGCGTTGCCTGCGCATGCAGATCGCGCACGGCGGTCAGCACCTCAGCGTTGGAAAAAGGTTTGGTCATGAAGCGGCTAACACCCGCATTCTCGGCCATCTCACGATCTCTGGACTGCCCGCGAGCGGTCAGCATCAGAACCGGCAAGTCCTGCATGTCGTCCAAGGCACGCAGATCGCGCAGGATGTCCATCCCGCTCTTGCCCGGTAGCATCACGTCCAGAATCACCAGATCGGGCTGTGCGCCCTGAATCACCTGAAGCGCATCCGCGCCATCGCCATGTGTCTCGACCTGCCACCCCTCACGAGTCAGCAAGAATCGGATGGCCTCGGCAATGTTGGGCTCATCCTCAATCAACAGAACCTTACGGCTCATTTGTGTATATCCTCCCGATGACTGGCCTCCACCCCGGAACCGGTCTTCGCCAGATTAAGCGGTTGTTCGGGAACCTGTCAAAAGCCTTCGCTGAGAATTGACGGCTCGCGACGAGAACCGCAATCGCCGCTTGGGCAAATCCGGCAGCTTGGCCCGACCCGTGTCGCCTCTGGGTTCGGTTCGGCCTCGACCAGCGGCCATATCAGCATGGCCGCGCGATACGAGGGTTCCTGGTCGTATCCGGACAAGCCATGCGGCCAGGCATAGGCGTGACATTCGAACATTGCGGCGGCACGCCCCTGCTGCGCGACCTGCCGTCTGATCGGAACCAGAGGCCGATTCAGCGCAGAAAACAGCGGCCAATGCGGGCAGGCCTCGCCATGGCGCGGCAGCGACAGGCCGGTGACAGGTTTCAGGAACAGGATACTGCCCGAGCCGTCGCAGATCACCAGCCCTACTGGGCGGTTCAGCACCTTTTCGGGCAGGCTGGCTAGGCGTCGGAACACTGTCGGCAGATCGACCGAGAATCGCTGGGCCAGTTCCATAGGGTTCGGATCAACATCTGCAAGCGTGGTTTTGAGGGCATCAAGCGGCATGGCCTTGGCGTCAGCCTCACTCTGCTTTAGCCATTCCCCTGCAAGGTTCCGTGCAGCCGAGGTATTTAGACCCTCTAGATCTATGACCTCTGCCCCTTCCCCGGCGTCGAGTTCTGGAAAGCTATAGCCGCGCGCTTCAAGAAACACCTCAACCTCTTCCAGCGGTGCGCCACGCGGGTCTTTCGACGTATCGCATTCGTCTAGGTAGGTCACCAGCGCCTTTGAACTGTCGGCCAGTCGCTCGGCATCCTGATGAAGGTTCTGGTGGAACCGATCCTGCCACTCGGCGTCGATATCCTGCGGGTCGGCCAGAATCGCTGCGGTCGACCGAATCGCCGCTGCGGTCGACAGCACTTCGTGCATCGAGGCTGCCAGATGCGGGTCATGGGTCAATCGGTCCGAAAGCGTTGCAACCGTCCGTTCCAGCGACACGACACGCCGGTGCATCTGCGCCAAAACCCCCGACCAACCAGGAAAGCGGCCTGCAAACTCCTCAAGCGTTTCAATTTCGGCCTGCTGGCCAACTGCATCGGCCGCCGCTTCGCGCAAGGCCGATATCAAGGTCGCTTCGATCCCTTGCGTCAACACGGAGGGCTCAACTGCCAGCGCCCCTGCAATATCGACCAGCAATTTGCCCCCGATCCGGCGGCGGTTGTGCTCGATCAAGTTCAGATAAGAGGCCGAGATCCCCACTTGACGCGCAAGTTCCGCCTGCCTTAGACCCGCAATCTGCCGTCGTTCGCGGATCCGGCTACCGGTCAGCAAATCCCGCATGATCAAGGTCCTCAGTCACGTATTGCTATATCTGGGCAGTTGTATTTTCAGTTTATTCTATCATTTTCCTAATGTTATGCACCAGTTTTCACATTGAGTTGACAAGATTAACAACGTCCGGTCCTCGATGGCACCGTCAGACGCGCTTCGCCCCTTCTCATTTCCTGCATTTACCGCCACCATATGAGTATGAGCGATCCAGCTTTTGAATATGCACCCATCGGCCTTGTCGAATTGGAAAACCGCATCATCCGACGGTGCAACTTGCAATTTGCGCGCACCTTTGGCGGGGATGAAGCCGAATACAATAATATGCCCTTGCTGCATCTCTACCCTTCGGTCGCGGATTGGGAGAGAATCGGGCAACGCAGCCTGCAGGTGATGCGCGATACCGGCTACTACACCGATGAACGTGTGATGCGACGTCGGAACGGAGACCTGTTCTGGTGCCGCGCGCGAGGACGCTCGCTGACCCCTGACGATCCGTTTCGCCATGGAATCTGGAGCTTTTCCGACATCTCCGAGGAGCGCCCGCTGGTGGAACTGACCGTGCGCGAGCGCGAAGTGGCGATCCTGTCTTGTCGCGGCCTGTCGGCTAAGGAAATCGGGATGGAGCTGGGCCTGAGCTACCGCACGATCGAGGCCTACCGCGCCCGGCTACTGGAAAAATTCGGCGCTAGGAAACTGCCGGAACTGGTTGCAAAGCTCTCTGGCATGCCGCTGTAAGAACAACCGCCCGTAATAAACCATCCAAACCCCCTGTTTTCAGGCTTAAACGGCGCTTTTCATGGCTGCTCGCTTGGCTTATAACGCTGCGTAATCAGATCGAAGCCCGCGTAGATACAGACGGGCCAAAGGGGAACCTTCGAGGATACTCATGACAGATACCAAACACGAAGCGGATGTGGCGTTCATCAAAGCCTTGGCCGAACTGCTGCGCGAAAATGACCTGACCGAGCTGCAGGTCAAACGCGAATATGGCGAGGAAGACAGCCTGAACGTGCGCGTCAGCCGCGCAACGCAAGCGGTTGCCGCTCCGGTTCAGGTTGCCGTTCCGGCTGCAGCCGCAGCACCTGTCGCTGCCGCGCCGGCCCCTGCAACAGCCCCCGCAGCCCCGGCCGCAGATGTGGAAGACCCGGCCAGCCATCCCGGCGCTGTGACCTCGCCTATGGTCGGCACGGTTTACATGCAACCCGAGCCCGGTGCGCCCTCTTTCGTTTCGGTCGGTGCGTCTGTTTCCGAAGGAGACACGCTGCTGATCGTCGAAGCGATGAAGACGATGAACCACATCCACGCGCCCAAATCGGGCACCGTGAAACGCATTCTGGTCGGCGACGGCGACGCTGTGGAATTCGGCACCCCTCTGGTCATCATCGAGTAAGGCGGGCCCATGTTCGACAAGATCCTGATTGCCAACCGAGGCGAGATCGCCCTGCGCGTCATCCGCGCCGCGCGCGAGATGGGGATTAAGACGGTCGCCGTCCACTCCACCGCCGACAGCGACGCGATGCATGTGCGCATGGCGGACGAATCGGTCTGCATCGGCCCCCCGCCCAGCCCGCAAAGCTATCTGTCTGTCCCCGCGATCATCTCCGCCTGTGAGATCACCGGCGCGCAGGCGATCCACCCCGGCTATGGCTTCCTATCCGAGAACGCCGAGTTCGTGCAGATCGTCGAAGACCACGACATCACCTTCATCGGCCCCACTGCGGAACATATCCGCGTGATGGGCGACAAGATCACCGCCAAAGATACGATGAAAGCGCTGGGTGTGCCATGTGTTCCCGGCTCCGACGGTGGCGTTCCGACGTTGGAAGACGCCAAGCGTATCGGTGAAGAATTCGGCTATCCCGTTATAATCAAAGCCACCGCCGGTGGCGGCGGACGCGGCATGAAAGTCGCGATGAGCGCGGATGAGATGGAAAGCGCCTTCATGACCGCACGTGCCGAAGGTAAAGCAGCCTTTGGCAACGATGAGGTCTATATCGAGAAATACCTTACCACACCGCGCCATATCGAGATTCAGGTCTTCGGTGACGGCAAAGGCAACGCTGTTCATCTGGGTGAGCGCGACTGTTCACTACAGCGTCGTCACCAGAAGGTGTTCGAAGAGGCCCCCGGCCCCTGCATCACCCCCGAAGAACGCGCCAAGATCGGCAAGATTTGCGCCGACGCGGTGGCCAAAATCAACTATATCGGAGCGGGCACCATCGAGTTCCTGTACGAAAAAGGCGAGTTCTACTTCATCGAGATGAACACCCGCCTGCAGGTGGAACACCCGGTGACCGAGGGTATCTTCGGCGTCGATCTGGTGCGCGAACAAATCCGCGTGGCCTCAGGCTTGCCGATGTCGTTCGGACAGGATGATCTTGAGATCAACGGCCACGCCATCGAGGTTCGGATCAACGCAGAAAAACTGCCCAACTTCTCGCCCTGCCCGGGTAAGATCACGGCCTATCACGCGCCGGGTGGTTTGGGCGTGCGGATGGACTCTGCGCTTTACGATGGTTATTCGATCCCGCCCTACTACGACTCGCTGATTGCCAAGCTGATCGTTCAGGGCCGCGACCGCGCCGAGGCTCTGGCCCGTCTTGAGCGCGCCTTGGGCGAGCTGATCGTAGACGGCATCGACACCACAGTGCCTCTGTTCCACGCGCTGTTGCAGGAGCCGGACATCCATAGCGGCGACTACAATATCCACTGGCTGGAGCATTGGCTTGCGGAGAATATGGCCGACTAACCCCACAGGGCCGGTTGGCATGCGCCGCCCGGCCCTTGGATGTTCCTCATGAGTCTGTCACCAGAACTTTTGCTGCATGGCTATTCGATCGGCATCTTCCCGATGGCCGAGCATCGTGATGACCCGGACCTGTTCTGGGTCGACCCCAAATTCCGCGGCGTTTTCCCGCTGGACGGTTTCCACATCTCGCGCAGCCTTGCAAGGCGGATACGAAGATGCGGCTTTTCCATCTCGATCAATCAGGATTTTGAAGGCGTCGTCGATGGGTGTGCCGATCGTGCGGACACATGGATTAACGCCGAGCTGCGCGACCTGTATCGACAGGTGTACAACGCAGGCCAAGCACATTCTCTGGAAGTATGGGAAGATGACCAGCTTGTCGGAGGCGTTTTCGGAGTGGCCTTGGGCGCTGCCTTCTTTGGTGAGAGCATGTTCTCACGTCGCACCGACGCCTCGAAAATCGCGCTGGCTTATCTGGTGGACCGCCTGCGACAGACCGGTTTTCAGCTGTTCGATACTCAGTTTCTGACTGCCCATCTGGCCTCACTCGGCGCGATCGAAATCCCCCGGAGTGACTATAGAAAAGCGCTGGAAGAAGCGATTGGCGATAGCGCCGAGTTTGCGGCCGAGGTGCCTCAGTCCGCCGACGGAGTGATACAGCGGATCACCCAAACGTCGTAACGCGAATGGTCCAAGGCGTTCAGTGCCGGAGAGGTCGCGATCATCCAACCGTCGAACAACTGCTCCGCCTTGCCCTGTTCCCATATGGTCAGGAAGGCAAACGCATCCCCGGTCGGGTTATCGACGGGATAGCGGCAATCCCCCAAAGCGACATCCAGACCAAAGACGGCCTGTGTCTGACCAGTCTGCAGCTCAACATCCACGGTCTGACCGTTGACCTTATCCAAGCCGCGCAACATCGCGCCGGGTCCGGACTGAACCGTTTGCTGAGCTGTCGCGGATGTCGCGGCCAGCGTCAAAGCAAATGCCAAAGCGCGCATCATTCGCTGCCGTCTCCGGCGACGAACTTCACAAGCAACGAGATCAGGCTGACCGCGCCCTGTGTATCTTCGATTTGATCGCCGGGCTCAAAATAGAACGGAGAACCGCCTGGCATCACCTCAACAAAATTGCCCCCCAACAGCCCTTCGGAAGAAATCACGATGGCGCTGTCATCTGGCACGAGGACACCATCCGCGACCGAAAAGGTCGTATCAGCGCGGTAGGTCTCAGGGTTCAGGGTCACGTCGGTAACGGTCCCGATTTTGACACCCGCGAGGCGCACATCGGTTCCGACATTGACCCCTTCCAGCGACCGGAAGGACGCCCCAAGCTCATATCCGGCACTGCCTTGTGACAGGCCGGTGGATTGGCTGGCATAAACACCAAACGCGACGGCGCAGGCCAAGACGGCACCGCCGACGAATACTTCGGTCCAGTTGTGGGTCGACATTGCTCGCCTCGTCTTATTCCGGGCTCCAGGCCTCGTAGTCCTTGCGCTCAACAGGCTCTGCCCGGCGCAATGACCCCGCAGGGGTGTAAGCAAGCGCGGTGCCTGTCAGGTTCTCCTGATGCGGTTTTTCCCAGGCCTTGTGCGCCAGCGGTTTGTCTGTCGGCGGCTCATCCCAGGTGCGGTGAAGCCAACCATGCCAATCTGGATCAACCCTGCTGGCTTCAGCCTCACCATTGAAAATTACCCAGCGTTTGCTGTCATCGGCGGTTCTATAGAAGACGTTGCCTTCATTGTCCTCACCAACTTTAACACCTTTACGTGCGGTGAAAATCTGCGTGTTCAGGGTTGCCCCGTTCCACCAGGTTACGGCCCGCAAAAAAGTGTTCAGGATGCCCATGATCCGCCTCCGGCAATTCGGTCCCGAGAAGGTATGACCCAAAGGCGCGCCAAGGTCCAGTACCCGCCGCGTGACTGCGTCACTGCGGCAATAAAGCGGTCACTTCGATCTCGATCCGGTATTTGGGGTCGATCAAACCGCATTCAATCATCGTCGCGGCTGGAGGATTGGCTCCAAAAACCTCGGATAACACGGGCCAGCAAGGCTCGAACTCGGTCCGGTCGGGCAGCATGTAGGTCACACGAACAACATCGGCGAAACCTGCGCCCGCCTCATCCAAGGCTTTCCCGATGACGTCCAATGCTGATCTGCATTGATCGACAACGCCACTACCCTGCCCAACAGTGCCGGAAACGTGAACCCACCCTCCGGCCACCACTGCTCGGCAATAGCCAACCTTGCCCTCAAATTCACCACCTGAAGAGATACGCTTGATTGCGGACACGGCTCATTTCTCCGAGAATTTGAATGTCATGAGGTTTTGCGAGGCTCTACCTCGCGCTCCGGGATATTTATGGCCAGATGAAGTAAAGGATCCCCTGTTCATCTGGTTGGAAATACCTCGGGGGACGCGCCTGAAGGGCGGCGGGGGCAGCGCCCCCTTACCCCTTAACCAGCTGACGCCGACTCTGGCACGGCATCCGCATAGATGATCAAGGGTTGCGAGTCAGAGGTCACGGCTTCTTCGTTTACCACCACTTCGGTCACATTTTTGAGGCCCGGAAGTTCAAACATCGTATCCAGCAGGATATCTTCGAGGATCGAACGCAGCCCCCGAGCGCCGGTTTTTCGCTCGATCGCTTTCTTGGCGATCGATTTCAGCGCCTCATCGGTAAAGGAAAGTTCAGCATCTTCCAGCTCGAACAAACGCTGGTATTGTTTGACCAGAGCATTCTTGGGTTTGGTCAGGATGGTGACCAGAGCGTCCTCGTCCAGATCCTCCAACGTCGCCAGAACCGGCAGACGACCGACGAATTCCGGGATCAACCCGAATTTCAGCAGATCTTCCGGCTCGAGATCCTGGAAGATTTCGCCAACGCCACGCTCGTCATTGTCGCGCACGTCAGCGCCAAAGCCCATTGCCGAACCCTTGCCGCGTTGCGCAATGATCCGATCCAGACCGGCAAAGGCGCCGCCACAGATGAACAGGATATTGGTGGTGTCGACCTGCAGGAACTCCTGCTGCGGATGTTTACGTCCACCCTGAGGTGGAACCGAGGCGACGGTGCCTTCCATCAGTTTCAGCAGCGCCTGCTGCACACCTTCACCCGAGACGTCACGGGTGATCGAGGGGTTTTCGGACTTACGGGTGATCTTGTCGACCTCGTCAATATAGACGATGCCGCGCTGTGCGCGTTCCACATTGTATTCGCTGGCCTGAAGCAGCTTCAGGATGATGTTCTCAACATCCTCACCCACATAGCCAGCTTCGGTCAGCGTCGTCGCGTCGGCCATAGTGAACGGCACATCCAGAATACGTGCCAGCGTCTGGGCTAGCAGCGTCTTGCCGCAACCGGTCGGACCGATCAGCAGGATGTTCGACTTGGCCAGTTCAATATCACTACCCGCTTTCTGGGCGTGGTTCAGACGCTTGTAGTGGTTGTGGACCGCAACCGACAGAACCCGCTTGGCTGTGGCCTGACCGATCACATAGTCGTCCAGAACCTCACAGATATCCTTAGGTGTCGGTACCCCGTCCGAGGATTTCAGACCGCTGGCCTTTGTTTCCTCGCGAATGATGTCCATGCACAGCTCGACGCATTCATCACAGATGAAAACGGTCGGGCCTGCGATCAGCTTGCGCACCTCATGCTGGCTTTTTCCACAAAAGCTGCAGTAGAGCGTGTTTTTGCCGTCACCGCCTGAATTCGTCGCCATGATCTACCTTTCGGGCTTCGTCTCTGCGCCCCTACCTGTGGGGCACGCTTGCGCATGTTCGTGCAGCTTAGGCCAGCGCTCTGGCGGCTACAATCTCAAAATGGCCCTGCGCTTGGCGCGCGGGACGCGTTTCTTAGGCCTCTTCCGTATCCATCTTGGCACGGTTTTCGACGATCTCGTCGATGTGACCCCAATCCTTGGCCTCTTCGGGACTCATGAAATTGTCACGATCCAGAGCCTTTTCAACGGACTTCTTGGTCTGACCGGTGTGACGTACGTAGATGTCATACAAGCGATCTTTCAGCTTCTGTGTTTCAGCGGCATGGATCATGATATCGCTGGCCTGACCCTGATATCCGCCGCTGGGCTGGTGAACCATGATCCGGCTGTTGGGCAGCGAAAAGCGCATGCCCGCCTCGCCGCCAGCCAGCAAAACCGACCCCATCGAGGCCGCCTGACCGATGACCAATGTGGAACATTTCGGCTTGATGTACTGCATTGTGTCGTAAATCGACAAACCGCTGGTCACCACACCGCCGGGCGAGTTGATGTAGATCGAGATTTCCTTGTTCGGGTTTTCCGCCTCAAGGTGCAGCAACTGCGCGACGATCAGATGGCTCATACCGTCGTGAATCGGACCGTTAATGAAGATAATCCGTTCTTTGAGCAGGCGCGAGAAAATGTCATAGGCGCGCTCCCCCCGGCTGGTCTGCTCAACGACCATGGGCACGAGCGTATTCATATAGGTATCTACTGGATCGAACATTCGGAACCTGCCTGCTTTGCTATGGATCGGGACATTATCCCAACAAGAGTTACCCGAGTCTTAGTGTCGCCACTGGGGGGCTGCAAGGGGGGCCAGCAAGAACGACCTTGCAAACTGTTCGCAAGATACGGCGGCCCTTGTCTTCAGGTCCCACCTCACAGGGGCCGAAAACGGCGCTTTTTTGTTCACCGCTTCTTTGATCACAGTATTTTGATGCATGCATATGGGCGTAAAAGTGCAAAATAAGTAAATTGGATGTACTTATCCGGAAAGAAGTATATCTCTGGCTCCACCCACAGCGGGATAGTAAGGAACGAAGTTTAGATGGCACTCCCCCAAGTAACCCAGGACACCCCCTCGGCAGAGCTTGACCACATGGTCGAAAACGCGTCGCGGGCGGCGAATTTTCTGAAGGCGATTAGCCACGAAGGGCGTCTGATGATCCTGTGCCATCTGGCGTCGGGCGAGAAATCTGTCACCGAGCTTGAGACTCTGTTGTCCGCCCGCCAGGCCGCCGTGTCGCAGCAATTGTCGCGCTTGCGGTTGGAAGGGCTGGTGACGCCCCGCCGCGACGGCAAAGCGATCTATTACCGACTGGCCGATGACAAGCCCCGTCGGATGCTGGAAACCGTCTATGAGCTGTTCTGCAGCGAAAACACAGGGCACTAACAGTTTGCCCGGCAGGCCGCAGGCGTAGACGCAGCGCGACCCCCGGTAAACCGCAAAAGTGCTAGCCTCCTCAGTAAGATACTGCTACCGAAGGCCTGATCGAGCATGAAGGAGAAAAACATGATCCGCGCAATTCTGATTGGCCTGAGCCTATTTGCATTGACCGCCTGCGAAACCGCCAAAGGCGCGGGCAAAGACATCGAAAAAGCGGGCGATGCGATCCAAAACGCAGCCTCGGACGTGCAGGAAAACCTCTGATTTACGCCTTCATCTTGCGGATCGCAGGATGACGCACGCAATATGTTGTTGATGCGGTAGGCTGAACTGGCTATTGTGCAAGGACAGGTGCATAGACGCGGCATTGCATCATCTGACGTTAACACGGGGCTCTTTTGCACATGCGAAAGAGCCCCGTTCCCATTCTGACGAGGGGTGGGTGGTAGCCTGCATGAAGCCAGCGGGGGAAAAGGCGTCAGGTGCGCAGACGCGGTCTTTGCATGCGCCCTTGCGGGCAACCCCTGACGCCTTACCCGGACGAAGTTTGTCCTAAGACCACTTCGATCCAGTTGCCCCGGCCCCCGAAGGAACCGCAGCCGCCGCCACAAACTCGAAAGTCGCCGCGACGCACAAAGCCCATTTGAGAAGATGATCCGTCGACCCAAGGCACGAAGCCCCAACTCGATGCACCACCCACCGGTAAGCCCTTGCAATAGAACGTCAATCCTAAGATCAGCCTTCCCTGCGCAGACCCCCTTGGCCTTTGCATCCCGCCTTCTGATCCGACGAACTCCAGCGGTGAAACCAATCTTGCATTGCACCCGTTATCGGGCAAGAAAATAGCACCGCAGCATGGAAATCAGACGGGGATAAGTTGTTGATATCTGCCGGGAGGGTACTGTGGATAACTCCGGATTTCTCGAGAACCACGCAGGTTTAGAATTGCAAAACTCTTTTCGCCAAACTCTGACCGGAAAATTGTGATTTGCTGCAGGTGCAAACGGCAACCTACGACAAACTGATCGCAAATTGCAGAAACTGGCAACGCCGCACCGTCCGCAAAACCGAATCGTTCGGACTGAAACAGGGCTAAATTCCCTACATACTCACCTGCGCTGTCGAGCATATGTAAAAGACGGTTTCAGAGTGAGGCCTGCGCCCGGTACTGTTTCTTAACCGACGCATTTAAAAACGCCGACTGTGCTGACGTCGGTCGCGGAGGCAGAGCAGATATGTTCGCAAAAGATCGACTGGACAAATCCTCCCAGCAGAATCTGCGGCATTCGGCGGACAAGATGCCATACTTCTGAAATGGAGCTTGGACCGGACGGCGAAATTTCACCACGCGCGACCCCGCGCTGAAGGTTCGCGAGATCCGAATAACCCGGGCCGAGGAACACCGCGTGTAAACCCGGCATATACTGGATCCTGTCGCGCGCGGCGAAATCACCGGCCGGTCCGCCTCCTCCCTGTGGAGACGAGTATTCCGATATTGAGAAGCGTTCCGACCCGGACGGTTTACCTACTATTCTGTCGTCGTCAAAATCAGGCGACAGTCTGTACCCCCTACAGTCCGGCCGGGCCGGAAACGCTTCAGTTCACCTGACGTTCCAGAACGGTGCTGTAGGTAGTTCCAGTCCGCAGGCTACGGAAATCCGCATAAATTCGCCCGTCCTCGTAGCGCGCGTCGATCAAAGCGTTCACGCCAATCGCCGGCTCGGCCGAGCTTTCGACGATCCCGATTTTTCCCGAGCCATCCTGGCTGATGGAACCGGTGGCCTCGTACATCGTCCAGTCATCCATGGCATTGCGACGCCACATACTCGGCCCCCAGAAGACATTGTCGTTCTGAGCCTGAATTTCGAGCACCCATTCCGACTGGTTAAATCGCGGCGCATCGCCGGTAGCCGAATTCGACGGCGAAACCGTGGTCTGGCTGGCCGTCCAAATACCGCGCAGATCAGGTGTGGTTTCAGCGGCAGCGGCAGTGCCAAGGGCTAGGCTCGTGGCCAGAGCGGCTGCTCCGGCAGTCATAAATCTGGTCATGGTCTCTTTCTCCCTGAAATCGGTGCCATCTTTGGCTGTGTTCAACAGATTGGGAGGAGTGCGACGGATTACAACTTTCCTGAAGGAACCTTCATCAAGCGTTTATGCTCTGTTTGATCGCACAGGTCGCTTTCCACACTATACATCCGGCGCCTCACTCGGTAAGGAGTGCCCTTCGACGATCATCCGCGTAATAGACGCTCTGAGGGTGACCGCAGCATCCCAAAGAGCCGAGCCATGAATCAGACACTTCAAGACGCCCTTGATCGCAAAGGGTATGACACGCTGACCCCTGTCCAAACCGCCGTATCCGCGCCCGACTTAGAAGGTCGCGACATGTTGGTTTCGGCACAGACCGGATCGGGGAAAACCATTGGCTTCGGCCTTGCCATCGCCCCGACCATACTGGGCGACGTGGATGTATTCGATGGGGCTGGCGCGCCTTTGGCGCTGGTCATCGCGCCGACGCGTGAATTGGCGATGCAGGTCAAACGCGAATTGGCATGGCTTTATGCGGATGCAGGCGCGTTCATCGCGTCCTGTGTCGGCGGCATGGATATGCGAGACGAGCGGCGGGCGCTGGCCCGTGGCGCGCATATCGTGGTCGCAACGCCGGGCCGCCTGCGCGACCATATCATGCGCGAGTCGATTGACCTGACTGCTGTGCGCGCCGTGGTTCTGGATGAAGCCGATGAAATGCTCGACCTGGGCTTCCGCGAAGATCTTGAGTTCATTCTGGAACAGACACCGTCCGAGCGTCAGACACTGCTGTTTTCCGCGACGGTTCCCCGCGCCATCGCCTCCCTCGCCGCGCGGTATCAGCACGATGCCGAGCGGGTCAGCACCGTCAGCGAGCGCACACAACATGCCGATATCGAATACCGCGCGATGAACGTGGCCCCGCGCGATGGTGAGAATGCAATCATCAACGTGTTGCGGTTCTACGAGGCCCCCAACGCCATCATCTTCTGCAACACCCGCGCCATGGTCAGCCGCCTGACGGCGCGGCTGTCGAATCGTGGATTCTCGGTCGTGGCCCTGTCCGGCGAGCTGACGCAAAGCGAACGTTCGAACGCGCTACAAGCCATGCGCGACGGACGCGCCCGCGTCTGTGTGGCGACCGATGTGGCCGCGCGCGGCATCGACCTGCCGAACCTTGATCTGGTGATCCATGCGGAACTGCCGAACAGCCATGAAACGCTGCTGCACCGCTCGGGGCGAACCGGACGCGCCGGGCGGAAAGGCGTCAGCGCGCTGATCGTACCGCCTGCATCGTTCAAAAAGGCGCAACGCCTGCTGAAATTCGCTAAGCTGACCGCCGAGTGGGGGTCTGCGCCCTCGGCCGACGAGGTTCAGGCGCAGGATATGCAGCGGATTTTCAGCTCGGATGATTGGACCGTGGATGTGACCGAGGGGGAAAGTGCTCTGGTCGACGATCTGGTCTCGCGCTTTTCGCCGCAACAGCTGGCGGCGGCCTATCTGCGTCAATACGGGCGCAAGCACTCCGCCCCCGAAGAGCTGAGCGACACGCCGGATGCAGCGGCAAAACCGAACGTGCCCTTTGGCCCAAGCGTGTGGTTTTCGCTGTCGGAGGGACACAACGAAAACGCCTCGCCTCGCTATTTGCTGCCCATGTTGTGTAAGGCGGGCAAGATCACCAAAGACGATATCGGCGCGATCCGCATTGCTGACACAGAAAGCTATATCGAGATTCGCGAAAGCAGTGTCGAAGGTTTCCTGAAGGCCATCGGCCCCAAAATGACGGTCGAAGGCACCAAGACCATCGTGCAACTGGACGCGCCGCCCGCCCTTTCCGGTGGTGGCCGCAAAGGCCCCAAGCGCGACTTCAAAGGCAAGAAGCGCCCCGAACGTGCTGAACGCCAGGCCCGCGCGGCTGAGCCTCAACCCGCAAAACCACACCGGAAACCGGCCGAGAAACCCAAGCCCGAAACGCGCCCCAAACGGGAAGAGGTGCCCTCGGGCGATCAGCATAAGAAACCCGCGCGCCGTCCGAAAGGCCCGCCTCCGCCCAAAGGCAAGCCAAGCAGCAAGAAAAACCGCGCGCGGGCGGCTGCGATGAAGGGTGGCAACGCGATGCCCAAGCGGAAAAGGTAGACCGCCTTAGCGCACGTGGCTGGTTGTGCAAGCGAAGAAATTTATTTTCTTCGCCACACCATATATTGACAACATGCCACCACCAACCCCAATATGGTGTTGCTTCGGTTCTTTCGATTCCTGTTGAAAGCTAAGAGGGAAACCGGTGAAAAACCGGCGCTGCCCCCGCAACTGTAAGCGGAGAGTTCGACTGAATACGCCACTGAAAGCGTGCTTTTGGGAAGGCCAGTTCGAACGTCAATCCGCGAGCCAGGAGACCTGCCGTAAGCAAAGAAAGAGAACCGCGAACGGAGGGTTCGGGGGCGTGTTCAGGGGTCATTTTGCCCGCAGCGTCCTCGGCATTCATTAAAAGGACAGAGGACGACATGAGCATTACCGTATATTCCAAACCCGCATGCGTACAATGCACCGCCACCACCCGCGCGCTGGATGCAAAAGGCATCACCTATGACGTCATCGACCTGACCCAGGACGACAGCGCCATGACCCATGTGACCGAGTTGGGCTATCGTCAGGCCCCTGTCGTTGTGGCAGGTAGTGATCACTGGTCGGGTTTCCGCCCGGACATGATCGCCCAACTGGCCTGACCCATGGCCGCGCCGATCCCGGCGCTGGTCTATTTCTCATCGAAATCCGGAAACACCCACCGCTTTGTCTCGCGGCTGGGCCTGACCTCTTTCCGCATTCCGAATGGAATGGACCCGCTGCCTGACCCCGGACACCCTTACGTGCTGATAAGCCCCACCTATGCCGATGGCGAAGGGCGCGGGGCGGTTCCGAAACAGGTGATCCGGTTCCTGAACAACCCGGACAGACGTGCCGGGATCGTTGGGGTGATCGGCACAGGCAACCGCAATTTCGGTGCGACCTACGCTTTGGCCGGTCGCATCATCGCCCAGAAATGCAACGTACCGCTGCTCTACACGCTCGAGCTGGCCGGAACAGAGACCGACATCGCCCGCGTCCGCGCCGGGCTGGAAAAACTAGGGAGACACCTATGCTCGACAGCAGCGTAAACGAGCAGGACTACCACGCGTTGAACGCGATGCTGAACCTCTACGATGGTGAGGGAAAGATCCGGTTCGATGCCGATCGTATGGCCGCGCGGCAGTACTTCCTGCAGCACGTCAACCAGAACACCGTGTTCTTCCACTCGCTGGACGAAAAGCTCGGGTATCTGGTTTCCGAGGGCTATTATGAAGAGGCCATTCTGGACCAGTATTCCAAGAACTTCATGCGTAAGATCTGGGATGCGGCCTATGCCAAGAAGTTCCGGTTCCCGACCTTTCTGGGCGCGTTCAAATATTACACCTCTTATACGCTGAAAACCCGTGACGGGCAGCGGTTCCTGGAACGCTATGAGGATCGCGTCGTCATGACCGCGCTGGCGCTGGCACGCGGTGATGAGGCGCTGGCCCTGTCCTTCATGGAAGAAATCCTCGACGGCCGCTTCCAGCCCGCCACGCCCACCTTCCTGAACGCGGGCAAAGCCTCACGCGGGGAGTTGATCTCGTGCTTCCTGCTGCGGCTTGAGGACAACATGGAGAGCATCGGACGCGGCATCAACTCGGCCCTGCAACTGTCCAAACGCGGTGGAGGTGTAGCGCTGCTGCTGACCAACATCCGCGAGCACGGCGCGCCGATCAAGGGCATTGAGAACCAATCCTCCGGCGTGATCCCGGTGATGAAACTGCTGGAGGACAGCTTCTCTTACGCCAACCAACTGGGTGCGCGGCAAGGCGCGGGTGCGGTCTATCTGAACGCGCACCACCCGGACATCATGCGCTTTCTCGACACCAAGCGCGAAAACGCGGATGAGAAAATCCGTATCAAAACGCTGAGCCTTGGCGTGGTCATCCCCGACATCACGTTCGAGCTGGCGAAAAAGAACGCCGACATGTACCTGTTCTCGCCGCATGACGTGGAAAAGGTCTATGGCGTGCCGTTCTCGGAAATCTCGGTAAGCGAGAAGTATCACGAGATGGTCGATGACAAGCGCATCCGAAAATCCAAGGTCAATGCGCGTGAGTTTTTCCAGACCATTGCCGAGATTCAATTCGAATCCGGTTACCCCTACGTGATGTTCGAAGACACGGTGAACCGGATGAACCCCATCGCGGGCCGGATCAACATGTCGAACCTGTGTTCCGAGATTTTGCAGGTCAATGAAGCGTCCGAGTTCAACGATGACCTCAGCTATTCGCATCTGGGCACGGATATCTCCTGCAACCTCGGCTCGCTGAACATCGCCAAGACGATGGATGGTGGCGATCTGGGCCGCACTGTTGGCGCTGCGATCCGCGCGCTGACGGCGGTGTCCGAGATGTCGGCAATCGACTCGGTCCCCTCGGTGCGTCGTGGCAATGATGAAAGCCACGCGATTGGTCTGGGGCAGATGAACCTGCACGGGTTTCTGGCGCGCGAACATATCCACTATGGCTCTCCCGAGGGTGTCGAGTTCACATCCGTGTACTTCGCGGCCATGGCCTATCACGCGATCCGCACCTCCTGCGATCTGGCGCAGGAGCGTAAGGCGTCGTTCAAGGGGTTCGAGGCCTCCGACTATGCCTCAGGCACCTTCTTCGACAAATACACCACCCGTGACTGGCTGCCCGAAAGCGAGCGGGTGAAGGCTCTGTTCGACGGCATGACCCTGCCCACACGCGACGACTGGGCAGCGTTGAAGGCCGATGTGATGAAACACGGCCTCTATAACCGCAACCTTCAGGCCGTGCCACCAACCGGGTCGATCAGCTATATCAACAACTCGACTTCTTCGATCCACCCCATCGTCTCGAAGATCGAAATCCGTAAAGAGGGCAAGATCGGCCGCGTCTACTATCCGGCGGCTTTCATGAGCAATGAAAACCTCGAATACTACCGCGATGCCTATGAGATCGGCCCTGAGGCGCTGATCGACACCTACGCGGCGGCCACCGAACATGTGGATCAGGGACTGTCGCTAACCCTGTTCTTCCCGGCCGAGGCCACGACCCGCGATATCAACCGCGCGCAGATCTACGCGTGGAAGAAAGGTATCAAAACCATTTATTACGTGCGTCTGCGCCAGGAGGCCCTTGAAGGGACTGAGGTGCAGGGCTGCGTATCCTGTTCGTTGTAAGGGGAAACGATATGAAAGACATGATCCATACCAAGATCCCCCGCGCCATCAACTGGAACCGGCTGGAGGATGACAAGGACCTTGAGGTCTGGAACCGACTGACGGTCAATTTCTGGCTGCCCGAGAAAGTGCCGCTGTCCAACGATATCCAAAGCTGGGCAACGCTGACGGATCACGAAAAGCAGTTGACCATCCGCGTCTTCACCGGCCTGACCCTGCTGGACACGATCCAGAACACGGTCGGTGCCCCTGCTTTGATGCCCGATGCCGTCACTCCGCATGAAGAGGCCGTGCTGACCAACATCGCCTTTATGGAGGCGGTGCACGCGCGCAGCTATTCCTCGATCTTTTCGACGCTCTGTTCGACCAAGGAGATCGACGAGGCGTTCCGCTGGTCCGAAGAGAATCCCCATCTGCAGGCCAAGGCTGAGGCGATCCTGAACACATACGCTCCGGGCAACGATCCGCTGAAACGCAAGATAGCGTCGGTGTTTCTGGAAAGTTTCCTGTTCTATTCCGGCTTCTACCTGCCAATGTACTGGTCCAGTCGCGCCAAGCTGACCAATACCGCAGACCTGATCCGCCTGATCATCCGGGATGAGGCCGTGCATGGTTATTACATCGGCTACAAGTTCCAGCGCGGTTACGAGAAGCTCTCCGAGGCGGAACAACAGGAGTTGAAGGACTATGCCTTTGGCCTGATGTTCGAGCTTTACGGGATCGAGAACCAGTACACCGAGGAACTCTATGATGAGCTCGGCCTGACCGAGGATGTGAAGGTCTTCCTCCACTACAACGCCAACAAAGCGCTGCAAAACCTCGGCTTTGAGGCCCTGTTCCCGCCCGAAGTCTCCGAGGTCAACCCGGCGATTCTGGCGGCCCTCAGCCCGGACAGCGAGAACCACGACTTCTTCTCGGGCTCCGGATCCTCCTATGTCATCGGCAAGGCGGTTGCGACCGAGGACGAAGACTGGGATTTCTGATGGCAAAGGACACTCTGACCATCGTTCGGGACTGGCACGAAGCCTTCGACGTGCCGGTCGTGGAGACGCCAGCAATCCCCGAGACGCGTGCGCAGATGCGGTTGGCGATCCTCGAAGAGGAAGTCGCGGAGCTGCGCGCTGCGGTGGAGGATGGCAATCTGGTCGAAGTGCTAGATGCCCTGTGTGACATCCAATATGTGCTGGACGGCACCTTTCTGGAATTCGGCCTACACAGTGTCAAACAAGCGGCGATGGAGGAAGTCCACGCCTCGAACATGTCCAAGCTGGGCGCCGATGGGAAACCGGTTCTGCGCGAAGATGGCAAGGTGCTGAAAGGTCCGGCTTTCCGCCGGCCCGACCTCGCCCGCATCCTTGAGGATGGCTAACACCGCCTTGATTGGGACGAATAGCTATCGGTGCAAATGAACAGGGCGGGTAAATCCCCGCCCTTTTTCACGTCAACTGATCTTTGACCGGATCAGCTGCAGTTCAGCGGAACCGCAAAGCCCGAGCTGCGATCGGATGAGCCCTTGCTGTAGACATCTCCTGCAGGCAGGCAACCGGTAAAGCGTTCGGTCTCTCTACCAAACGCCGCCCCCACAGAGTTATCGACCCGAGTGCTGTTTGAGCGAGTCCGAACGACTCCGAACAGGGTACCGTTCACATTCACCGTGCTCAGATACAGGTTCTGACTGCTTCCTGATAGTTCCACTGCGTTTGCAGGCGACTGACCGCCATTGTCGATCGCCACACCGGCAATCCTATCGATCCCGACCTTGTCGGACAGGACCGAGACGGTGGGCAATTCCGCAAGCTCGGCCGGGACATTGGTCGCTGGCGGTAAGAAGGCAACGGCTCCCGGAACATCGGACACCGTGCGCGGTTCACCATCAATCCCGGTGAACCCGACACCTTGGCGATTGAAGGGGTCTTCACAAGCCGTGAGAGTCAAAACAGCGATTGTCGGTAGCAAGATTTTTTTCATGACGGTCAACATTTTGTGGCGATTTGCTAAACCGTAGCGGTAGCGAGATGTAAAAAGCAAGCCGCGGCAGGTGCGAAGGGGCCTGGCGCTGATGCGTCCCTGCAACGGACCTGTTCCCTTCGCATGGCCGCACCAGCGTACGCGTCCAAAAGAAAAAGGGCTCTGACAACTCAGAGCCCTTTTCAAAATGTCCAATTGGAACGGCAGATTACTTAATCTTGCCTTCCTTGTACTCGACATGTTTCCGAACGACCGGGTCGTATTTACGAATGGTCATTTTCTCGGTCATCGTACGCGCGTTTTTCTTGGTCACGTAGAAGTGGCCCGTGCCCGCGGTCGAGTTCAGGCGGATCTTGATTGTCGTCGGCTTCGCCATGGTTATCTCCTGCGTCCGAAAAGGCAGGGCCTTCCGGTTGAATTCCTATGAGCGTGCGCTTTTACCCCGTCGCGCGCCCGAGTCAACCGGATTCCGCAAGTGAGGCGCACAAAAGCTGAGTTGCACGCTCGCACCGGATTTGGTGCAATCACGCTTTCGTGATATGGTCGCGCAATTCGAACGACCCAGAAGCCGGCGCCAAGCCCGGCCTTCGAGGCATACATATCAGGCTCGACCCTAATACGGCAGATTACGTTTAAGCGTGTTTGGGGGTTAAACATGACAGAATGGAAACTGCAGGCCGAAGAGCTGGCCAATTGTAACTGCAACTTCGGCTGCCCTTGCCAGTTCAGTGTTCTACCCACCCATGGCAATTGCGAAGCTGTCGTGGTCTTCGATATTGAATCCGGCCACTACGGCGACACAGACCTTGCCGGTGTGCGGGCAGCAGGGGTGTATCACTGGCCTGGCCCGATACATGAAGGCAATGGTCAGATGCAGTTGATCATCGACGAAAGCGCATCTGCCGATCAGCGCGCCGCGTTGCAGGCCATCATGACTGGCGAAGACACCGATGAAATGGCGACTATGTGGTACGTCTTCAGCGCAATGGCGCCCAAGAAACACGAAACTCTGTACGTTCCGATCGAACTGGACTGGAGCCGCGAAGACCGGACCGGCTATGCGAAAGTGACCGGTGTGTTCGATGTGAAAGTCAGACCGATCCCCAATATCGTAACAGGCGATCCGCATCGTGCGGCGTTCCATCTGCCCAACGGGTTCGAATATCGCACCGCCGAGGCGGCCTCGGGCTCGGCCCAGACCACGGGCGCGGCGATCAGCCTGGCCTTTGATGCAACGCACGCGCATCTGGCGCATCTCAACATCTCAGGACACGGGGTTCTGGGCGCTTAGGCAGGATGTCCAATGACTGAATCCCCACCACCGAGCCATTTGGTCGATCGGGTGCTTCGGCATGACCGTGGCGTTGTTCTGGTCTGTGTCGCGCTGATCATTTTGGCGGCATCGTGGTACACGATTGCCGGGGTTGGCATGAACATGACCGCTGTAGACATGACGCGGATGGCCCGCCCAATTGGCAACCCAATGCAGATGGCGACCGATGTGCATTGGACGGCGGCTTATGCCGTGCTGATCTTCCTAATGTGGTGGGTGATGATGATCGCGATGATGACACCCAGCGCCGCCCCTACTGTTCTGCTGTTCATGGCGTTGAAACGGGTAGGGCCGGATAAGGCCAATACGGCGCGGCTAAGCCTGTTTTTTCTGGCCGGTTATCTGGTGGCCTGGGCCTTGTTCAGCGTGCTGGCAACCGGCGCACAACGGCTGTTGGAAGTTGTTGGACTGTCCGATGGCCCGATGATGACCATCCGCTCCCGGACGGCGGCCGGGTGCGTTATGATCGCAGCGGGGCTGTACCAACTGTCTAGCCTCAAAACCGCCTGTCTACGCCATTGCCGCAGCCCGGCGCGTTTTCTGGCCGACCATAACAGACCCTACGCCAATGGCGCATTCCGCACCGGCGCGCTGCACGGAGCCTATTGTCTGGGCTGCTGCTGGGCCCTGATGCTGCTGCTGTTCGTGGGCGGAGTGATGAACCTCTATTGGATCGTCGGCGTCGCCATTTACGTCGCGTTGGAGAAACTGATGCCGCGCGCCATGTGGCTGGTGCCTGCAACCGGTGCGGCGCTGATCATTCTTGGCGTCTGGCTGGTGGCCGTGCCTTAGCGCACGCCTCGGATCGGATTTCAGGCCAAAGGACCGGCCCAATCAAAGGTCCCTCAACTTCAGTCAGGAGGAATCCATGCCTATTTTTATCACCTATGCATCCTATTCCCAAAAAGGCGCTAAGGGGATGGTCGGCAAACCATCCGATCGGACGGACGCCGTAAAAGCGCTATTGAAGAAGGTCGGTGCCAAGCTTTTGGCCTTCTACATTACGACGGGGGATAACGACGTGGTTGTCATCAGCGAAGCACCAGACGAGACGGACGCAGTTGCGGTGGGCATGGCGGTCGCCGCCTCGGGCGCTGTATCCAATATAGAAACCGTAAGGGCTTGGAAAGCCAAAGACTTCGTGGCGGTTCAGAAAAAGGCTGCGAAACTGGTCGGAGCCTATACGCCACCCGGAAACTGACAATAGGATACGCGCGGAGGGCCTGTAAGCCGGATCTTGTTCCGGGGTTGCCCCCTTCGATGACCATTCCTCTAGGCCGCGCATTGCTGCGCGGCTCAAGCTGCCAACCCGGTCCCTCTCGGCCAAGACGCGCTTAGCGGTGGTATCGGCAGACGCCGACCATCCCGCGCGGGGACCCTATTTGGCATTGCTCCCGGTGGGGCTTGCCGTGCCGCCGCTGTTGCCAGCGGCGCGGTGGGCTCTTACCCCACCGTTTCACCCTTACCTCTGACCGAAGTCGCAGGCGGTCTGATTTCTGTGGCGCTTTCCGTCGGGTTACCCCGCCCGGGCGTTACCCGGCACCGTTGTCTTGTGGAGTCCGGACTTTCCTCTCGGGTCTTGCGACCCCAGCGGCCATCCGGCCCTCCGCGCAGAGGGGTGGGTATGCTGTGTTCCCGGTCGCGTCAAGGGTGGATGGGACGGAGGGAGGGGCCAGTCCCTTCTTGGCCTTTGGCTAATTCATCTCAGGGATATTTTTGGCCAGATGAAGAGCGGATCAGGTCGCGCTTGGGGCCAAGCTGAGCGCCTTGATATCGGCTAGGGAGAGCGGACCGGTGCCCCAAGGGCGGTATCGCAAACGTATAGCAGCCAGAAGCGTCTCGTTCGGGACATCGGCGGTGAAACCTGCGGCGCGAGCCAGTTCGCGAAAGTTGTCGCACGAGATGCCTGCCGGGGTAGTTTGGGTTGCACCTGCGGCGGCCAGCCCTTGTCGTTCGAGTCGCTGCCAGTCGAACTTTGCTCCGGGATCGCTTTTTCGGCCAGGGGCCATGTCAGAATGGCCGATCACGCCATTGGGCGGAATCGCCCAGCGCGACATGATCTGAGGCAGGAGGGTTTCCAGTGTTGCCAATTGCAAATTCGAGAAAGGGTGTGCTCCGGTGTTATCCAGTTCGATCCCGATGGAGCGCGAGTTGATGTCGGTCTGACCGTGCCACTCGCCCGCACCGGCGTGCCATGCACGGTCCTCTTCGCGCACCATCTGCCAGAGCATACCGTCAGAACCAATCAGGTAATGCGCCGATACCTCGGCTTGTGGGTCACAGAGGCGCTCCAGCGCAGCCTGCGCGCTATCCATCGCGGTGTAGTGCAGGACAATCAGCGCCGGTGTCAGGCCGTCGCGGCGGGGGCCGAAATTCGGCGAAGGGTGCCAGATCGGCGCAGGCTTAGTTGTTGATGGCACTGCGGAACGGGCTCGGATCCCAGCTGCAGGCATAGCCGTCGCCATCCGGGTCCAGTCCTTTGCGGTCGCGCTGCGGCCCTCCGTTCGACAGGAAAGCGATCTGGGCCTGATCTGGAGAGGGGAATTGTGCGCAATTACGCTGTGCTTTGGCCTGCAGGTTGAACCCCGCGCGACTGTAAAGCTGGGTGCCCACCGGGTTGGATGTGCTGAGTGCGTATTGCACGATGTTGGGCTGCCCGTCGCTGCCACGTTCAGGCACGGCCGTAGGGGCAACCACTTCGTAGGTCTGGCGGTTCTGTTCAATACGGGCGGCGTCAGATTCGATGCTGCGGCGCTCGGACACGGCTCCGAAATCCTGTTCGTCGGAGATACCGGCATTGTTGGGCACGGGATCGACCGTTGGCTGCGCCGATGTGCTGGCCAAAGCCGCCGCCGTCTGATTGGCAATATCGGCATTGGCACCGGTCGCAACGGCTGCGTTCGACGCCGAACCCGGGGCGCCCAGAGCCTGTTCCGAAACATCCACCGGGGCAAGCAGCGGGTTTACGACACTCCCCTGCCCGGACAGTTGCGCCTCACGCTGGGCCTGATACTCGGGCGTGTTGAAATCGGTTCCGCCAATCGGTGTGACCGTATCACAGGCGGCGATCAGCGAGATCGCCGCAATGAGTGGCAAAGAGCGCATGCTGCGCCTCCGTGTCTGATGTCTTTCAGGCCCGAGGCTTACCACCATTTCGACGGTTTTGCCACAAAACCAGCGGCGTTTTCCAACGCATAGGCGGTATTGAGCAGATCGCCTTCTTCCCAGGGCCGACCGATCAGTTGCAGACCCAGTGGCAGCCCTTGTTTATCGAGACCTGCAGGCACTGAAATCCCCGGCAGACCGGCGAGGTTCACAGTCACGGTGAAGACGTCGTTCAAGTACATTTGAACGGGATCGGCCTCGGTCATCTCGCCCAGACCAAAGGATGCGGACGGGGTGGCCGGGGTCAGAATCGCGTCGACACCGGCAGCGAAGACATCCTCGAAGTCTTTCTTGATGAGGGTGCGAACCTTGCGGGCGCGGTTGTAGTAGGCGTCGTAGAAGCCCGCCGACAGCACGTAGGTGCCGACCATCACACGGCGCTGCACCTCGTGGCCAAAGCCTTCGGCGCGGGTTTTCTCGTACATTTCGGTGATGCCGTCACCCTGTGACAGCTGCGCGCGGCGGCCATAACGTACGCCATCATAGCGGGCGAGGTTCGAGGACGCCTCGGCAGGCGCAATCACATAGTAGGCAGGCAGCGCGTATTTGGTATGCGGCAGCGAGATATCGACGATCTCGGCGCCAGCGTCTTTCAGCATCGCGGCGCCATCGGACCAGAGCTTTTCGATCTCGGCAGGCATACCGTCCATGCGGTATTCTTTCGGGATACCGATCTTTTTGCCTTTGATGTCGCCGGTCAGCATCGCCTCAAAATTCGGGACGGCCAGTTCGGCGCTGGTGGAATCCTTGGCGTCATGGCCACACATGGTTTCCAGCATGATCGCCGCGTCGCGTACGTTTTTGGTCATCGGACCGGCCTGATCCAGCGAGGAGGCAAACGCGACGATGCCCCAGCGCGAGCAACGGCCATAAGTCGGCTTGATACCGGTGATACCAACAAAAGCTGCAGGCTGACGGATCGAACCGCCGGTATCGGTGCCGGTCGCGGCCAGACACAAGTCAGCGGCCACAGCAGACGCCGAACCACCCGACGAACCGCCCGGTGTCAGCTGCGCGTCGTCATTGCCGCGCCGCCACGGGCTGACCGCATTGCCGTAGACGGAGGTTTCGTTGGACGAGCCCATGGCGAATTCGTCCATGTTCAGCTTGCCCAGCATGACCGCTCCGGCATCGGCCAGTTGCTGAGACACGGTGGATTCGTATTCGGGCTTGAAGCCTTCCAGAATTTTGGATGCCGCCTGCGAGGGCACGCCCTTGGTGCAGAACAGATCCTTGATGCCGATCGGCAGACCACACATCGACGGCGCGTCGCCGCCCTTGATCCGCTCATCCGCAGCCTTGGCGCGCTCCAGCGCGATCTCGGGCGTTTTGTGGACAAAAGCGTTCAGCGCGTCGGCGGCATCAATGGCCTTCAGGCAGGATTCGGTCAGTTCAACCGAGGTCACGTCACCCTTGCGCAGCGCATCGCGGGCCTCGGCCAGGCCCAGTTTGTTCAGATCGCTCATGTCTTACTCCACCACTTTGGGGACTGCGAAAAAGCCTTCGCGGGCGTCGGGGGCGTTGGCCAGAACCTTGTCCTGCTGGTTTCCGTCGGTGACGACATCCTCACGACGTTTCAGGCGCATCGGCTCGACCGAGACCATCGGCTCGACGCCTTCGACATCCACTTCGTTCAGTTGCTCGATGAACCCAAGGATGGTGTTGAACTCGGACGCCAGCGCGGGCAGCGCGTCATCCTCGACCTTGATCCGGGCCAGTTTGGCCACCTTGGCGGCGGTGCTTTGGTCAATCGACATCGGAAAACCTCATATGCGTTAGGGGGCATTTACCCGTCCGGGGTCCGGGTCGCAAGAGCGCGATAAGGTCTGCCCTGGCATCATCTGACATGGCCTCTTTTCCATTTTGCATACCTCCCATGCAAAAAAGTAAACCGTTTAGTTCATTTTTACCCTTGAAAAACTGAACTGAACTGTTCATTTCTATTCCACGGCACAGCCAAAACCCGGAGTAAAGACATGAAACCCTTCCTGATTGCATTTGTATTGGCCACCACTGTTTTAGCGTCGCAGGCACAGGCTTTTGGCCCGACAATGAATACCCTGACACCTGATCTGACCTTCCCCACACCTGCCCCCGAGGTTGTCAGCCAGGATCAGGTCAAGACGAACAAGTGATAGACCCCCTGCCCCGGGTCGGGCGATTAATGCCCGGCCCGGTTGGCTACAATTGACTACTGCTCTTTTCGGCGCGACCCGCTACGGTAGGCCGAGTGATGCGCCGAACCGTAAGGTTGGTTCGGCAAGAACCAACGGAGCAGAAGATGAGCGCGCGCAAGCAAGCCGTTCTGGACGCGATTGATGCGGCCAACAGGCAAGACCCCAACATCGAAGACGGCCAACCGGTCGAGCTGATCTATGGCCAGCGCATGAGCGCCGAGATGGACAGGCTGTTCCCTGACGCCTCGGACATGTTGCAGATTGCCGCCCGTGGGCAGCATGTTGAACGCTGGAAGCTGGCGCGCAGTGAATATCCCGAAGGTCGTGCCGGATATCTGGCCTGGCGCAAGGCGCAGGGTGTCCATCACGCTGAGGTTGTCATGGGCCTGATGCAGCAGGCCGGATACGACGCGGATGACATCGACGCGACCGGTCGCATGCTACGCAAGCTAGGCATCAAGCGCGATGATGAGGTTCAGGCGCTTGAGGATGTCATCTGCTTTGTGTTCCTGAAATGGTATTTCGCGCCTTTCGCCGCAAAACACTCGGCCGAGAAGATTCAGAGCATTGTCGAAAAGACAGCCCGGAAGATGTCAGCCGAAGGCCGCGCGCGGGTTTTGAAGGAGTTCGATCTGCCCGACAACCTGGCTGCTGCGTTTCAGGACTGAGATGCGCGGATCATGTGCCTGCGATAGACCTCGATCATCCAGCCCAGCATGGTTGCGTTCAGGATGTGCCACATGAAATGCGTGCCCAGCGGGAGCTGCATACATAGTGGTTCATCCAACGCGCGGAAGGTGATCGAGGCGATCAGGATAAACGCACCAATCGCTAACCCTCGGGCCGTTTCCAGCGTGCGATTGCGCAGCAGAAACGCATAGATCAGAATCAGCAGCGGCACCGGAGCGTATGCGGCGGAGCCCCCTAACCCCGGAACCAGTTGAAACAGCGGCAGGGTCGCGGCGGCATAGGGAATGAAAAGCGCGGTCATCATCGCGGCGGGCAGAGGACGCATCCGCCAGACGTCCCGATTGATCGCAAAGATATAGATCAGAATATACAGAAGGATCGGCGCGACATCGGCCAACGCTGCCCAGACCTGCGCGTGGGTGTGAAACAGATAGCTGCCGATCCCGATCGCGGCGAGAATCACAACCAGCAGCATCGCCAGAGGCATCCCCTGCCCGCGCACCCTGCGCCACATGATGAAAGCCGCGATCAGAAACGCAGCGTTGGTCACCGCGTTGATCGGCTCGGCCCAATAGGCGGGGGTAAGGCGTTCGCAATACCCATCAATTTCCTGAAACCAATCCATGAACTTTTACATAACGGATGCTAGTGTGATGCCAATAGGCATCGCAGGAGGATTTCTCATGAACATCATTTGGTTGGGCCACGGAAGCTTTCGCATTGAAACCGAAGGTCAGGTGCTGCTGGTCGACCCTTGGCTGACCGGCAACCCGTCACTGCCCGAGGATCAGCATGATGCAGCCGTCGAAGGTGCCACGCATATCCTTCTGACCCACACGCATTTCGACCATGTCGTCGACATCCTGCCTTTGGCCAAACACCTGAAGGTGCCGGTGGTCGGTCAGTACGACCTCATGGGTTATTGGGCCGAGGCCGAAGGGATCGAGACCATCGGCTTCAACAAAGGCGGAACTGTCAATCTGAACGGCATCAAAGTCACGATGGTACCTGCCTCGCACAGCTCGACCTTTTCGACGCCGGACGGGCTGCGCACCGGTGGCAGTGAGGTCGGATTCATGATCGCAGCCGAGGGGCGCATGCTCTATGTCTCGGGCGACACCGATGTCATGGCGGATATGGATTGGATGGGGGACTACTACAAACCCGACATCGGCATTTTGTCGGCGGGCGGACATTTCACCATGGATATGAAAGCCACCGCCTATGCCGCCAAACGGTATTTCAATTTCAAAACGGTGATTCCCTGCCACTACAAAACCTTCCCCATACTTGAGCAATCCGCGCAGACACTGATCGACGGTCTGCCAGGTGTGGACGTGATCGAACCTGAAGTCATGAAAGCGATCTCTCTCTGATGCCTGCGTCAGATTTCAGCGCGCAGGAATACGCGGACCGTCTGAGCAAGACCCGCGCGGCGATGAACGCGCGCGGGATTGAGACTCTGCTGGTCACCGACCCATCCAACATGGCCTGGCTTACCGGGTATGACGGCTGGAGCTTCTACGTCCCGCAGATGGTGATCTTGCCTGCACACGGGGCGCCTCTGTGGTGGGGGCGCACGCAGGACAAGGCCGGCGCCGCGCAGACCACCTGGCTGGACGCGGCGGATTTGCTGGATTGGCCGGAAGAACACGTTCAGCATCCCGACCACCATCCGGTCGACGCTTTGGTTCTCGCGCTGCGCGACCGGGACTGGACCCGAGGGCTGGGTGTCGAGTTGGACAATTACTACTACTCCGCCGCCAGCCACCGCATTCTTGAGCGCGCCTTCGGTGAAATGATCGACGCGACGAGTCTGGTGAACTGGCAGCGTGCGGTCAAAAGCGACGCTGAGATCGACATGATGCGCAAGGCGGGCCAATTGACGGCGCATATGCATGGGGTGCTGCGCGAGGCATTTCGCGAAGACCTGCCCAAGAACCAACTGGTCGCCCAAGTGCAGGCCGCAGGCATCGCAGGCCTGCCCGGTTTGGCGGGCGACTACCCGGCGATTGTGCCAATTGCTCCTTCAGGGCGCGAGGCCTCGGCCTCACATATCACCTGGAATGACAGGCCTTTGGCGCGCGGAGAGGCCACCTATTTTGAGATCTCCGGCTGCTACCGGCGCTATCACTGCCCCGCCAGTCGCAGCCTGTTTCTGGGCGATCCACCGGATGACATCCGCCGGGCCGAAGCGGCGGTTCTGACGGCGATTGAGGCCACTCTGGCAGCCGCCCGCCCCGGCACAACATGCGAGGAAATCGCCAACTGCGTCTATGACAGTTTCGCCCGCGCCGGATATGAAAAAGCCAACCGCACCGGCTATCCCATCGGCCTCAGCTACCCGCCCGACTGGGGAGAACGCACGATGAGTCTACGCCCCGGCGACACCACGGTACTGCAGGAAAACATGACGTTTCACCTGATGCCGGGGCTGTGGACTCCAGACTGGGGGCTGGCGATAACCGAAAGCTTTGTGGTGACGCCGGAGGGCGGCCAACCGCTGGCCGATATCCCGCGTGAGATGGTGGTTAAACCCTAGTCACGTTGGCTCGCGAAAAAGCACCTGAGCAGGTCGGCCGCCTCCTCGGCGGCGATGCCATCGTAGACCTCCGGCTTGTGATGGGCCTGCGGGTGCGCAAAAACCCGTGCGCCATGGGCGACACCGCCTGATTTCGGGTCGGATGCCCCATAGTAGATGCGGCGGATGCGTGCTGCGGCCAAAGCCGCTGCGCACATCGCGCAAGGCTCCAACGTCACATAGAGGTCATGACCGGGCAGCCGTTCCGAGCCTGCCTCGGCGCAGGCGGCACGTAGAGCCAGTATCTCGGCATGAGCGGTCGGGTCGTTCAGCTCTCGCGTGCGATTCCCGGCAGAGGCTACAACCCGGCCATCAGGCGCGACGATCACCGCGCCGACGGGAACCTCCCCCCGTTCAGCGGCCGCGCGGGCCTCGGCCAGTGCCTTGTCCATATGTGATTTGAACACCATGCCTCTGACTGCCTCAGAAACCTGCCTTTCGCAAGCGGGCGGGATGGGGTATGGCCCTGCCATGAGCAACACCCCTCCTCCCGGCGACCGGATCGCCAAAGTCCTGGCCCGTGCTGGCGTTGCCTCGCGGCGCGAGGCTGAGCGCATGATCGAAGCAGGCCGCGTCAGTGTGAACGGCAAGGCTATCAAAAGCCCTGCCCTGAACGTGACCGGCAAAGACAGGATCACCGTCGACGGCAAACCGGTGTCGGAACCCGAACCCTCACGCCTGTGGCTGTATCACAAGCCGACCGGTCTGGTGACCACGACCAAGGACGAAAAAGGCCGCGCGACGATCTTTGACGAACTGCCCGAAGGCATGCCTCGGGTGATGTCCGTTGGCCGGTTGGACCTGAATTCAGAAGGGCTGTTGCTGCTGACCAATGATGGCGGCATCAAACGTAAGCTGGAGCTTCCCTCAACCGGTTGGCTACGTAAATACCGCGTGCGGGTGAATGGACGCCCCAAGGACGAAGACTTCGTTCCCCTGCGCAAGGGTCTGGTGATCGAGGGTGAAAGGTTTCAGCCCATGACCGTCTCGCTGGATCGTCAGCAGGGTGCAAATGCCTGGCTGACCATCGGCCTGCGCGAAGGCAAAAACCGCGAGATCCGCCGCGCGATCGAGGATATCGGCTTTACCGTGAACCGCCTGCTGCGTGTGTCTTACGGGCCGTTCCAACTGGGCGACCTGAAACCGGGTGAGGTTGAAGAGGTCCGCCGCCGCGTGATGCGCGACCAGCTGGGTCTGGATGGGGATGAAAAGCCCGAAGGAACAGCGAAACGCGCGACCCGACCGCAGCGAAAGCGCCCTCCGATCGGCAAGAAACCCCGCAAGTGATGCGGGTTTGACAACCTTCCCCCTAGCGCCAAGCCCTCGTATCCCCTAAATTTTCTGTGAGTGCTGCTATTTGGGGGGCTGAATGTCCGGGAGCGGAGTGCAAAAACTGGCCTATGCGGCCCTTCTGGTGCTGCTGTTTGGCGTCTGCACTGGCCTGCTTGGGGGTCTGTAGCCATGGCCAAACGGTTCGGTGGTAAATACAGCCCTCAGGGTGAGGACTCGCCAGACAGCCCGCTGCCGCGTGGCCAGTTTGACAATGCTCGGGTTGAACCTGCAGGCGCGCGGGCGAATATCCTGTTCATTCCCGCCATCCCTCTGGTCTTTTTGTCGCTG
Organism: Ruegeria sp. C8; assembly: GCF_056537565.1. Classification (NCBI taxonomy): domain Bacteria; kingdom Pseudomonadati; phylum Pseudomonadota; class Alphaproteobacteria; order Rhodobacterales; family Roseobacteraceae; genus Ruegeria; species Ruegeria sp. C8. The sequence continues at coordinate 120,072 of NZ_JBQFRV010000013.1, forward strand.
AATGATGGCGCCATTGGCATGACCATGGGTCTTGTCGCCGCTGGCCTGCTGACCGCCGCTGCGTTTTTGCTGCGCGAAGGGTTACGGGCCGAGGCCGCTTACAACGCCCGCAAAACCGCGCGTCGCCCAGCCTTCCCTCGTAAGATCTTTGCCAGCGTTCTGACCGGGTTGGGGGCTGCGCTCGCGTCCTACCGTACCGAGTTTCTGGACGCCGAGACCGCATCACAAGCAAGCCTTGTAGCCCCGATCCTGTTTGGCGCCGCCGCCGCGACCCTGCATTCCGTGTCCTTCGGCCTGGACCCCATGAAAAACAAGGGGATGGAGGGCGTAGACACGTTCCAGCAAGACCGGGTCGCCCGCGTTGTCGATGATGCCGAAAAGCATCTGGCCGAGATGACGGATGCGATCAAACGGGCCGGAGATCGACGGATCGAGGCACGTGTTGAACGATTTCAGGACACTGCCCGCGATCTGTTCCGTACGGTCGAAGAAGATCCACGTGATTTGGCGGGCGCACGGAAGTATCTGACCGTCTATCTGCAGGGCGCACGTGATGCGACGGTCAAGTTCGCGGATGTCTACGCCCGCACCCGCGATGGGCAGGCCTTGGCAGACTACTCCGCCCTATTGGATGATCTGGAACAAAATTTCGCCGCGCGTACGCGCAAAATGCTATTGGATGACCGTAGTGATTTAACGGTCGAAATCGACGTGCTGCGTGAAAGACTGCAGCGCGAAGGCGTCCGGCTGGACTGACCGGCCCTTCTTATTTGAGCGAGGAACTCCCCTATGTCCGACGAGATCAAGAACAAAGCGGTTGAGGCCGAAACACTGGTACAAGAGGTCACCGCGGTGGCCCTGCCCGAACCGCAGGCCGAGGTCGTCTCGCTTGAAGAGGCCGACGAACCCGTTAGCGCCGAGATCCGCAAGCGGATGGATGAGATCGACATGGGCAACACCAATTCGATCGTCGCCTTCGGCTCGTCCGCGCAGGCCGAATTGCAAGAGATCAGCCAAGCCATGCTGGCAGATGTGCGCAACAAGGATGTTGGCCCTGCAGGCGACAGCCTACGCAACATTGTCACCACGATCCGGGGGTTCTCGGTCAGTGAGCTGGACGTGCGCCGCGAACGCAGTTGGTGGGAGAAACTGCTGGGCCGTGCGGCCCCCTTCGCCAAGTTCACGGCCCAGTACGAAGAGGTTCAGGGCCAAATCGACCGCATCACAGACGATTTGCTGTCTCATGAACATACGCTGCTGAAAGACATCAAATCGCTGGACCTGCTCTATGAAAAAACGCTGGGGTTCTACGACGAATTGGCGCTCTATATCGCTGCGGGCGAGGAAAAGCTGACCGAGCTGGATAGCCACGACATCCCCGAGAAAGAGGCCGAGGTTCAGGCAGCGCCCGAAGACCAGCAGGTCATGAAAGCGCAGGAGCTGCGCGATATGCGCGCCGCGCGCGACGATCTGGAACGCCGGGTGCATGACCTGAAACTGACACGTCAGGTGACGATGCAGTCACTGCCCTCGATCCGGTTGGTGCAAGAGAACGACAAATCTCTGGTGACGAAGATCAACTCGACCTTGGTCAACACGGTTCCGCTGTGGGAAACCCAGCTGGCGCAGGCCGTCACTATCCAGCGCAGCGCCGAAGCCGCCGCTGCAGTGCGCGACGCCAATGATCTGACCAACGAACTGCTGACCTCGAACGCGGCCAACCTACGCGAGTCGAACAAGATGATCCGCGAAGAGATGGAGCGTGGCGTGTTCGACATCGAAGCCGTCAAACAGGCCAACGCGGACCTGATCGGCACGATCAATGAAAGCCTGGCGATCGCGGACGAAGGCAAAGCCAAACGTGCAGCCGCCGAGCAAGAGCTTCAGAAGATGGAGGCCGAATTGCGCGACACGCTGGCCGCCGCCAAGGCACGGCGTGACGGGACCGGCGACAATGCCGGAACGGCTGTTCCGGGATAAGGTGGGCTGGGCGTGCGGCCTTTGACCTGTCTCAAAACGGGCCTTGGTGTTCTGGGGCTTCTAGCGCTTGCGGGGTGCGATGAGGCGCTGACCTCTTCGGTCGTTCCTCAGGTGCGACCTTCGGCCCCGCCGACTGCGGCCAACGCCTATGTGCCACCTTCTGCCGCCAGTCAGGACCTCGCGCGGTTCTATCAACGGATCGAACGGGACCTGCTGACCCGCGGCCTGCTGCGCACCGATGGGGGCGGACCAGACACCCCTTATGACGCCGACGACCTGAGCCGGAACTTTGAGGCCATCGCCTTCTACAGCGAATATCCTGATCACACTGTCTCGCTCGGGTCGCGGCAGACGGATGGGCAACTCAGCCGCTGGTCGGGACCCGTTCGCATCCAGACCGAGTTCGGGCCCTCGGTCCTGCCCGCAACTCGCACTAGTGACGCGGATCAGGTGCAGTCCTATGCCGCAAGGCTGGCCAAACTGACTGGCCATCCGATTTTGACCGTTAGTCGCAAAGCCAATTTCCACGTGTTTTTCGCCGGCAAGGATGACAGCGCTTATGTTGTCACGCGCCTCAAGGAACTGGTGCCCAACATCAGTCAAGCCTCTCTTGATTTAGTCGCCAACCCGCGCGCGAGTTTCGACTGTTTTGTGTTTGCTTCGGCAACCCGCAACGATCCGAACAAATACGTGCGCGCGGTGACACTGATCCGCTCGGAACTGCCCGATCTGGTGCGGCGCAGCTGCATTCACGAAGAGATTGCACAAGGGTTGGGCCTGTCCAATGACAGCCCCGCCGCGCGGCCTTCGATATTCAACGATGATGACGAGTTTGCTTTGCTGACAAGTCATGATGAAAAACTACTAACAATGCTCTATGATCCGCGTCTTTCGCCCGGAGTGACGGTCGATCAGGCCCGCCCCGTGGTGCGGATCATTGCACGCGAATTGATGGGGCAGCCGCTTTGACCCCAAGGACAGGAGAACCCAAATGGGAATTTTCGATTTTCTGACCGGAGAGTTTATCGACGTCATTCATTGGGTCGATGACACCCGAGACACCATGGTCTGGCGGTTCGAACGCGAAGGGCACGAGATCAAGTATGGTGCAAAGCTGACCGTTCGCGAAGGTCAGGCGGCGGTGTTTGTGCATGAAGGACAGCTGGCGGATGTGTTCACGCCGGGTCTTTATATGCTTGAGACCAATAACATGCCGATCCTGACAACCCTGCAGCATTGGGATCACGGCTTTCAATCTCCGTTCAAGTCTGAGATCTATTTCGTTAACACGACGCGGTTCAATGATCTGAAATGGGGCACCAAGAACCCGATCATGCTGCGCGACCCGGAATTCGGACCGACCCGCATTCGGGCCTATGGCACCTATACGGTACGGGTGAAAGACCCGGCAAAATTTCTGGTCGAGATCGTCGGAACCGATGGTGAGTTTACAATGGACGAGATCAGCTTTCAGGTCCGCAACATCATCGTGCAAGAGTTCAGCCGCGTGATCGCCGGATCCGGTATTCCGGTTCTCGACATGGCGGCGAATACGGCCGATCTGGGCAAACTGATCGCAGCCGAAGTCTCGCCCGTGTTGGAAGGCTATGGGCTGGAGATGCCTGAGTTCTACATCGAAAACATCTCGCTTCCGCCTGCGGTAGAGGCCGCGTTGGACAAGCGCACCTCTATGGGACTGGCGGGTGATCTGGGCAAGTTCACCCAGTATTCCGCCGCCGAGGCGATGACGGCAGCAGCCAACAACCCCGGTCAGGGCGGCGGCATGGGTGCCGGTCTTGGCATGGGAATGGGCATGGCGATGGCCAATCAGATGGCGAACATGACAGCGGGCCAACCGAGCGGCCCGTGGGGATCGCCCGCCCCCGCTGCCCCGCAAACATCCGCGCATGCGGCCCCGCCGCCTCCTCCGCCCGTTGAGCATGTATGGCATATCGCGGTGGACGGACAGACCAGCGGGCCGTTCTCGAAGGCCAAGATGGGGCGTATGGCTTCGGACGGGGAACTGACACGTGAGACACATGTTTGGACTGCAGGTCAGGACGGCTGGAAAAAAGCGGGTGAGGTGCAGGAATTGGCGCAGCTATTCACGATCCTGCCTCCGCCCCCGCCGGGTGCCTAAGCGGTAGCAGGCGGACGGATGACTGAAGAACACCGCTTTCCCTGCGACCAATGTGGTGCGGACTACCGGTTCAATCCCGGCGATGGCACATTGACCTGTGACCATTGCGGCCACTCCGAACCCATTGGCTCAGGCCCATGGGGCGGCGCAAGCCTGCGCGAGCTGGATTTTGACGCCGCCATCGCCGACCGTCTGCCCGACAGCGAGATTGAGGAAACACGGGTTCTGTCCTGTCCGAACTGTGCCGCTCAGGTCGAGTTCGACCCGAATACCCACGCAGCGGAATGTCCGTTCTGTGCCACTCCTGTGGTGACGGATACAGGCGTCAACAGGCATATCAAACCCAAAGGCGTCCTGCCTTTTGCGCTGGATGAACGGTCCGCCCATAAGGCGATGGGGGATTGGCTGGGTCGGCTTTGGTTCGCGCCGAACGGGCTGAAGGACTATGCTCGCAAGGGGCGAAAAATGCAGGGCATATATGTGCCCTACTGGACCTTCGACGCGGACACCAAATCCAGTTATCGCGGCGAACGCGGCACCGTCTACTACGAAACGCGCACCGTCATGCGCGACGGGAAGCGGGTGCAACAACAGGTGGCCAAAGTGCGCTGGAGCCCGAAATCCGGTCGTGTCGCTCGGTTCTTTGATGACGTTCTGGTGTTGGCGTCACGCTCTCTGCCCAAGAAATATACAGACGCGTTGGAGCCCTGGGATCTGCCCGCACTTGAACCCTACCAGCCGCAATACCTAGCGGGGTTCCGGGCCGAGGCTTATTCGGTCGAGTTGCCCGATGGGTATTCCGAGGCGCGGGCACATATGGCGCGCGTGATCGAGCGTGACGTGCGCTTTGACATCGGTGGCGACCGGCAGCGTATTCACGCGGTGGACACGGATGTACGCGATGTGACGTTCAAGCATATCCTGCTGCCCATCTGGATGGCTGCCTATAAGTATCGCGGGCAAACCTATCGGTTTGTGGTCAACGGGCGCACTGGCCGGGTGCAGGGGGAACGACCGTGGTCTGCGATCAAGATAACCATTGCGGTGGTCCTAGGCCTGCTGGTGGCGGCAGGCGTGGGGTACGTGATGGCGACGTCGCAGGGGTGAGCCCAGCAAAATCACACAGGCAGACGTTTTCCCGACTACGCGCAAGACACTGGATGACAAGTGGGCCTCCGGCGGCTAAACCGACTGCTGAACGCATGCGATTTGGGGAGAGCGATGCGCGCAGTCTTACAACGGATCTCTAGAGCGTCAGTCTCGGTGGATGGCGCTGTTGTCGGCCAATCGGGACCGGGACTGATGATTCTTGTATGCGCGATGCAGGGCGACAGCGAGGAGAACGCCTCAAAACTGGCTGCGAAAATCTCCAAGCAGCGAATCTTCAAGGATGACGCCGGCAAAATGAACCGGTCTGTTGTGGACATTGGCGGCTCGGCTCTCGTTGTCAGCCAGTTCACTCTTGCTGCGGATACGGCCAGCGGTAACCGGCCCGGATTTTCGCAGGCCGCTGCGCCGGATATCGGAAAACACCTTTATGAAACCTTTGCCAAGAACCTCGCCGCGTGCGGAATCGCGGTTGAGACAGGGCAATTTGGGGCCGACATGGCCGTTGAGCTGGTCAATGATGGGCCAGTGACAATCTGGATGGAGAATTGATGACCCGCGCTGAACAGGCAATCGCATTCTGGCAAGCCGGAGTCGCGGCGGTAGACGGATACACGGCAACCCGAAAAGCACTATCCGATGTTGCAAAACCGGATCGAATATTGGCCGTGGGCAAACCTGCGGCGGCGATGGCCCGAGCGGCATTGGATCATTTCGGAGACATCCCAACGCTGGTGGTCACCAAGGACGATCATGGGCGCGACCTGCCGGAGGGCGTCGAGGTGATCGAGGCCTCACATCCCGTCCCGGACAGCCGCAGCCTTGCAGGCGGCAGGGCACTGCGCCTAGCGGTCGAGGCAATGCCGCCCGAGGCGCATTTGCTGCTGTTGGTGTCGGGCGGCGCGTCCTCGCTGGCCGAAGACTTGATAGGTGGCAAAACGCTTGAGGATCTGGAGGCGTTGAACAAAAAGCTACTGTCCGAGGGACTTGATATCGGGGCGATGAATGCGGAACGACGCAAGATCTCAAAGGTCAAAGGCGGAGGATTGCTGTCCCGGCTCAAAGGCAGACAGGTCACGGTTCTAGCGATCTCGGACGTGCCGGGGGATGACCTGAACGTTATCGGCTCGGGCATCGGCGCTCTGCCTGAACAGGTCTCCTACGAGGCCGAAGCGCAAATCATTGCCTCGAACGCCCATGCTCGTGCGGCTGCTGCCGAAGCGGCCGAGGATGAGGGTCTGTCGGTGCTGGCCAATGAAGAGGCCTTGCATGACGATTATCAGGCCGTCGCCACCGCAATCGGTGAGAAGCTAAGGCAGATGGGATCAGGCGTCATGGTTTTCGGCGGCGAGCCGACTGTTGTGCTGCCCCCAAACCCCGGACAGGGTGGGCGCAATCAGGCACTGGCACTGGCACTGGCGCACGAGATTTCCGGCCTTGAAGATATCACGGTCGTGGTCGGAGGAACCGACGGAACAGATGGCCCAACCAACGCAGCGGGCGGGGTCGTTTCTGGTGCCACATGGGCCGAAGGCGCAGATGAAGCGCTCGCCGCCGCCGATAGTGGAGCCTTCCTGGAAAACGCAGGCGCTTTGCTGGTGACTGGGCCGACAGGAACCAATGTCATGGACCTGATTGTCGCAATTCGGGATTAGAATGACGCATTCTCCCGATACCGACCAAGGCAACCAATAGATCATTTTCGTCATAGCGGAGGACGCGAAGACACGGCGCTATGACGGCTTTGATAAACACGGTATTGTCAGGCAAGGCACATTTGCGACACGGAATTCCACTTGCCCGACCCGCTGAAATGCGTCAACGTTGACTCACGCGTCAATAAAAAGCCCGAAAACGGGCGAACACAATCAACTGGGAGCTTCTGAATGAACGAACAACTCACTCACATGTCCAAACAGGTGACGGCAGGCAAACTGACCCGTCGCGAGTTCATGGGCAAAGCCGCCGCTCTTGGCGTTTCGGCAGCCGTGGCTAGTACGATGTTTGCCGACGCGGCCCGTGCAACCGGCCCGAAAAAGGGTGGCGATCTGAAATTTGGCCTGCAGGGCGGCGAATCGACCAACTCGCTTGACCCGGCGACCTATGCAAGCTCGGTTCCGTTCCAGAACGGCAAACAATTTGGCGACCAACTGGTCGAAGTTGCACCCGACGGCACGATCGAACCACGCCTTGCCGAAAGCGTCGAAGGCAGTGCGGATGCCAAGGTCTGGACCTTCAAGCTGCGTCAGGGGGTCGAGTTCCACAACGGCAAGACCATGACCAGCGAAGACGTGCTGAAAACGATGCAGCGCCACTCGAACGAAGACTCCAAGTCCGGTGCATTGGGCATCATGAAGGGCATCGAGTCGATGAAGGCCGATGGCGACAACTTCCAGGTCACCCTGTCCGAGCCCAACGCCGACCTGCCCTATCTGATGGCCGATTATCACCTGATCATTCAGCCGGATGGCGGTATGGAGAACCCGGCAGCCGGTATCGGCACAGGTCCCTACAAGCTGGAAGTTGATGAGCCCGGCGTCCGCCACCTGTTCACCAAGAACGAAAACCACTGGAACAGCGATTTCGGCAACTTCGACAGCGTCGAAGTGGTCGTCATCAACGACGCAACTGCCCGGACAGCTGCGCTGCAATCGGGTCAGGTTCACGCCGTGAACCGCGTTGAGCCCAAAGTTGCCGACCTGCTGGGCCGCGCACCCAACCTGACTGTTCATTCGACTGCTGGTCGTGGCCACTATGTGTTCATCATGCATTGTGACACGGCTCCGTTCGACAACAACGAACTGCGCACGGCTCTGAAATACGCAATTAACCGCGCGGATCTGGTGGACAAAGTTCTGCGTGGCTATGGCTCGATCGGGAACGACATGCCGATCAACGCGGCCTACCCCCTGTTCGATGAGACAATCGAACAGCGCGAGTTCAGCGTTGAAAAAGCGGCCGAGCACTACAAGAAATCCGGTCACGATGGATCGCCCATCATTCTGCGGGTTGCAGATGGCGCCTTCCCCGGTGCTGTGGATGCGGCGGCGCTGTTCCAGCAAACCGCTGCTCAGGCAGGTATCCCGCTGGAAATCAAACGCGAACCCAATGATGGCTACTGGTCCGAAGTGTGGAACGTTCAGCCGTTCTGTGCCTCCTACTGGGGTGGTCGCCCGGTCCAGGACCAGATGTACTCGACCGCGTATCTGTCGAGCGCGGACTGGAACGACACGCGCTTCAAGGTTCAGGCCTTTGACGACATGCTGTTCGCAGCGCGCGCCGAACTGGACCCCGAAAAACGCAAGGGTATCTACAGCCAGATGGGCCAGATGGTCCGCAACGAAGGCGGCCTTATTTGCCCGATGTTCAACGACTTTGTCGAAGGCATCAGCAACCAGCTGGACGGTTGGGAATCTGATCCGACGCAAGAGATGATGAACGGCAACATCTCACGCAAGATGTGGTTCGTGTAATTCGGGCAACGGATAATGCATCCTATCATCAAACTGGTTTCCCAGCGCCTCGCGCTGGGACTCCTATTGCTGCTCGGCGCTTCGGCTCTGATTTTTGGCCTGACCGAAGCCCTTCCCGGAGACGCCGCGCAAGCCGTCCTGGGGCAGTCCGCAACCCCTGAGGCCCTTGCCAACCTAAGAGAAGAGATGGGCCTGAACCGCCCTGCACTAACCCGCTATTTCGAGTGGTTGGGTGGCATCGCGCAAGGCGACCTGGGGCAATCCCTCACCAATAAACTTGATATCTCCGAGAGCATCGGAAAACGCCTGGGCAATACGTTGTTCCTTGCTTGCGTTGCTGCGATCGTTTCCGTTCCGCTGGCGATTTTCCTGGGCCTTCTGGCTGTTCGGTTCCGCAATCGCTGGCCCGACAAGCTGATCTCGGCGATCACGCTGACGACAGTTTCAATTCCCGAGTTTCTGATCGGCTACGTGGTGATCTACTTTATCTCGGTTAAACTGGGCTGGTTCTCATCCCTGGCGATGATCAACGATTCCATGACCTTCGGGCAGAAGCTGAATGCAATCGCTCTACCGGCTTTCGTTCTGACATTGGTGGTTCTGGCGCAAATGATGCGCATGACCCGCGCGGCCATTCTGAACCTCATGCAATCGGCCTATATCGAAACCGCCGAGCTAAAGGGCCTGAGCACCTTTCAGGTGATTGCACGCCATGCATTCCCCAATGCGATTTCCCCGATCGTGAACGTTGTGATGCTGAACCTGGCCTATCTGGTTGTCGGCGTCGTCGTGGTCGAGGTTGTATTCGTCTATCCCGGCATGGGGCAGTATCTGGTGGATGCGGTGACCAAACGTGACGTGCCCGTCGTGTTGGCCTGTGGCGTCGTATTCGCGGCCGTCTATATCGGCCTGAATATGGTTGCCGATATCGTGTCGATCCTTGCCAACCCAAGACTGAGGCACCCGAAATGATAAAGAATATTCCTCTTTCGGCACTGATTGGCCTCTTGTTCACTGGCGCCTATTTCTTTGTGGCCATCGCGGCCCCTCTAATTGCGCCCTACGGAATGGCAGAAGTTGTCGGCGATGTGTGGGAGCCTGCCAGCGCCGAGCATCTGCTGGGTACGGACAATATCGGGCGGGACCTACTGACCCGCATGATCTATGGCGGGCGCACGACGATCTTCATCGCCGCCGCAGCCACCTTGCTCAGCTTTCTGACCGGTACATCTCTGGGTTTGCTGGCCGCCGTTCTGGGCGGATGGGCGGATCAGGCACTCAGCCGGACTGTTGACCTGATCATGTCGATCCCGACCCTCATCCTGGCGCTGGTTATTCTGGCCATCGTTCCGGTGACCGTTCCGATCCTGATCCTTGTGATGGGCCTGCTGGACGCAACCCGCCCCTATCGACTGTCGCGCTCGGTCGCGGTCGACATCAACGTGATGGATTACGTTGAAGCCGCGAAACTGCGCGGTGAAGGGCGCGCATGGGTTATCTTCCGGGAAATCCTGCCCAATGCTCTGTCACCGCTGGTGGCCGAGTTCGGTCTGCGGTTCATCTTCATGGTTCTGTTCATCTCGACCTTGTCCTTCTTGGGTCTGGGCGTGCAACCGCCGCTAGCGGACTGGGGCGGCATCGTGAAGGAAAACAAGGACGGTATCGTCTATGGCATCGGTGCTGCCCTGTGGCCCGCCGTCGCCATCGCGACGCTGGCCATCTCGGTCAACCTTGTGGCTGACTGGGTTCTGAACCGCACCACATCGCTGAAAGGAGGCCGGGGATGAGCGACGATATCCTTCTCAAGGTCCGCGACCTCAAGATCGGCGCGACCGTCTATCCGCCGGGCGAAAAGCCCCATGACATCGAAATCGTGCATGGGGTCAGCTTTGACCTTGAACGCGGCAAGGTGCTGGGGCTAATCGGCGAATCCGGTGCCGGTAAATCCACCATCGGCCTGGCCTCGATGGCCTATGGCCGGGGTGGCGTGAAGATCACCGGCGGCGAGGTCTGGGTAAACGGGCGCGATATCCTCAAGACATCTCACGGGGATATCCGCAAGCTGCGTGGGGGTGAGGTCACCTATGTGTCCCAATCCGCTGCCGCGTCGTTCAACCCTGCCAAAAGGATCATGGATCAGGTCGTCGAAGCGGCGGTCGAGCAGAAGAAATTCACCCGCAAACAGGCCGAGGCCCGTGCGCGTGAACTCTTCGCCAAGCTGGGCCTGCCCGATCCGGACAATATCGGCAGTCGCTACCCGCACCAGGTTTCCGGTGGTCAGCTGCAACGCTGCATGACCGCGCTGGCCCTGTGTCCGGAACCTGATCTGGTGGTATTCGACGAACCCACCACGGCCTTGGATGTGACCACCCAGATCGACGTTCTGATGGCCATCAAGGAAGCCATTGCAGATACCGGCGTTGCTGCGCTGTATATCACCCACGACCTTGCGGTTGTGGCGCAGGTCAGCGACGACATCATGGTTCTGCGGATGGGCGACACGGTCGAATACGGCAATACCGATCAGATCATCAACAACCCGCAGGAAGACTATACCAAGGCTCTGGTCTCGGTCCGGTCTATCGAACACGAAGAGAAGAAGCCGACCTCTGAGCCGGTTCTTCAGGTCGACGGTATTACCGCACGCTACAAGGGTCTGAACTTTGACGTTCTGCACAACGTCAATGTAGAGCTTCATCCGGGGCAGACTTTGGCGGTTGTGGGCGAATCCGGCTCGGGCAAGTCCACATTGGCGCGTGTGATCACCGGCCTGCTGCCTGCACGTGAGGGTGAGATCACCTTCAACGGGCGCAAGCTCAGCTCGGATCTGAAGGGGCGCACGCGCGAAGACCTGCGAGAGCTGCAGATGATCTATCAGATGGCAGACACGGCGATGAACCCGCGTCAGACCGTCGGCACGATCATCGGCCGCCCGTTGGAGTTCTACTTCAACATGCGCGGGGCCGAGAAACGCAAACGCGTTGTCGAGCTGCTGGATGAGATCGAACTGGGCGAAAAGTTCATCGATCGCTACCCGGCGGAGCTGTCCGGCGGGCAGAAACAGCGTGTCTGTATCGCGCGGTCACTGGCGGCCAAGCCTAAGATGATCATCTGTGATGAGGTCACCTCGGCCCTTGATCCGCTCGTAGCTGACGGCATCCTGAAGCTGCTGCTGGACCTGCAGAAGATCGAGGATGTGGCTTACCTGTTCATCACCCATGATCTGGCTACGGTCCGAGCGATCAGCGACAGCATCGCGGTGATGTATCAGGGTCGCGTCGCGCGCTATGGCTCGAAATCTCAGGTGCTTAGCCCGCCATTCGACGACTACACTGACCTGCTGCTCAGTTCGGTCCCCGAGATGGAACTTGGCTGGCTGGAAAAAGTCGTTGCAAACCGCAAGATGGAGGCGGCAGGGAACTAATCCCTGCCCCGATCAAAGCTATGAAACCCCGGCACTTGTCACAAACAGGTGTCGGGATTTTGCTATTCGGGGCGGGAATAGGCAGCCCTAGTGCAACGAATCTTCTAGGGTCGCCCGAAACACTCTCGAAAAGGGTCAGAACATGGACCGCAAACTCCTCCTCATCATTCTGGACGGCGTCCCGTGGCGCAACTTCCGTCGGTTGTTCGGCAACCTCGAAGGCTGGGCCGATAGTGGTGAGGCCCGCGTGTGGAAACTCCGCTCGGTCCTGCCGTCGACCTCGGCCAGTTGCTATGCCTCGATCCACACCGGTGTGACCCCGCAGGAACATGGCTGCACCGGAAACGGAAATGTCTTCCGCCTAAGCCACAAGGACGTTTTCAGTCAGGTCCGCGAGGCCGGGGGCGTGACCGGAGCCGTCACGCATAGCTATTGGTCGCAATTCTTTAACCGCCATCCGTTCGACTATGTGCGCGACGTGGAATATGACGAGCCGGAGAGTAAGACCATCAACCATGGCCGGTTTCACAGCATGACCGGCTATGGCAAGGCCAACCAGATGACGCCCTGCGACGTCGATCTATTTGCCACCCTGACGAACCTGTGCCTGCGCCATGGGCTGGACTACGGCATCCTGCACACCTGCACCTTGGACAGCATGGGTCATCGCTTCTTCCACGATTGCGAGGAAATGGACCACGCCTGCTTCGTGATGGATGAGATGCTGGCACCCTTCATCCCGAACTGGCGCAAACTGGGCTATGAGGTCATCGTCACCGCCGATCACGGGCAGGACGAACGCGGTCACCACGGCGGGCGCAGCCCGTTGCAACAGGAAACCGCGCTCTACTACTTTGGCGACGCAGAAGGCCCAGAGGCCGATACCGTGATCGACCAGCTACAGCTTGCCCCCACCATCCTGACCCGAATGGGCGCGCCGCTTGCGGACACGATGAAGGCCAAGCCCTTCCTGAGCTGATCAAAGCACTTCGCTGCCACATACGGCGGCAGGAATGTCCTGAACTTGGCAGGGCATTCCTGTTCTAATCTGGAACCCAGATGGATTAGTCGTAGGACCAGATCCCCTGCCCTAGCGCCTCAATGGCGATGGAAATCCGTTCGAAACTATCTGCGGCGCGCTTGACCGAGGTACGGGCGCGCAGATAGCCGTGGACAAGGCCGGGTTCGTTGATCCACTCGGCGCGGCCTCCAGCAGATTGGATCGCCGCGCAATAATCTGATCCATCATCCCTGAGAGGGTCGCAATCGGCGGTGATGACAACGGTCGGTGGCAAGCTCGAGAAGTCGGTGTCCTGAAGCGGGGCAAAGGTTGGATCACCGCTCGAGGCTGGTCCCCCGCATCTGACGGTTTCGTAGAACTTAATATCCTCAAGCGTCAGCAACGGGGCATGAGCGTGTTCGATATACGAGCCTTTGGACGTATCACCGCCCAGCCCGGGGTAGATCAGGACCTGCCCCAAGATGTTCTCTAGCCGTCCCCGCGCGTAGTGAGCGACAGTTGCAGCCAGATTACCCCCTGCACTGTCACCAGCCAGGATCATCGGGTCGCCAAACTCTTCCGCTGCCCAGTTTACGGCAGTCCAACAATCCTGAAACTGGGCCGGATGCACGTTTTCGGGGCACAGGCGATAGTCGACTGCGACAATCCGATATCCGGTCTGTGCGCAAATCTCGGCGCAGACATCATCGTGGCTATCCAGCCCGCCGACGACGAAACCGCCGCCATGGAAATAGACGACGGTTCGTGTCGGTTGACCTGCGGTATAAAGGCGGACCGGCACGCCATTGGCGGACAGGTCCTGCACCGCCACCCCTTCGGGTCGCGGCTGGCGAAAATCCTGACACATCTTGTCATAAACCTTGCGCTGGTCTTCGATTGACAGATCCACCGCATCGTCAGGATAGCTTTCAGCCGTGCGTCTTATGAACGCCCAAGTTTCCTCATCAATTAGACGTTCATAATCCATGTTCCCTCCCGGTTAGGCTGCCCACTCCCACGGCCGGGTATACGCGCCCAGCACTTTGCTGACATCGTCCTCGGATGTGCCGTTCGCGTCAAGCTGCGCGACCAGGCCACGCTTCTTGTCGTCGATGACCGAGACGACACGGGCATCAACGCCAGCTTGCTCAAGCGCGCCATTGTAGATCCGGGTGATCGCGTGCTTGCGCAGATCAGGTTTGAACACCTTACCAACCGCGGTCTTGGGCAATTCGGTCAGAATTGTCATGTGCTTGGGCTGAGCCGCGCGTTCATGAACATGGACCTTACAGAACTCCATCAACGCCTCTTCGGTCACCGAAGCTCCCTCCACCAGTTCTACGAATGCGCAAGGCACCTCACCGGAATGGGCGTCGGGCTGACCAATGGCACCTGCGAAGGCCACGGCCTCATGCCCTAGCAGGGCCTCTTCGATCTCGGCAGGATCAATATTATGTCCGCCACGAATGATCAGGTCCTTGGCACGGCCAGTGATCCAGAGGTACCCGTCCTCATCAAAGCGACCCAGATCGCCTGTGCGCAGATACTTGTCATAGTGGTACAGGTTCTCGTTCTTGTCGGTTTCGGTATAGGTATTGCCTGCAAAGACACCTGGGTTAGAAACGCAGATCTCTCCAATCTCATCCACCGCGCATTCCTTGGGGCCGTCCGGGCCGTCCTGCAGGATTTTGACATCTGTGTATGGGAAGGGAATCCCGATCGAGCCGATCTTTTTCTCACCATCCACCGGGTTGCACGAGACAAGGCAGGTGGCCTCGGTCAGGCCGTAGCCTTCGACGATAGTCACGCCTGTTGCCTCTTCGAACCGACGGAACAATTCGACCGGCAGCGGGGCTGAGCCGGAGAACGCCGTTTTCACCGAGGAAATATCAGCATCCACGGGTCGTTGCATCTTGGCCGAGATCGCGGTGGGCACGGTGATGATGAAACTGACCTTCCAACGTTCGATCAGCTTCCAGAAATTGTCGAACACGCCATCACCGCGATATCCCTGAGGTGTCGGGAAAATCACATGCGCGCCCGAGGACACAGCCGCCATCCAGATCACATGCACGGCAAAGACGTGGAACATCGGCAGCGGGCACATAATGACGTCGTTTTCGTCAAACAACAGCGTATTGCCCAGCCAGCCATTGTAGATCAGGCCCGAATATTTGTGCTGCGCCACCTTCGGCATGCCAGTCGTGCCGCCTGTGTGGAAGTAGCAGGCCACCCGGTCCTCGGTGCTATCTGCAAAGGTCAGAGTCGTGGGCTGCTTGGCCAATTCCTGATTGAAGTTCTTATAGTCCGCATGCGCGAGCTTTGCCTTGTCGCCCATTTTTGGCCGCAGGAACGGGACGATCCAGGATTTCGGCGGTGTCAGATAGCGGTTCAGGTCAATCTCGAGAATGGTGTTGACCTTGGGCGCATGGCGCACGGCCTCTTCCACCTTCTGCGCCACATCCGTTTTCGGGAAGGACTTGAGCGTGACGACAACCTTGGCACCTGTCTCGCGCAGAATGGCGGCGATCTGCTCTGGCTCGAGCAGCGGGTTGATCGGGTTCACGATGCCAGCGACTGCTCCGCCCATCAGGGTCACCAGCGTCTCGTTACAATTTGGCAGGATATAGGCCACCACGTCACTTTCGCCGATCCCGAGCGAACGGAACAGGTTGGCCGCCTGATTGACCTGCCCCAGAAGGTTGGACCATGTCAGCGTCTCGGCCTTGTCGTTCGGACCTGAAAACAGCTGAAAACTGACCGCATTGTGGTTTGGAAATTTCTCTGCCGTGCGCGATAGCAGCTGGTGGAACGTCACCGGCAGGTCGCGGTCCTCCCACGTCATTTCCTGTTCAATACGCGCTTTGTCTTCCTTGCCAACAAAGGCCATGTGGCTCCTCCCCGTGTTTTATTCTCCCGCGCGCCACACGCGGAGTGATCTTGACACAGATGGGATCACAACCTTGGCGGCGCAAGCAAGGGCTTAGCGAGGGAAAAGTCGAAAATGTAGAATGACGCTACGGCGAAACGGCGATTGCCGGAGCGTCACTTTATTCAGCAGCGACGCCGTCAGTGAACTGAAGACGGGCCAAACGGGCGTAAAGCCCATCTTGCGCCACCAGATCGTCATGCGTGCCTTGGGCGACAATGCGACCGGCCTCCAGCACCACAATGCGGTCCGCCTTTTTCACGGTTGCTAGCCGGTGTGCCACGATCAGGGTCGTGCGTCCGGCGCGCATCTGATCCACCGCGCCCTGCACGGCCCGCTCGCTTTCCGCATCCAGCGCCGAGGTCGCCTCGTCCAGCAACAGAACAGGCGCATCCCGCAAAATGGCGCGGGCAATGGCGATCCGCTGTTTCTGCCCGCCGGACAGCATTACACCCCGTTCACCAACGAAACTGTCATAGCCTTCAGGCAGTGCCGCGATGAAGTCATGCGCGGCAGCGGCGCGCGCGGCGGCTTCGACCTCCGCGTCCGAGGCATCCAGACGGCCAAAGCGGATATTATCACGAGCCGAGGCGGCAAAAATAACCGGATCCTGCGGGACCAGCGCCATATGCTGGCGGAAATCTGCCCGGTTCAGGTTTTGCAGATCCATCCCATCCAGCATCACGCGCCCCGAGTTCGGGTCGTAGAACCGCTGGAGCAACTGAACCACAGTTGTTTTTCCCGCGCCCGAGGGGCCAACGAAGGCAACCGTCTCGCCGGGATTGACCTGCAGGCTGAGCTTGTCCAGCGCCACCACATCGGGCCGCGCAGGATAGCGGAAGGTGACCTCTTCGAACTTGATCTCGCCGCGTACTGGTTGCGTCAGCGGATTTGCCTGAGACGGGTCGATCACTGTGTCTTCAGCATTCAACAGCTCAACCAACCGTTCAGTGGCCCCTGCAGCGCGCTGAAGCTCGCTCCAGATCTCGGACAGGGCAGCAACAGAGCCTGCCATGATGACCGAGTAGATGACGAACTGGATCAGAACCCCTTCGGTCATGACCCCGTTGCGCACGTCATTGGCTCCCATCCACAGCACTCCAACGATGCCTGAGAAGACCAGAAAGATCACGATGACCGTCAGAATGGCCCGCGTCTGGATGCGGCGTAGCGACACGACATATGAGGTCTCAGTCATGTCGCCGAACTGCTGGCGGCTTGCGCGTTCATGGGTAAAGGCCTGCACGGTCTGTACCGCCCCCAGAGCTTCACCCGCGTTGCCCGATGAGGCCGCGATCCAGTCCTGATTCTCGCGGCTGATGGCGCGCAGTCTGCGCCCCAGCAACAGGATTGGCACCACAACGACGGGGATCAGCAGCAGAACCAGCGCTGTCAGCTTGGCCGAGGTCAACAGCATCAACACCAACCCTCCGACAAACATCAGCAGGTTGCGCAGGGCAATCGAAACAGATGACCCGATCACCGATTGAATCAGCGTCGTGTCGGTAGTGATCCGGCTGAGGACCTCTCCGGTCATGATGCGTTCGTAGAACTCGGGGCTCATGCCAATCACACGGTCAAAGACGGCCTTGCGGATATCGGCGACCACACGTTCGCCCAGACGGGTAACAAGCGCGTAGCGGATGCCTGTGCCCACGGCCAGAATACCGGCAATGCCGAGCGCGGCCAGGAAGTACCAATCCAGCAGCTCTCCGTCCTGAATGCGGAAATTGTCCACCACACGGCGTACCGCCAAAGGCAAGGTCAGCGTCATGCCAGCCGTCAGGACCAGCGCCAGTGTCGCCCCCAGCATCAGCAGGCGATACGGCTTCATAAAAGGCCAAAGCGACGCCAAGACGCCCAGCTTTTTGGAGCCTGCTCTTTCTTCGCTGGCGCCCGGCGCGGATGCGGTGGTCGTGCTGGCTGTCTGTCTCGCCATGTGCGGCCCTTATGTGTTCACTTTGTCTTCACTGCGGAGTTGCTGTTTCTTGGCGATACTGGCCCGCAGGGTCAAGAAGCCGTGCGCAAAATGCCCTGAGGACCGGGCCATTTGACGCAGAGATGTGGGGCTGAGTTGGAGCGGGTAGACGGAATCGAACCGACATAGCCTGCTTGGAAGGCAGGGGCTTTACCATTAAGCTATACCCGCTCAATGTTTCGCCTTCCTATGTGATGGCTAAGTGGGCGTCAAGAGCGAACCATCACTTGGGCAAATTGACCCGAAAGAAAGGGTTTTTCGTAGTTTGTGAGGAAGGCGTGAGCAAAGGCGTTCTGTTTGATATCGCAGGTGTTCTGTATCAGGGCGATAAGCCACTGGCGGGTGCTGTGGAGGCGGTTTCAACCATTCGCGACACAGGACTTCCGGTTCGCTTTCTAACGAATTCAACCCGACGACCGAAGCGTGTTATTCTGGATAAGCTACAAGGCTTCGGAATAGACGCAGGTCCTAAAGAAATCCTGACACCCGCTGCGGCAGTGTGTGCCTGGCTAGAGGAAAACGGTCTTGCGCCACATCTGCTGATCCATCCGGATCTGGAAGAGGATTTTGCAGTGTGCTCGAAATCTGGCCCCAAAGCGGTCGTGGTTGGTGATGCGGGCCGCTATTTTACGTATGAACGATTGAACGCAGCCTTTCGCCTGATCCAAGACGGGGCTCCCTTCCTTGCATTGGCCTCAAACAGAGTGTTTCGTGACGCAGACGGCGAATTGAGTCTGGATGCCGGCGCTTTCGTCCGGGCGCTTGAATACTCAAGCGGAACAAATGCTCTTCTATTTGGAAAGCCATCACCAGCGTTTTTCCACTCTGCCGCGCAAAGCATGGGGCTGGAGCCTGCTGAGGTAACAATGATTGGCGATGATGCCGACAGCGATATCGCGGGCGCTTTGAAGGCGGGTTTAGGCGCGGCCATACTGGTCCGAACCGGAAAATACCAAACTGGCGACGAGGCGCGCTATGAACCGAGACCCACTGCAACCGCAGAGGGTGTCCGTGCCGCGGTGGAACTTGTCAAACGAGGGGGCAATTGAGAGCGCCCGAAGGAGCATTGCACCGACGGGAACCGGCACTCACAAACAGACAAGGTCAGTGCGACAAACTTCGGCCCGAACAAGCTTTGATTTCAAACTTGGGTTGGCACACGACCTGCGGCAGGTCAGAACAGTCGAGCAAAATGAGGGCTTCTGCAAGTTCCGCCAGGGGTAAAAGAGGACACTGAAGTTTTAAGCGGACGGCACTTGGCAGACCTTCGAAACGAGACTTTGCAAACCCAGAGGTTCGCGGCCCTACTTTCATCAAACTCTAATTTGCAACTCCACTAGATTTCTGTAAGCGCCTCAGCGATTTTGTCTGCGAGCACTTCAGGCTGGTCAACGCTCGGCCAATGTGTGGCGTTTTCTAAGATGACATGGTTCATCTTGTTTTCTTCCAGCCAACGGACGGTGTCTTCGGGACAATTATCGGGATTGTACAAATATGTAACGTTAGCTGCGTGTTGCAAAACCTCACCTGGTAAGTGATCTGATGAAAACTTCCGGGCGTCAATGCCGAGCTGCCAAAGCGCTGAAGGATCGGCCTTTGAGACTTCGTCGCGATATCTTCTTATGATCGGTTCAGACTTCGCCATTTCATCTAGCCGCCCCAGAAACGCTTTGCGAAACTCTGCCGGACTAGCGTAGTCGGCCGCTGTCCCGGAAAAATAGGCATCTGCGGCTGTAATGTTTCCTTCCAGAGAAACGATTTTAGTCAAAGGGCAGTCTGCCCGGCGGACGGCCAAGGAAGCTATGATCGAAGCAACTGAATGGGCGACGATAGTTTCGGCCTCATACTTTGTTGCTTCATTTGACACGTATTGCGCGAGGGCTTCGAGTGTTGTTCCCTCCGCAAGAGGCGCAGCGCCAAATCCTGGAAGATTGATGGGCAACAAACGATGGCTGAAAGCAAGATGTGTCTCAGTCAATTCGTCAAACATGCTTCCATTGTCGCCGAAGCCGGCAACGAACAAAATGATCGGCCGATTGTCACGCGCCCCTTTGAATTTTCTTGAGTGTTCGGCGCACATATCAATCTCCTGAACTCTGCGGGACGCGCAAAACAGGGCTCCAACGTGCAAGCTACTTTGTATAAAGAAGGCTGTTTGCGGTGTATCGGGAGCTTTCTGCAATTCCTATGGGAAGGACCTCAGCCGCAGTATTTTCGGACCTCGGTATCCCGAAGCCCCGTGGCTACAAGCATGCATCTGTTACGGGCTTCGTAGTAATAGCCGCGGGCATACCACATGACCGCTTCGGGCTCATTTCCATCCGAAACCATCCAGGCACCGCGAAGGTATTTCACGGCGTATGTCAGATTGGTCTGAGCGTCCAAGAGGTCGGAAGGCTGTCCACGAAATCCCATCTGGCGCGCTGTGGCAGGTAGAATCTGCATCAGCCCGTAGTAGGGGCCATTTCGGGCACTGGGGCGGTAATCACTTTCTCGTTGGATCACTCGGTGTACAAGGCTTCGCGGCACACCGTTTGCGTCCGCAGTTTCATTGATCATCACTCGTAGCTCAGGGGTCTCACCGGGATAAAGCCGGGTTAATGGCTCTGCGGGTTGATTGCTACAAGCGGCAAGAAATAACACAGCAACAATGAACGTGTTTCGCATCAGAGTTCTCTTCCCATCAACTGTACGATTCATCAGCGCTCAACTGCGATTGAATTTCAATATCCCAGAAAACTGTTAAGCGACTTTTGGCCCGAATTGATTTGGCATCTAATATCGACGATGCACTCTCTTTTCAGTAACAATGTGCCTCTTTTTCTGACGCTCACGCAAAAATACAAACAGTCCTGACCCCAAGATCAGTGCGATACCAATGGCGACAGGCAGGTTTGGGAGCTCTCCCCAGATGACCCATCCCCAGAAAACGGCCATAGGAAGACCGACGTATTCAAATGGCGCCACTGTCGCCGCGTCTGCCATGCGGTAAGCCTGGCCGAGGCAATACCCGATGATTGCAGAATTGAATCCGAGCCCAATAAACAACCAGCGGTCAGTCCCTTCGGGCCAAACCCAGGCACGCAGCAAGAAGATCAAGCTTTCGTTTTCAAACGCGCTCGCAAAGCGCCCATCCCCTGCCACTGACCAGAACAACAGGCTGACAACGATAAAGCACGCCTGAATATAAACAGCCATTGCTGAGGCCTTGGACTTTGCACCCAAGAAACGAGTCATCACGTTGTTGAGGGCATAGGTGAACGCAGCAAGAACCGGAAGGGCATACATCAGCAGACCAACCTCACGCTCGCCGCCGGCCTCCCAGGGGCGGGTCATGATCACCACGCCCAAAAATCCCACAATCACGGCACCAATCCGCATCGGCCCAACTCTTTCGCCAAGCAATGGGATACTCAGCAAAGTGATCATCAAGGGAGCGACGAAGAAAACAGCCGTGGCTTCCGCCAGGGGCATTACCGCGAGGGCTGTAAAGAACGTCAGATTGGCTACCACAATCAACAGACCGCGCAGAAGGTGAAGACCTGGCTGATCGGTTTTCAGGATGCGCCAACCGCCCTCCATCTGGACTAGGGCAAAGCTAAATCCGATTCCGATCAATGATCTTGCAAACACCATCTGGTGCAAGGGGTAACCGCCAGACAGGAATTTAATCAGCATATCATTGATAGAAATCGCCAATATTCCGATCAGTACGAACGCAATACCAACTGTCGGGTTTTGTAATTTTTGTTTCGCTGTCATGGAGTGCCCTTTCATTGGGCCACTACCATGGGTCAGCCAATAGATCACGTCGCTTTGCGACACGGAAAGTCGCGCAGCCTTGTCCAACTTAGGTCTTGTGCGTAGCTTTTGGAGCCATGTGCAACCTCTACTCCAACACCATCCCGGTCACAGCGATGCGCCAACTGTTTGACGTGACCGTTGAACGTGACAGGCTTGGGAATGCAGAACCATTGCCAGCCATCTATCCGAAGCACTTAGCCCCAG